>JANXLQ010000099.1 GCA_025355085.1 Rhodopila sp.
CGTGCAACTCATATTGCACGCCATGTCGCAATTTGGTTCGGCGTATTGCACGCAGCAAACGGGGGGTCTAACGCGGGGGATCACTTTGCGTGCAATACATGCAGAGGACGCTGACAGCCTCGGCCAGGCGGGGTGCAGACCCTCACCAACCCAACCCTACAACATTACGTGCAATACGCTAGCGTACGTTTTCGCACGGATGGGCCTTCCGGCCCATGATGAAGGGCGTTATCATGCGTGATAATCGAATATAACCGCCGAGTAAGGTAAAACGCCGCAGCGGCTAGGCGAGAGCCCCGTGACACCCGCCCGAAGCACCGCCCATCCCAATTGCATACGGCACGGAATGACCGGTAGGCTCGGCGAACGCCACCCATTTCAGGAATTCCGATGTCCCTCGATCCAAACCGAATAATCCTGACCGGCGAAAACCCCTTCATCCGCCTGAGCGAAAGCGAGGGCGGCGTAATCGTCAGCAACGCAAGTTTCTGGCGCATCCTGGTCTCGCCCGCCGGCGCCGGGCATGTGCTTTACCTGAAGAGCGACCTGACCGAGGACCGGTGGAAGATCTATTCAGACAACATTGCCATGGCGCGCTGGCTGCAGATGACCGTCCAGGGCATGCTCAACGACGAACTTTCAGACATCGCGATTCCGGTTATCGACGCGACGTTCGACAAGACGGGGGATGCACGGGATTTCTGGACCGAGCGGGCGGTATCGCACGATGAGGAAATCGCGCTTACCTGGTACGATATCGGTGACCCATTGCTGATCCATACGCATCCCGGCCCTCCCCCAACACGCAAGTACGGTGTCTGCACAGTGCTGATACCAGCGCTCGGGGCACGCCTGACGATCAATGGCGTTCAGGCGAAGGGCCGCCCATTTCCCGCCCAGCGCGAGGGCAGACCGTTCAGCACCTGCGCGTTAGCTTTCTCCGAAAGCTGGACCGAAGCACGCTGACACCTTCGGTGATCGCAGTCGGGAGTCGACCGCGCGGGACAGGTTTACTGCCGTGCGGCCGACTCTCGATAAAGTATGTTATCAATAGTATAGCGGGGATCGGGTAGTCTCCCTCTAGGGTCGCAGTTTCGTCCAGTGGCAGCGATCGACTACCGCACCTTCTCCTGCGCTCGCGCTGCCTCGTGGCGCGCGAGTTCCTCCATCAGGATTGGCACGCTTTCCGTTATCGTGTGAACGCCGATGCAGGAGGTGAGCATGAGCACCTCCATGATCTCCTCCGCCGTTGCCCCGTATTTCACCGCGTTCGTCATGTGCGTCCTTGTGCCTTGGTTATAGAGATGCGTCGTGGAGGCATCGATCGCCACATACAGTAATTCCCGGACCTTTGGCTCCAGCGCGCCAAGCTTCCATGGGGCGGAGGAAAGATCGGTATATGCCTTGAAGTAACCAGGCGCAAAATGCAGCATGGGTTCGAACACAGGCGGCCAGAAGCCACGGTTCTTTATGAAATCCGCCTTGATCGCCTCCTGCTCGCCGGAGAGCTTGCGTTCGCTCAGCTTTAGGTCCTTACCCGCCGCCGCAAACACATCGGTCATGATCGGCAGGCTGTCCGTCATAGTGTGAATGCCGAGAACGGAGGCGATCATGAGCACTTCCACCAACTCGTCCCGCGTCGCTCCATGGCGCAGCGCATTGGCGATGTGGATGCGGGTGCCCGTATTGTATAAGTGCGTCGTTGCCGAATCGATGGCGATGTAAACGAATTCCTTCACCTTCGGTAACAACGTCCCGGTCTTCCAAGGCTCCGAAGACAGGTTTGTATATGCCTCGAAATAATCTGGCGACAGCTCCAGCACACTATCCCACTGCTCGGACCAATAGCCCCGATTGCTGATAAAATCGCGTTTCAGTCCTGCGCGGTACGCATCGAGTTCCTTGGCCATTTCAATCTCCCTTTTAAAGAAACCGTGTAGCTCCCCACAGCGTCCTGGACACATTTTTCAAAGATGTTCCAGAAGTTAAGTGGCGACCGTGAAAAGCGAGCAGGGCGATTTAACATCCAGTTCACTGCCGGAAGCAAACGACCCGGCCTGGACGAATTTTTGGCGCAGCACCGCACCCGGTTCTTGGGAAAAGCACCATCACTGACGATAGCCTCAACGAAATTGCCCGCTCATGCCGCGAGCCGCGAGATCGTACTGTGGGAGACATTGTAGGTGCGGGCAATGTCACGCATCGGCTCGCCAGCGTCCCGGCGGCGAAGGGCTTCCTTGATCTGATGCGGTGTCATCTTCGGCGGCCGTCCCATCCTGACGCCTCGGGCCTTGGCCCTTTCGCGGCCTTCGCCGGTGCGGGCACGGATCAGCTCCCGCTCAAACTCGGCCAGCCCGCCCAGCACGGTGAGCATCAGCCGACCGTGCGCCGTGGTCGTGTCCGCCCATGCGTCGCCAAGGGATTTGAAACCGGCCTTGCGGTCGTTGATCGTGCCAAGGGTGTTGAGAAGGTCACGCGTCGATCGCGCCAAGCGGTCGAGCCGCGTCACCATCAGCACGTCATTGGCCTCTAGCATCGCAAGCGCCTTGGCAAGCTGGGCGCGGTCGGTCTTGGCTCCGCTTGCCGTCTCGCGGAACACCTTTTCGCATCCGGCCTTGGTCAGTTGCCGCACCTGAGCGTCAACGCTCTGGCCGTCGGTCGAAACTCGTGCATACCCGTAAATCATGGATTTATTATGCACCTAATTAATGCACCAGAAAAGCCCTTAAGTTCCAACGTCCCAATTTTGGTGCATAATTCTTGAATTATGGGCATACCGTTTCCGGAGTGAGGGATTAAAAGATGCGGCACTCGGCATCGACGCGTGCCTCGGCAGCTTGCCCGGTCTGGTTAGCGCGCCGCCCCATCAAGCGTTCGTCACCCGATCCGGTTCGCGACCGGACAGCAGGCTTTGGCGGCGAGGTTGGCCAGCCGGTAAAGCCGTAAAGCGGCTATGCTGCCGCCTGGCACCGCCTCGACAATGTGCTTGGTGACAGGCATCGCGTGCAACGCGTAGTTGGCGAGGCTCTGCGACAACAGGTCAACCCCGGCGATGCCAGCCGCGGTCCAGGCCACCTTGCGTAGGAGCAGCACCGTAACGGCCAGCCCCGGCCGTACCCCGAACAGCTCGGCGACCTCGCGGATGACCAACAGACCGCGCAACCCCGCGATTAGACCGTCCCAGCCTGCGTGCGGGGTGACCGCGACCAGGCTCGCGGCCTGCAAGCCCGCACGCCGGCCGATCCCCTTGGCAGCCTGACACAGCGGGGCGGCGGCGCGGTCGCGCAGGAGCGCATGAATCTCGGCCGTCGTGAGCGCGGCGCGAACCGCATGGATGGCGCCCTCCGCGTCCGGCAGCGTGGCAGTCAGTCCATCCAGCCAAGACAGGGCTGCAGCCCGCAGCACCTCGAGCGGGACCGCGCGGCCTGTAAAGGCGGTCCGCAGCCGGTCCACCCGTCTTAGCTTGCAATAGCCGCGCCATTCGCCGACGAGCCCATAGCCAATCAGTCCTATCCCTAAACCGAGCGTCAGCGCACATGCGGTACCGAGAACCACGGACCGTTGGGTCAGACTGAGCACGAAGCTGATCGTCGAGAACACCGTGAGCCCGAGGAGTACCACGGCAATGCCGAAAACCGTCCAGCGCACACCGCCGCCGCGCGTGGTTGAACCTGGCAGGTCGAGCGGCTGCCACGGGCTCCGCAATTCCGATGGCGCGTCCGGCTCGGGCTCGAGCAGCACAGGCTCAGTCAAGCGCTCGGGTGGCGGCAGGGTCGTTGCCGTAGCCGGGTCAGGCGGCAGCGGCTCCTCGTCGAGGAAGCGCGGCTGATAGCCTGTCACAGCAGGTCCCCCAGTAGGTCATCCAGCACGACGTCGAGCCCGATATGCCGCAACCCGCTGCCCGGGGTGGGATCGATGGGCGGCGGGCGGAAGCGTGGCAATTCGAAGAATCGTTCGCTCCAGAAATCATCCGGCGGCATGGAAGTGGGCACCATGCCAACATGGAACGGGCGGACTTTGTCCTCGCCAAGGATCCGTCCTTTGACGACATGCACTGACCGGCCATCCAGTGTAGCCGAGCCGTCCTCGGTCGAGCAGATCGACGCGGCGACCTGGTAGCTGACCGCTGCGCCGGCAGCATTTTGCCGGCTTTCGACCTCACCTGACAGCGAGCGCAACAGGTAGCGGAGATTGTCGCGGAGGAGTGCCGGCACATGATCGGCCTTGGTGGCAACGAAGACCACCCGCTTGATACGGCTGCCGGCCAGCCGATCGGCAATGAGGCTTGTATGGCTACCGTATCGCAGCGCCGTGGTGATGTCCTGAATCGCGCGCGCGGTGTCGTGGAACGCGGCACGGCCGGCATGCAGGGCGCCGAGCACGTCAACCAACAGCACCTGGCGGTCGAAGGCACGGAAATGGGTGTCGAAGAAGGTGGCGCGCATGTCGCGCTTGTAAGCCTCGAAGCGGTCGTTCAGCAGTTTCATCAGGCTACCCGGCAACAGCACCAGCGGGTGGCGAACGTCGGTCGGAAAAAACCAGAGTAGCGGTACGTCACCCATTGGACCCGGGCACAGGAAGCGGCCGGGTTGCAGATAGCGCAGGCCGTATTGGGCGCAGCATGCCTCGATCGCGGCCTTGTAGAGCCGGTGTCCCTGCCGGGCGAGTCCGTCGCTGTCTTGGTCGCCCGGGCGGCGGTTGGTAAGGAAGGTGAGGAAGTCCGCGCTGGTCTCGCAGCGCGGGCTCTGACGCAGCAGGGCCAGAGTCTGCTCGGACCACTGGGCGTAGGTCAGGCTCAGCAGCGGCAGGTCGAGCAGCCACTCGCCGGGATAATCCAGGATGTCGAGCCGAACCCGGCGGTCGCCGAGCCTCTGGCCGATGAAGGACCGGCGGGTAAGGGTCAGGAGGAGAGATATCTGGGCGAGATGGGTGGTGCGCTCCGGCCAAGCCGGCTCGGCGGCACTGAGGCCGTTTAGGTTTGCCGCCTGATCGAAATGCGGCAGGGCGGAGATGCCGGCTGGCAGGATCGTGGCGTCGCGTAGGCGGCTCGTTCCACGCTTGGAGAGGCGCTGGCTGAGCTTGGGCAGCGTGTCCTTCTGGCGGGCAAGTGCCAGCAGGTTCTCAATCAGCGAGGTAATGAAGACGGTCTTCCCGGCACGGCTAAGGCCGGTCACTGCCAAGCGGATGACATTCTCATTGACGGCACGGTCAACCAGCGAGCCGGCGTCGGTGGCGAGGCCGCGCAGGATCATCGGGCTATCGGGCCTGAAGCGGCTTGCAGCCACGCCCGAACGAATCGCAGCCCCTTGCAAACCCGCAACGCCCCGCGATCCCCCGAGTTGTCTGACACAACTTCCATAAGATCGCCAAAGCGAGAACAAGCAGGCCTGAGAGTGGGCATGATCCGCCGTTGATGTTTCGATGGCGAATATCCTATTTTGGGATATTTCCCAAGCGTTATTATGGGGCTGGCGGCGTACCACTTGACGGTTTGCCCCATGCCACGTTCCAGCCGTTCGCCGCGCCAGGCACGGCTTCAAGAGTTATTGGTTGTTGGACGAACGGCCGCCGGCCTTTCGCAGGAGGAGGTGGCACGACGCCTGCGGCGGCCGCAGTCATTCGTGTCGAAGTACGAATCCGGTGAGCGCCGGCTGGACGTCGTGGAACTGATCGAGATCGCCGAGGCTATCGGATTCGATGCGTGCAAGCTGGTCGCTGACCTCGCCGGGTCAGGTCAGTCGTAACACGTTTACGGCGGCTCGGAGGCTACGTGAGAACGCTTTATTGAGACACTTTTGCAACTTGCCATCTGGGCTGTAACCAATCGAGGCCGGCCATTTTTTTGGACGTTTGACGAGGCTGCCATCCCGACAAGCGCTCCCCCTTGTTAAAAAGAGATGGCGAACTACCCCTCAACTGCGCCTGCCCCGTTATGAGGCCATTGCTTATCCTCCTGATGGGTTGTGAGGGTAAAATACCCTGACTAACTGGATGTACACCATGCGCGGCGGTCCATTCGATTTAGCAATATTAGTCATGCGGGCCGCTTTCGAACCGCCTCCGCCTTACAATCGGTTCCCCCATAACGATCAGGCCGCCCGGTTCAGCCTCTCTGTCACCGTCTTCCAGTGTCGCTCTACGGTACGCAGGCTGAGGGCGGTGCCACCATCGCTCAGGGCGGTCCATACCGCCGCTTGTGTCACACCTTGACCCAAGGCTCGCAGAGCCAGAGCCGCCGCAAGGATGCTGGCCCGCGACCCCGCCGCCCGCTTTACGCTAGTTGCGCGCCCCGCTGCCGCCTGGCGAACCGCAACCTCCGCCGCCGGCAGCGCTCCAACGGTCTGGGCCGGCCTGAACTTCGACCAGGTCCAGTCGGCGACCCGGCGCGATAGCTCACGCAATTTGCGGGAAGCACCGTCCCGGCCATGATCCCGTGAATGCGCAGCCTGGTGCAGCCACTCCCAAGCCTGCGCTTCGACCATGGCTCCCCATTCGTCTTGGGATATCTCTTGTTCATCACGCGCCAACCGAATGTTCTGTTGGGCCCAGGTCGCCAGGTATCGGAAAACCGTGTTGCTACCCGCCGATACCTCCAGGTCCGAATGGTCCAAGCCGGGAACCACGGCTGATCCTGCCTTGGGCAGGCTGACCGTCATGTCGACGCAACCCCGCAAGGCCGCGAGGGAATAGGCCGCTTCCGCGTAAATGTGCCTGCTCCATAACGGAGAAAGTGGGTTCTTCACCCGCATGCTGTTGCAGATACTGCCGGGATCCGCTTGCCAGGGCAGCAAAGCCGCTGTGAGCCCTTTGAGAACCCTTCGGAAAAGGTTCTGGAACACCAGCCTGCCGCGGGGTGTAAAGGCAACAGAGTCATTCAGCAGCCAGATCAAATGAGGATTGCAGACCGATCCGGCCGCATCCATCCAGCCGACCGCGATATTGGGTTGAGGAATACCCGCTGTCTGGCAGGCCGTGGCGATGTCCTCGAAAGACAGCGAGCGGTCGATTTCAACGCGCAGGAAGCCCCGCATCGTTTTGAGGCCTTCGATATAGGCTGCATCGCATCCCAATAGCTTGCTGCCGTAGGGTGCATGGTCGGCGGAAGCCTTATCATCGCCACAGATCAGGCGTCGGCCGCTCGCCAGCTTGGAAACAAAACACCGCAGGATCGGGTGGTGATCAGAGACCAGTCCGATATAGCGCAAGGGCGCCGTCTGGTAGCCGCCGTTGCCCCCTACCGCGCCGCCGGGCCACTTAAACCCATTTTGGGAGCGCTCCGAAACGGCTGCCTTTCGGGCAGCCGCCTGCGACTGCCATCGCGTCCGCCATGCGATCGCGCACTCATCCCGATAAATGGCTGCGGCATCCCGATCGATATGACGCATTCGTTCGATAAAGCGCCACCAGGTCAGCGACGCCGCCTCGGCCTGATAACGGGCGCGCAAACGCATATGCGCGGCTTTGAGAGACAATTGCTTCCGCGCCGCCGCGCCCGCGTCCCGGGCTTTCCGCCGGCCGGCACGTCTGCGCTTGGCCTTGGCTTGGCTGAAATGTTCGTACCGCCCGTCATAGGAAACGCCCCAGAACCAATCCGCCAGCTTCCCGTCGGTTATGCCGCTCATGACCGCACGCCCCCGGCCCCGTAGGTATCCAAGGGTGATGGTTGAATGCCGCTCATGTCGATCACCGCAAGGACCTCCGTAAGTTTCCGCTCCGTGTTCCTATTTCATTCACAGACTGCCGATTCGGAACAACCCTGAAGTGAGCGAATCCTCAGGACGCTTCCGGCCATCACCTTCGAGGAACGGGTCGGTTTGTCCCGCCGGTGACAGCGGAAGGCATGTCTCCGGTATGCCGACACTTTCCCTGGCCGGGCGGGGATGGTCAGCGAGCAGTCAATTGGCTCCCCCTTCGTGCAGCAAATACCCCGCCTCATTTCCCCCTGGGGCCCGTGCCTCGATCGTGTCCGAGCTGCTGCCAGCCGCCGCCGAGCAAGATCCCGAAAAAAATCGCCGGCACCCACAGATGAGGGCTTGCACATGAATCCGCCGCTCTCTTGTGACGGGATTTGTTGAAACAAGGAGAAGCCATGCCGACCCTCCGAAACCCCGTGCGCGGGGCCTGGACGCACCCGCAGCCCTACGCGGCGATGCCAGGCCCCGACAACACCGCGCCGCCGGTTCCGCTGCCGGTCGCCGCCGCTGGCGCGGCAATGGATCCCACCGCGCCCGGTGCGCCGGAGCCGCCGTTGATGACCAGCCTGGAGGTCGCCCGGTTCTTTGGCGTCACTGAAAGAACGATTTGGAACTGGCGAGTAAAAGGCCTGCTGACCGCTATCCGGGTCACCCGCCGATCCGTGTTTTATCGCCCATCGGAGGTCAGAAAACTTGTCGATAAATCAATGTGATAATTTAAATAGTTCAAACAGGTTCTACTCAAATTGCCAGTTAGAATAGGACATGCCTATACTATTTTCCGGCATATGCTGTTCCTTTCCAATCAGCTCTCAGGAGAGACATAAATGACTGTTTCTAAACCGCCGGCGCGCCCGATCGCCGCACTGCCCGTCCCGGCTGCGGGCCCAACCCTCGCCGATGCCCGTGCCGCGATCGCCGGATGGACCGATCTCTCCAAGCAGAAGCTTGGCGACCTGGCCGCCTCCATCTCCGGTCTCGCACGCATCTGCGAACTGGCCGAGTACGAGATCGTGCTGAGCTGTGAGAATTTGAACGCCCTACTGTTCCGCCGCGCGCCGGCGGTGTGGGGCTTCACCGCTCAGCGGCACGGCCGGATCTGCGGGAACGCCCGCTTCATCATGCGGCGGATGGATCTGCACGCGCCGGAACTGCCCGGCGCTCAGGGCCTCAGCAACGCATGGCAAGCCCTCTACGCGGCCCTTGAGGGCTACCGCCAGACCGCCCTGATCAGTTTCATCGGCTATTGCAGCGTCTCGGGGATCGAGCCAGAGGCAGTCTTACCGGACAGCCTGACCGCGTTCGAAATGTGGTCGCATGCCCGGACGATCTACCGCGATCCGGCGGACCGTGCCCGCAAGAGCGCCTCCAACTGGAACTGGGCCAGTCAGCACATCGCCGGCTGGCCGGCCATCGAACTCGTCCGCCCGGGCATGCGCCGGCAGTATACGCTGCCGTTCACCGATTATCCGGCCACGTTTCAGGCCGATGTCAAGGGGTTCGCGGATGGATTGGCAGCCGGTGACGAGGATGAGATTTACGACGACGACGTGCTCGAGGAGGACGCCGTCCGCCGGCAAGGGGGGCCACTGCGACCGCGCACGATCAGCGGCCGGCTCGATCAGCTGCGCCGGGCGGCGGCGGCACTCGTCCTGCAAGGCACGTCCATCGCGGACATCGGCTCCCTGCGCGATCTGGTGACGCCCCCGGAACGGCCAAAGGCGATCCGCCATTTCTATCGCGAGCGCCACGGACACGCTCCCAACAGCCAGGTCTCCGGCATTCTGGAGTGCCTGCGGCAGGTCGCCCGCTACCATTGCCGCCTGCCGAAGGCCGAGGTCGCGCGGATCAGCAAATGGGCCGCGGCCGCCCGGCCCAAATGGTCACTCGGGATGACCGAGAAGAATCAGGAACGGTTGCGGCCGCTCATTCAGGAGATACCGCGGGCCATGCTGCTTAACTTCCCCGAGGAACTCGTCAGGCGGGCGGAGGGGAACACCACCGGTTCCGGCAAAAAGAAAAAACTTCTTGGCCGCGCCTCGCCCATCGCCCTGACCCCGCTCGCCAGTGCCCGCCTGGTCGCCATTGCCGTCGCCCTGGAGATCCTGCTGACCTTCCCCATGCGACGCAGCAATCTGGCCAGCCTGCGCCTCGATAAGCACCTACAGTGGTTGAACCCCCGCCAGCCGGTGTCGCACATCTTTCTCTCCGCCTCGGAGATGAAGGGCCGCGAGGGCCTGCAGTGGCCGCTGGCCGCGCCGACCGGCGATTTGATCGAACGCTATCTGCGGGATTATCGCCCGCTCCTCGCCGCGCCCGGCAATCGCTTTCTCTTCCCGGGACCCGGGTTGGCCGGCCGGTCCGCCCATGAACTGGCGATCAATCTGTGCAACGTGGTCGAGCAGGAACTCGGCCTCAAAATCAACGCGCACCTTTTACGGCACTTCGCTGCCTGGGTGTTCCTGAACCGCAACCCGGGTGCCTACGAGACCCTGCGGCGGGTTCTGGGTCATAAGAGCCTGAAGGTCACGATCGCCTGCTACACCGGGTTGGAGGGAGACGCGGCGGCTCGGCGTTTCGACACTTCCGTGCTGGAGGACCGTGCAGAAACCCGCGCGGTGGCGCAGGTGGCGTTCAACCGCCAGACCAGCCGTAAACCGAAGACCCGCTCCAGACCGAGGGCCATCCCTAAACCGAAGGCCGGTCTTAAACGGAAGACCGGCCGATGAGCACGGCCAGGCGTTGTCTCTCACGGATGCTGCCTTATGCCGCATGGCCGACTTTGCATCAGGAACTCTGGCAGGCCGGGTTGTCACCCGATAATCGCGATGACGATGATGACCCACCGTATGCAACCCGCCTGTCAGTGGCGACGATCCGCAACGCCGCCAAGGGGTGGGGACGGTTTCTCCGTACAGCGGAGAACCAACAGCCGGGCTGCTCCTTCCTGGTGCCGTCGAGCCTTGTCACACCGAAGGCGGTCCGGGCCTTCCTGGCGGCGATGAAAGCCGCGGGGAATTGCAACAACACCATCGCGGCACGGATATGGGAAATCCGCACCGCGCTACGCATCCTCTGCCCGGATAGCCCCTTCCGCTGGCTGACCTCGCCCGGAGGCACCGACGTGCGCTCGCTGTTCCGCGACCTTGTCCCCCGCCGGGAAAAGACCCCACGCAGCAGCAAGGTGTTGTACGAATGGGGCATCCGCCTGATGGACGAGGCGGATCGGATCCCGGTCCCCCTCCGCCGCGCCCTGGCGTTCCGCAACGGGTTGTTGATCGCGGTCCTGGCCAGTCGCGCGCCACGTCTGCGATCGGTCAGCACGCTGCGGATCGGCAACCATATCCTCACGGTGTCGGCGGGATACCACGTCAGGTTCGGGCGCTCCGACATGAAGACCCCGTCTCCGCTTGAATACAATCTCCCGGCGGGACTAACTGGTTATATCGAGCGCTATTTGAGCGAGGAGCGCCCTGTCCTGCTGCAGGGCGCCGACGCCGAGCATAACTGGTTCTGGGTGGGAAAGCAGGGTCGGCCGCTGCGCGCAGCGGGCATCGAGCGGGTGATTCGGCGGGCGTCGAAAAAGGAGTTCGGCGAGGCTTTTGGCCCGCATAGCTTCCGGTATGCCATGGGAACGAGCGCGCCCATGGCGGATCCGCAAAATCCGGCAGTGGCCTCGATCCTGCTGGGTAACTCGCCGGCGGTGGTGGAGAAGCACTACAATCTGGGGGGTCAGGTGGAGGCCGCTCGAACCTTCCAGGTATCGTTGGCGGAGGAACGCAAGCGAACCGCGGCGATCGCCCGTTTGGCTTTCGCCCGGAGAGGATACTGATCCCGCGGCGGCCCTTGAGATCGTTCGGTTCAAACGCAAATACCCCCGCCGG
>JANXLQ010000118.1 GCA_025355085.1 Rhodopila sp.
TCATGATGGTCGATGTCGTTGTAGTGTCGATCTTGATTTACGCTGCGCTTGGGAAACTTGCCGACAGTGTCGCGCGGTTGCTGGAGCGGACCTGCCTGTCGTGGAACCCCATCTATGCGGAGCTCTAAGTTATGAATGTCAGCAGCCTGGACCAACAACGCGCGCCTGAAACGCGGATCAGCTCGACCGGAGCGACCGTCAGCCTGCGCGGCGTCACGAAATCGTTCGGCGCCCAGAAGGTGCTGCACGGCATCGATCTGGATATTCCCGCCGGTCAGTTCGTCGCGATCGTTGGGCGGAGCGGTTGCGGCAAAAGCACGCTGCTGCGGTTAATGGCGGGGTTGGATGAGCCTTCGAGCGGGCAGATCGAGATCGACGGCCTGTCCAGCGTCTGGCGTGACCGTGTGCGGCTCATGTTCCAGGATCCCAGATTGCTACCGTGGCAGCGGGTTGCCGCGAACGTGGAAGTCGGCGTGTCGCACGCATCGTCAGGAGATGATCGCCGCCGTTTGGCGATGGAGGCACTCAATCAAGTTGGCCTGTCCGGACGCGAACAGGAATGGCCGGCGATCCTGTCCGGCGGTCAAAAGCAACGCGTTGCTTTGGCTCGGGCGCTGGTCAGCCACCCCCGGATCCTGGCGTTCGATGAACCGCTCGGTGCTCTGGACGCGCTGACGCGGATCGAGATGCAAGCGCTGATCGAGCAAGTCTGGGAAGACAAAGGCTTCACCGCGATTGTCGTGACCCACGATGTGGTGGAGGCGGTCGCGCTGGCCGATCGCATCCTGCTGCTGGATGCCGGCCGGGTGGAAATGGACGTGACGGTGGATTTGCCTCGGCCCCGACGGCGTGGTGATCCGGCGGCCGCCGGGATTGAGGGCCGGATTCTGGATTGTTTGCTGGGCCGGCAATGTCGGGACGTAACGAGGTGGCCGATGCGAGCCTGTCCGTAATTCTGTGTGCGAGGCACAACGAACGCCAAGGAGCGTATCATACTGGGCAAAGCGCAGAGAGTAGATCGTGACCTAGCCAACCAGCTTTCGGTTCAAAGGGTTTTGTGGAGCATTTTTTGACGGGTCCGATAATGGGTGCAACGATCAATGCGGCCATTGGCATCGCAACGGGCCAGCCGGCGCGGACTATCGAAGATCGAGTGCCGCCAGTTCGGGATATTCATGCACGCAAACCGTCGCTTTCACGTAATGGCGGCGATGTGCTGTTCCGGCATCTGCAGGCTCCGGCTCGACCACGACACGCAATTGTCGCGCCCCACCACCCGATCGCCCTGCACGCAAAGCCCCTCGTCCAGCGGCACGCCGATATAGGCCACGAACGCGTTGCCAGATTCCGCCGCCGGCTTGGCGAAGCGCGCATTGTGCTCAGGAATGCAGGTGTCGCGCAGATACGCATTCACCGCCTCTTTCGTCAGAATGCCAGCACGGCACCGCACCCGCTTCTAACGGTGTTTGCCGCGGCTTTCCGCCGGCCGAACATGGCCTTAAGACTGCGACCAAGCCGGACAACTCGTCCGCTCCCAACAAACGAGCCTTCACCGCTTGCCCCCGCCGCAGCAAAGCCTAATCTGCCGCAACCAAGGGGGAAACTTATGCGCATCGAGATCATTTGCACCGGCGACGAAGTGCTGACCGGCAAGATCACAAACACCAACTTCTCCTACATGGCGCAGAAGCTGGAAGATGTCGGCCTATCGGTCCATTGGGGCACGACTGTTGGCGACGACCGCGACTCGCTGCTCGCCGCCTTCCAGTTGGCCGGGACGCGGGCCGATGCGGTGATCGTGAACGGTGGCCTTGGCCCGACCGTCGATGACCTATCGCAAGAAATTGCGGCCCAGGCCGCCGGGGTCGAACTCGTCCTGCACCAGGAATGGCTCATGACGATGGAGTCATTCTTCACCCGCCGCATGCGCACGATGCCACCGAACAACGTCAAGCAGGCAATGCTGCCGGCGACCGCCGAAATGATCGACAACCCGATCGGCACCGCCTGCGGGTTCGCATTAGACATCGGCAAGGCGCGATTCTTCTTCACCCCCGGCGTGCCGCGTGAATTGCGCCGCATGCTGGAGGAGCAGGTGATCCCTCGCATTCTCGCCCGCGCCGGCGCCCCCGCGTCGATCTTCCTGAAACGCTTCCATTCGTATGGCCTGGGCGAGTCCCACGTTGACCAGTTACTGTCCGGGGTAGAGGCGCTAGACCTCGACGGCGGCGTCAAGCTGGGCTTCCGGGCGCATTACCCGCAGTTGGAAACCAAGCTGACCGTGCGCGGTACCGACATGGAGGACGTCCACCGCAAACTGGCACCCGTCAGCGCCGAGGTGCGTAAACGCCTGGGGAATTTCATCTTTGCTGAAGACGAAAAAACACTGGAAGGGGTGACCCTGGCGGCGCTGGCCGAGCAAAACGCCACGCTGACGGTCGTGGAAACCTTTACCGCCGGGCAGATCGCCGCTCGGATTGCCCACCTTCCCGGTGCGGAAAAGGTCTTCCGCCATGGCACCGTCGCCCGCCATCTGGATCGGCTGTTCGGCGTCCCGCTTCCCCCGGAACTGGACCAGGACACCACTGAGGCCGTCACCAGAGCCGCGCGCGAGCTAACGGGTGCGACTCACGCCCTGACGGTGTTGATCGAATTGGATGAGGGCGCCGACCGAATGGACCTCGGCGGCACCATCTGGATCGGCATCTCCACCGTCGGCCGAATGGAGTTCCGCCGCTCTCGCATCCTGGGCGGGCGAGAATGGGTCCGATTGGGAGCGGTCGAATTGGCCCTCGATTGCCTGCGCCGGTTCCTGCAAGGGTTGCCCGTGGTCGAAAGGATCGACTTCGAGAAGACCTGAAGGCGGGGCCAGGCTGGACGGGCACGTCACGTCGCACCGCGTAAGAAAGACCACTGAGCATGAATCGCCGAGAAATTGACTCCCCCTACGCATGGTTCCGTCTGGCAGTGTCCGTTCTTCTGTCCGCCATAGGCGGCGTCGGCATGTGGTCCGTCGTGGTCGCTCTGCCGGCCGTCCAGGCCGATTTCCATGCCGAGCGCGGCGCTGCCTCCATGCCCTTCACCCTCACTATGATCGGTTTCGGACTTGGTGGCGTCATCATGGGCAGACTGGCAGACCGGAAAGGCATCATCCTGCCAGTCATGATCGGCGCCGGAGCACTCGGCGGAGGCTTCATCCTGGCTTCTCTTTCCGGCGGACTGGCGTCGTTCTCCGCCGCATACCTGCTGATCGGCATGTTCGGCACCGCCGCGACTTTCGTGCCGCTAATGGCCGACATCTCATTCTGGTTCGAAAAGCGGCGTGGCCTCGCGGTCGCCCTGTGTGCCTGCGGCAACTATGTCTCCGGCGCCGTTTGGCCGACGCTGATAGAGGCCGGAATCAGAGCGCACGGCTGGCGCACCGCACATCTCGCCGTCGGTGTGGTCTGCCTCCTGGTCATGCCGCCGCTGGCGATGTTGTTGCGCAGCCGCCCGCCGGTCCGCGCGGCCGGGGCGCCGCCACTGGTGGCCTCGCTTCGCAAAATCAACCTGCCGCCCGGCGTACTGCAAACGCTGCTGGCCGTTGCAGGGCTGGCCTGCTGCGTGGCGATGTCGATGCCCCAGGTTCACATCGTCGCCTATTGCGGCGACCTCGGGTACGGTTCTGCCCGAGGTGCCCAAATGCTATCGTTGATGCTGGGCTTCGGAATCATCAGCCGCGTCGGATCGGGCTTCCTGGCGGATCGCCTGGGCGGGTTGGCGACGCTGCTGATCGGATCGTTGGCTCAGGGCATCGCCCTGACTCTGTATCTGATGATGGACGGCCTGACGTCGCTTTACGTCATTTCCGCCCTGTTCGGCCTGTTTCAGGGCGGTCTGGTTCCCAGCTATGCGATCATCGTGCGGGAGAGTTTTCCCGCCAAGGAAGCCGGTGGGCGGGTCGGCATTATCCTGATGATGACCCTGATGGGCATGGCGCTCGGCGGTTGGATGTCCGGCGTCATTTTCGACCTGACGGGCTCCTATCGCGCCGCGTTTGCGAATGGGGTCGCCTGGAACGGGCTGAACTTTCTGATCGCCCTGTTTCTGCTGTTTCGTTCCCCACTTATCGCACGCCGGCCGGCCACAGCACGACCCGCAGAGTCTGCAGCAGAATGACGAAATCGAACAGGATGGAGAAATTCTTCACATAATACAGATCGTAGCTGAGCTTGGACCGAGCGTCGTCGATCGAGGCCCCGTAGGGGTAATTGATCTGCGCCCAGCCGGTCAGGCCGGCTTTCACCATGTGCCGTTCATTATACAGCGGAATTTTCTCCGTCAGTTCCTTCACAAAGATCGGTCGTTCCGGTCTCGGCCCGACGAACGACATCTCGCCGCGCAGGATGTTCACTAGTTGAGGTAATTCGTCGATCCTTGCGCGCCGCAGGAAATTGCCAGCCTTGGTGATGCGGTTGTCCTTTTCCTTGGCCCAGACCGCCCCGTGCGCTTCGGCGTTCACCCGCATGGTGCGCAGCTTCATGATCCAGAAGACCTTGCCGTCCTGCGTGACGCGTTCCTGCCGATAGAAGACCGATCCGGGGCCTTCCCATCGTATCGCCAACATCCCACCCAGAATCAGCGGTGCCGTCAGAAGCAGCACGATGGAACTGACGACCAAATCGAAGCCCCGTTTAAGAAATCTGTCGAATGCATTGAAGGTGAAGCCGTCGGTATAGACCAGCCAACCCAGTTCCATGCGCTTCAGGTCGATGCGACGGATCTCCCGCTCTACGAAACTGAGGTACTGGATGACTGGAAAGCCGGCTTTCTTGCAGTCCAGCAAGCGCTCCAGGTTCATGCCTCGGCGTTCTTCTGGGGCAACGATAATCAGGTCGGCATCGACCCGGATCGCGACAGCTGCGACGTCGAAGTCCGGCGGGCAGAAAATTCGGTCCGGCCGTTCCGCAAGCAGCCGAGGATCGACATCTTCTTCGATGTCATGCACCAGGGTCACATCGTCGTGCAGGCTGGCGCCCTCCCGACTCAACATGTGCAGCAGGTCCCAGGCGCGCTGACCGGCCCCGACGATCAGCAGCCGGCGGCGCAGAACGTGACGACGGACCATCACGTCGATGATCAGGCGCGCCAGGAACGCACAAAAAGTGAATGTGACGACGGCCAAGCCGAACAGCATCGCCTGATCGCGACCGCCCGGCATTGAGGCAGTGGGAACGAACGCTGGCTGAATCAGCGACACCAGGATTGCCATTGCGGCCCCCATTCCGACTACCAAAGGCACCCGGCTCAGCGAACGTCCGGCCTCCAGGATGGCTTCCCGTCGATACATTCCCATCGCGAACAGCAACAGCAGGTCCAGTATTGGGTAGTCCAGGCCGCGTGAATCGGTCGGAATTATGAACAAATCAAGAACATCTAATCGTGACATCCACAGAACCGAAGGCCACGCCGCAAGGATAAGCAGGGCGTCCAGTGCGAACAACACCGTTCCTGTGGTGGTCTTAGAGAATCTCAGCATCCTGGTCCCGGTCCTGTAGCGGCTGGCGTGCCGCATCTTTCGCAGCGTTCTACAACTGGAATCTCAGAGTTGGTAACAGAATAACCATCATAAAATTCGAGGCGTGCGGGCCGGTCCGCAACGGCCTACGGGATTCGCACATTTGACTCGGCCTTAATGGCTGCGCCGATCGCAAATCCTGCGGCCATGGTTGCGAATGGCCCCCACCCTGCTCTCATTGTCTTGGGTCCCGGCGGTTTATAGTAGCAGTTCCAACCGCCAAGTCTTGCAATAATCCACGACAGCCATGCAAGTGAATGAAGCGGATGGCGGTTTTTCTGACGTTCGGTTTTACCTTCCAACGTCAGGCCGATGGCTTCGGCAATTGGCAGCAGGGCGGGATCGATCACGTCGGTGGCCGGTCTTGAGCTGCCGTCGCGGGCGTCCACCAATTAAATAGTTCGACACGCCGCCGTCAGCCCGACCACGGCCAGCTTGAACAGGCGTCCAGCGTCATGCACCTGTGTTTCTTCCAGGCGCATGCCATCGCTTTTGAGCGCGCGGAACACTTCCTCGATACGCCAACGCAGACGGTATAACCGCACGATTTCGCATGCCGCATCGGCATCGCCAACCGCGATGCTGGTCAGCAGGCGCCACAGCAGCGGGTCTTCGTTCGCCGGAGGATTGATCTCGCGGACCTCCACCAGCATCATCGACACCTCCGCATTCGGTTCACGATGCGTGAACGCATCCGAATGCGTGACCGTCTGGGGGTCGGTCTTGGCAAACCCCTGGCGCGGCCGCTTGAGGGTGACCGGGCCGGCCCGCAGGGCGACCGTCGCAGGTCCAGATATGCGCGTCGAGAAGTCCGAGAACGGCCTCCGTCTCGCTATCGATGGCGACCAGGGGGTGGATGAAAAAGCCTGCAGAAACCCCGTTTCCGGCCGGTCCAAGCCTGCGGCGATTGGCCTCTCGGCCAGAGAAATTGATCTCGGTGGTGTCCTGCGCGACGACAATCCGCCGGCCCTTGGCCGCCGCCACTGTGCGCCCCGCCAGGGTTCCCAGCATCTCCTTGCAGGTCACAGACGGGGCCGACAGAAACCGGTGGATCGCCAGTTCGCCGGCCCGCGTCTCACCCAGCTTGCGGATCACCAGTGATCCGGTCGCCGTCACCCGTTCGAGCAACTCCGTCCCGGTCGCCGCCCGCCGTGCGTCCCCAAAATAACCTAGCGCCCCAACCCGTTCCACCATGATAACCCGCCCTGCATGACGGGATCAGGGAATCGAACAACCAACCGATTCACAAGTGGCAATCTACAAGTAAAATGTGTGAATACCGTAGCGGCACGGGAGAGGGTTCAACCCTCATGACTCCCCTCATATTTACACAATCCCAAAAGTCTCCGCGAACACCGGAACTTCGGCGAGCATCGCGACGAATGTCTCGATCAGCGGCAACAATCGCTCCTCGGGCATGTTTGGCATCAATTCGTAGAGCATGCTCCCCTGGCGGAACAGCGAATGCGTGCGGCGTTTGGCGGTATTGGATTTGAGCATGCGATCGTAACCCAACGCTTCCCCGGCCGCCCCAAGCACGGTCAGCAGCATGATCGCCAGGGCATTCAACAGCCATAACCGGTCACGCCGGATCGGCGAACCGATACCGATCTGCCCCATGCCCATGCCGAAGCGCGGATCCTTGGTGTCGCGGAAGCCGCACTCGATGCCCCAGCGTTGGCCGTAAAGCCCTTTGAGAAAGCCGGTGGTGGCGGTCTTATAACTGGTCGCCAGGCACCAGGCCGCCTTCATGTCGGGGTCGCGCACGCACAGTACGGCCCCGACCGGATACTGATCGGCGGTGACCATCGCGTCGCGCAACAGGGTGGGCCGTCCGTTCCCGCCCACCCATCCGAGGGCGGTTCGCGCCTCGCCGTCCACCGCCGTCACCTTGATATTGCCGCGAAAACGGATGACGTAATCGAAGTGCAGTTCCTCGGTCAGGACCCGGTAAAGCTTTTGGTCGCCGAAGCCGCGATCCGCGACAATACAGACCTTGATGTCGCTCGGCAGCATGTCCGCGAGACGCACCAGCACACGATACTCGTATGCGTTGCGGTGGTTTTTGAGCGTGGCGGTGTCCACGGTCAGCCAAACCAGGGGGGTGGTGCGTCCGTGGCCTGTCATGAGCGAGAGCATGATGGTGGTCTGCTTGTCGGCATCGAAATCGGTCCAATCCATGGCGACCTTGATGTCGGTGCGGGCGCCGACGACATGGCGAACCCAATGGGGGAGGATGGCGTCAAGGTTGATCCCCGGGTTGGACAGCAGCCGGTCCACCTGTTTGACGGCGTGTTTTGTTTTCAGCCCGCGCGCGGCCGCCAAGCCTTGCCCGATGGTATGCACCGCGAGGGAACCGGTGCGCACAACGCCGAGCGTGGCGTTCGCCAGCGACAGGATGCGTTTGGCATGCATGTCGGTGCCGAGCAGCCCTTTCAGGAACTGCTCGATGTCTTTGAATCCCGGGGTTTGATTTGGTGTCATCGGTTGCCTCGCGTATCGGGTTACGCGCGGTTTCAATCGAGGCGGACGGTTAGACGCAAGCGGGGCGGGGACGAAAGCAAGATTTGGAATCGCGGCTGGCCGCCCTGGATTCTTTTCGGAACCCCGAATGGGTGACGCCGATTCTTTTATTGCGCGGCGGGTTCAATGGAAAATGAGGGGATGCTTGAG
>JANXLQ010000166.1 GCA_025355085.1 Rhodopila sp.
ATGGCACGCTGTCGGAAGCCAAACTGAAAGAAATCGCAGCCTACCCACAGGTTTGCATGTTCAAGGTCAAGCTGGCCCACAGACCTTATTCGCGGGGCCTACCTGGGCAGTTACTTTATTATCTACTCTTAATGATCCGAAGACGCAAATTCTATCCGCGCAACGGCCCCCGCCCCGGAGCAACAATCGCTCCAGGATCATTTGGCCTCGATCATTTGGGATCGATCATTTCCCGCAGGTCTTTAGCCCAGCGAACACGCGGTCTGGCCAAACAGGATATTCCAAGTTTCCGCGCCGTGTTGAAGGCCCACTGCCATCGTCATAATGCGCGAAGCCACACCATCCGTGTCTTTTTTTAGGCAAGCAAAAGACGCGGGTGCCTACATTCGGCGGCATGACAGGGTGGCGCGGCCGGAGAGTCGATACTAACACGGGTTGGATAAGGAAGCCCGGCCTCCTCCCGCATGACCAGCCAATCGAGGCCGGAAGACGTCGATCAGGCCGCGCGCTCCAACGCATCGATATCGGATGGCAAATAACCCAGCTCGGCCAATACCTCGGCGGTATGTTCGCCCAGACCCGGCCCGCCGCGGCGAATGCTGGCCGGAGTGCCGGAAAACCGGGCGGCCGGACGCGCCTGACGCAGCAACCCGGCCTTCTCATGCTCGGTTTCGACAACGATGCCGTTGGCAACGACCTGGGGGTTGGTCAGCATCTGGGTGCGGGTCAGGACCGGTGCGCACGGGACACCCTCACGGGTCAGACGGTCGAGCCATTCCTCGGCGGAACGGATGCGCAGGACATCCTGCGTCATAATCAGGCGCTCGTTAATGTGCCGCTGCCGCAGCGCCGGAGTCTTGAAGCGCGGGTCCTCCAGCCACTCCGGCTTGTCCAAGGCCCGGGTCAACGCGGCCCATTCCCGGTTGGATTGCACGGCGGCGCTAATCGGGCCGGTGGCGGTTTCATAGATCAGATCGATGAAACTGGCGGCCTCCTGCTGCGGAATATCCTGCCCGACAAACGTTTGGCTGCCCATGTCGGACGCCCAAAGGAACGCAACGATCGCGTCCAGCATCGACAGCCGGATGTGCTGCCCCTTGCCCGTCCTGGTCCGCGACAACAGCGCGGCGGTGATCGCCTGCGCGGCATTGTATGCGGTCAGCTTGTCCGGAACGATGGTGCGGACCAGCCGCGGACGTTCGCTGTCCGATCCGGCCTGGATCGAGGCAAGGCCGGAAACGCCCTGGACCAGCGGGTCGTAAACCGGCTTTTGCGCATACGGGCCAGTTTCGCCAAAGCCACTGATGGATACATAGATAATCGCCGGGGCGACCGCCCGCACCGCATCCTCGCCCAGGCCCATGCGATCCGCCACACCGGGGCGGAAGTTCTGCACGAACACGTCGGCGGTGGCGATCAGGCGCAACATCGCCTCAAGCGCGGCGGGCTTCTTAAGGTCGAGCGCCACCGAACGCTTGTTGCGGTTATTATTCAGGAAGGACGCAGAAAACCCGTTACGGGCGTTATTGGCGGCGCGCGTGTGGTCGCCGGTGTCCGGATTTTCCACCTTGATCACGTCGGCGCCCTGGTCGGCCAGGATCATGGTCGCAAGCGGACCGGAGATCATCGAGGTCAGATCGACGATCCGAAATCCGTCCAGTGGGCCGGGCATAGGGTTTCCTTAAGGGTGATCGCGACACAGTTATAGTCATGGGTGCCGGCGGTGCAAATCCTCCGAGTTCGCGAATCTCTCCGGATCGTCGCAGGCGTTTGGACGCTGTGTACCTTCTTGCGGCCATCCAAGGGGCTTAGCCCAAAAGTCTTCCGCGGCACCCGCCGTGCCGCGGAACCCGGCGTCGTTACTCCCCCACCGGAACAGCCCCCGGTGCGAGTTTTGCTCCGGTTTCCCGTACGCAAACGACGGTGATCAAAGCCCCCGCCGCACTCAGCAACGCCAGGAAATATAAACCGCTGGCGAAATTACCGGTGGAGTCCTTCAGCCAACCGATCACCGGCAACGTAACACCGCCCGCCAGAATACCAAGTGAGTTCACCCAGGCGATACCGCTGGCAGCGGCCGCCCCCGTCAGGAACATCGATGGCAACGGGAACAGATGCGCATTCCCGGCATAGAGCCCGACCATGGCAACCGACAACCCGGCGATCGACCAATAGCTGCCTTGCAATGCCCCGGCAGCCGCCAGTCCAACACACATGAAAATGCACGACCCCGTCAAATTCCACTTCCGTTCGTTCATCCGGTCAGAAATATGCCCCCAAACCAGGATCCCGATGGTTCCACAGACAAACGGGATCGACGTCATCCAGCCAGTCTGCATATTTGTGAAACCAAGCTGCTTGATGATCTGTGCGATGAACACCGCCATACTGACGCTGACGCCAGCCTGTGCGAAGTGTATCGCCCCTAAAGCCAAAACCCGATAGTCGATCAGCGATCGCCAAACCGAAACCCGAGGTTCGGCATTAACCCGGCGCTGTTCCTCGGCCATGACTGAAACCAGCCATTTCTTTTCTTCGGGTAGAAGCCAGGTCGCAACCTCTGGCCGGTCGGTCAGGTAAAACAATACGGACACCCCCAACAGGACAGCCGGCGCAGCTTCTACCAGGAATAGCCATTTCCAACCAGCAAGACCAAAGACCCCGTCCAAACCAAGCAACGCGGTTGAAATTGGTGCGCCAAGACCGATCGAAACCGGTATAGCCGCCATGAAACCCGCGATAATGCGCGCCCGGTGATAAGGCGGGAACCAGTAGGTGAAGTAAAGAATCATGCCCGGGAAAAACCCCGCCTCTGCCAGTCCTAATGAAAAACGAAGAGCGAAGAAGCTGATCGGCCCCTGGACAAAAGCGAAGCAGCCGGACACGATGCCCCAGGAAATCATGATCCGCGCGATCCAGCGCCGCGCCCCCACGCGTTCCAAAATCAGGTTGCTGGGCACTTCCAGAAGAAAATAGCCCCAGAAAAAGGCGCCGGCACCAAGCCCGTAGATATAAGAACTGAACCCCAGATCGCGATTCATAGTCAGCGCGGCAAAGCCGATATTGGCCCGATCCAGGTAGCAAATCAAATATAGTGCAAAGGTAAAGGGCAACAGACGCATATACACTTTACGCATTGTCCGTTGTTCGATCGACGCAGCCATTGGCAGCCTCCCCGTTCTTATTTTGGGAAAAGGCACGCGGCCGGTCTTTGGCAACAGTCAAATGGCAGTATCGTCGCGACCCGGTCGGAAGCCTTTTCAACGCATGGTCAGCAAAGCCCGCTAACCATAACGCAGCAGCCGGTCTTTTGAAACACAATTTATGATCGCGCCCGGGCACTTGAACCGCTGAACCGGCGACCGGTAATGGTTGGACCGCCCAACCAAGCATTTTCAACCGCAGATAAACACAGATCTGCCGCCGCCCGATGAAAAATTGCCGGCAACGCCCGGCGTCAGCGTCACGTTGCCGGGATTGGCGCTGGCTTCGGTGAACTGCGATGCAATCGGACTCCGGCGCCGAACGCCCACCGGGCATGACCGCAAACCAGACTCTTTTCCGGCGCGGCCTTAACTCTTTGTAAACTTTTGTGCCTTACGGTTCCGGCTATGGACCTGACTGTCTGCATTTGCACCCACAACCGCCCGCGCTATGTCCGCGACTGCCTCGATGGGCTGCGCCGGCAAACCGTCCCTCGCCATCGTTTCGCATTGCAGTTGGTGGACAGCGGATCCTCCCCCGTGATCGCCGCCGAACTCCAGGGGCTTGCGATCCAACACGACGCACGCCTGATCCGGCTGGACCAGCCGGGCGTCAGCATCGCGCGCAATGCCGGGGCCTGGGCCGCCCGGACGCCGTTCATCGCCTATATCGACGATGACGCGATCCCCGCCGCCGACTGGGTCGATACCATTCTGGACGCGATCGCCCAGCCCGGCCGGCCGCCCGCGCTGATCGGCGGGCGCATCCTGCCGCGATGGGAAATCCCCCTGCCCGGCTGGTGGCCGAAATCCCTGCGCGGCGTACTATCGATCATCGAGCACGAAGGCCGTGGCGAGTATCGCACCGCGTCAGTGCCGCGCAACCTGGAACCTTACGCCGCCAACATGGTCGTGCATGTGCTGTCCCTGCTCGCGACCGGCGGTTTCGGCGGGGCGATCGGCCGGTACGGCAACACGCTGCTGTCGGACGAAGAGGTTCAGGTGGCCTGGATGCTTCAGGATGCCGGCTACTCCGTGCGCTACGATTCGCGGATTACCGTGCATCATCAGATCCAGGCCCGCCGGATGCAGCCCCAGTGGCTGTTGTCCCGGTTGTACTGGCAGGGGGCATCCACCGTCCTGACCCGCCGCCTTTTGCAGCAGCCTGAACGCGTCTGGCGGGAACTGCCGCGCCGCCTGATCGTGGCGGCCCTGCTGGCTCCGTCCTATCTGATCCCCCGCAACTCCACGCTGTTGCTCGCCGCCCGCTGGCGCGTCGCCTACGCAACCGGCTTCATCAAGGCCGCCCTTGGCTGGCGCGTCACCGGCGCGGCGATCGAACAGGCCACCATTGCACACCCCGCAGCCGAGCACGGCAGCAGCACGCAAGAATCGGGACCGGCGGCCGCGTGATCCTTTATCGATGGCAAGGCGTGGCCTCCAATTTCGGCGATGAGCTGAATACGGTCCTGTGGCCGAAGCTGTTGCCCGGCTTCTTCGACGACAATCCGTCCATCCGCTTCCTCGGCATAGGATCGGTGCTGGACCGCCGCCACGGACCGGAAGCCATCAAACTGGTCGCCGGGTCGGGCTACGGTGGGTATGAGCCTCGGCCCCGCCTGGACCGGCGTTGGATTATCCATTGGGTCAGAGGCCCCCGCACCGCCGCAACGCTGGGTCTGCCCGGAACCCTCGCACTCGGCGATCCCGCCGCCCTGGTGCCGTCCGTACTCGGACTGCGCGCTGCCGGCGGGTCCGGCATCGGGTTCATGCCGCATTTCGAAAGTGCTGCCCGGGGCGCGTGGCACCTCGCCGCCGAACGCGCCGGTGTCCGGCTGATAGACCCGCGCGACCCGCCGTTGAATATCCTGGCGGCCATCGGACAATGCAAAGTGCTGCTAAGCGAAGCCCTGCACGGGGTAATCGTGGCCGATGCGCTGCGTGTGCCCTGGGTGGCGATCCAGCCACGGGTTCGGGTCCATCGCGCGAAGTGGGCGGACTGGGCCGATACGATGGATATGCGGCCCCGGTTCCATGGATTGCCTGCCTCCACCCTGGCAGAATGGGCCGGCGGATTGCCGTTGGGCGCCTGGCATCCAGGACGCCGGTGGATGGACCGGCGGATGGCCGTTATGGCATCCACGCAACCGCAGGTTCTCCCGGGTTCGGAACGTCTGGTCGCCCGGGCCGCCAGAACTTTGCAACTGGCATCGAGGGTACTGCCCCAGCTATCCGCCGATCATGCACTGGACCGGTGCCAGTCCCGGCTGCTGCATGCCGTGCAGGCGATGCGGAGGAACCCATTGCACGCCGCCGAGCAGGTGGCACCAAGGCGTTCGGACTTGCAGACAGGGGCCGATTCCGCCTACCAGCTTAAGCTGATCGGCTGACCGCAAGCGGGCTCCGCCATATTTCTTGCCGCCGGATTCGACAACCGCCGATGCTTTTTCCTGCCGACGCGCCCGACCTGCTGCCCAGTATCCCGCTATCCGCGCGCACGATCCTCGATGTGGGCTGCGGCGACGGAACGCTGATGGCCGCTTATGGCCTCCTTAATCCAACAGCCCGGCTTCTGGGCATCGAGCGCAATCCGGACGCCGCATCCCGGGCGGCCGCGCACATGACCGAAGTCGCCGCAGCGAACGCCGAGGCCGAAACCCTGCCATTCGACGTTCCCGACGGCATCGACTGCATCATCTACGATGAAATCCTGGAGCACCTGCACGATCCCTGGGCGCTGATCGGCCGGCATGCGGCATTGCTCAGCCCGGACGGCATCATGCTGATCTGCGTCGCCAACGCCCAGTACTGGCGGCTCGCGGAGCGCCTGTTGCGCGGCCCCTCGGATCACGGCGATGCCCCGCCCCGGATTGGCCAACACTGGTTCACTCTGGACTCCATGCGGGAACGTTTCGTCCGCGCAGGCCTGATCTTGTGCGACGTGACGGTGCGGGAGCCCGATGGCGACGCCGCTATCGCATTCGCCGCCGGTCTCGCGCCGGGGCTGGCAGCGATCGGAGTCGATCCGGATGCCTATGCCAAGGCTGCCCCGCCCAGTCATCTGATCTGGCGTGTACGCAAGGAACCACGGCCGCGCATGATCCTTGCGGGCACCATGCTGGACCCGGTGGGCGGCGTTTCGCAGGTGCGCGTCGTCAATCCGCTGCAGGCGATCGGGACCGATCCGATGGTTACGGCCAGCGTCACCAACCAATTGGAGATCGGTCAGGCCGGCGATGGGATCGCGCGCATCTTCATTCTGCATCGTCCGGCCTTGTTCGGTGAGCACGGCTTGGCGGTGCTAAAGCAAATCACCGGTGCCGGTTTCCTGATCGTGACCGAATTCGACGATCTGCCGGACCACTTCGACATGATGCGGATGGGCGGGGCGCTGTCGTTCTATGGCGCCCATGCGGTTCAAACCAGCACCACCACCATGGCTAACGCACTGCGCCGGTACAATCGTGAGATCGCCGAGTTCCCGAACGCCATTGGCTCCCTTCCCACGCCCGCGAACTTCACCGATCCCCGGGTTCTGACGCTGTTTTTCGGCGCATTGAACCGGGAACGCGACTGGGCGCCGTTCATGCCCGCGCTGAATGCCATTGCCGCGATTGCGGGAGAGCGGTTGAGGTTCCAAATCGTGCATGACCAGTCGTTCTTCGACGCGCTGGAAACGCCCCACAAGCACTTCACCCCCACCTGCGACTACCCCACCTACCTCCGTCTGCTCGGTCAGTCCGAAATTTCATTTATGCCGCTGGCCGACACTCCGTTCAGCCGAGCCAAGTCGGATCTGAAATATATTGAGGCTGCGTCGTGCGGGACGATGTCGCTGGCCAGCAGTGTGGTGTACGGCAACAGCATCGCGGATGGGCAAACCGGTTTGCTGTTTCGCGATCCGGTCGAATTTCACACCAAACTGTTGCGGGTCGTCGCGATGCCCGAACTGGCGAGATCGCTTGGCCAGGCGGCGCGCCGATATGTGGCCGACGAACGCATGTTGGCGTACCAGGTCGCGCCCCGCATCGCCTGGTACCGGTCGCTTTGGGCCAGACGGGACTCGCTTGAAGCGGCGCGGCGAGACCGGATGCAGCAATATCTGTCAGCCGCGTAATCCGAACGGATCAGCACGCGTTCACGGCGATTGGATTCTCGCGGGTATGCCAGCTTCGTCATGGCCCGGCAGGGTGTTTAGACCGGCCATTCGTCCGGGCGGCCAATGCCAGAGCCGTAGGCCCGCCAAACGAGACAGTGCCCAGCGGGTTGAAATCCAGCGGGCTTATACCAACGGCCCTATGTCCTAACCTATCACAGTCATGGTAGGCGGCCTGCCATCCACGCCTCGCGATACTGGTTCGGACAAAGACGTGGACGGCAGGCCGCCTGCCATGACGAGAAGGGGCCGAACGGTCGAAACGTTGGGCCGGTGGTATTACATCCCCCCGGGATAGCTTGGTCCTCCGCCACCCTCGGGCGGAACCCAGTTGATGTTTTGCGAGGGGTCCTTGATGTCGCAGGTCTTACAATGCACGCAGTTCTGCGCGTTGATCTGCAACTTAGGCGCGCCCTCTTCCGCACCGACTATTTCGTACACGCCGGCTGGGCAATACCGCACCTCCGGGCTGCGGAATTGGTTCCAGTTGAGGTCGATCGCCTTCGCCGGGTCCGCCAGTTGCAGATGCACCGGCTGGTCTTCCGCATGATTCGTATTGCTGATGAAAACCGAGGACAGTCGATCGAAGGTCAGCACCCCATCCGGTTTCGGGTACACGATCCGTGGCGCCTTATCGGCATCGGCCAGCGTGTCGTGGTCGGCGTGCGGATGGTGGAACGTCCAGGGCGCCTTGCCGCGCAGCAGATAGGTGTCCAACCCGCTGTAGAGCAGCCCGCCCCACATGCCGAATTTTGCAAACGCCGGCCGGATGTTGCGGGACTGGGAGAGTTCGTCCCACACCCAGCTCGATTTGAGTTTATCGGCGTATGTGGTCACCTCGGCCGGGCGATCGCCCGCCAGGGCTTCTGCCAGCGCTTCGGCGGCCAGCATGCCGGACTTCATCGCGGTGTGGGTGCCCTTGATCTTCGGCACGTTCAGGAAGCCTGCTGCGTCGCCGATCAGCAACCCACCGGGGAAGCTTAGTTTCGGCAGCGACTGCAAGCCGCCCTCGGTCAGTGCCCTGGCACCGTAGGAAATCCGCCGGCCGCCTTCGAAATGCTTACGAATGTCGGGATGGGTCTTGAACCGCTGCATCTCATCGAACGGCGACAGCCACGGGTTGCTGTAATCCAACCCGATGACGAAGCCGTAGGAGACCAGGTTGTGGCCGAAATGATACAGGAACGAACCGCCATAGGTCGCCCGGTCCAGCGGCCAGCCCAGGCTGTGCTCGATCAATCCGGGTTTGTGGTTGGCGGCGGGGATTTCCCATAGTTCCTTGATGCCGATCGCGTAGGTCTGCGGATCTTGCCCCTCACGCAAACTGAACCGGTCCATCAACTGCTTGGACAGCGAACCCCGGCAGCCCTCGGCGAACAGCGTGTAGCGGGCGCGCAGTTCCATGCCGCGCTGGAAGTTGCCGCCCGGTTCGCCGGATTTGCCGACGCCCATGTCACCGGTGGCGATGCCGACGATGCGCCCGTCTTCCTCCAACAGTTCCGTGGCAGCGAACCCGGGGTAGATTTCGACGCCCAGTTCCTCTGCCTGTTGGCCCAGCCAGCGTACCACGTTGCCCAGCGACACGATATAGTTGCCGTGATTGTGCATCTGCGGCGGAGTTGGCAGCTTGAAGGACCTGGTGGCCGTCAGAAACAGAAAGCGATCTTCCCCGGCCGGAGTATCGAGCGGGGCGCCCTTCTCTTTCCAGTCGGGGATCAGTTCGTTCAGGGCGCGAGGCTCGATAACCGCGCCGGACAGGATGTGGGCGCCGATTTCGCTGCCCTTCTCCACCAGGCAGACCGCCATTTCAGGGTTAAGCTGTTTCAACCGGATCGCCGCGGACAGGCCGGACGGGCCGCCGCCCACGATTACGACGTCAAATTCCATCGTCTCGCGTTGGGGTAGGTCGTCCGCCATTTTCCACTCCTTGCCGGCTGTCTTATGATCAATCGAGGCTTATGTGCTTCACATTACCCTGCGGGGGCAACCGGCAAGCCCCCCGTGACCGGTTAACTGCCTGTTGTGGAGATTGTCCCATGTCCGCACACGATGCCTTGTTGCTAATTGGCCACGGATCGGTGCGCTTTCCAGAGGCCGCGCGTGCCATCCACCTGCAAGCCGAGGCGCTGCGTCAGACCAGGCGATTCGCCCGGGTGCCGGTCGGATTGTTGAATGGCGCGCCCTCTGTGGCGCAGGCATTGGCCGAAATCGGGTCCACTCCGATCCGGGTGGTGCCTTACTTTATGGAGGACGGTTACTTTACCCGTGTGGCGGTTCCTCGGGCCTTGGCGGGGCGGCAGGTCAAAATGTGCCCACCGATCGGCGTTCACGACGCCATGGCGGGGTTGATCGAACGTCAGGCACTGGCCGCCTGCGCCGCTACGGGTTTCTCGTCCCGCGATGCGGCGGTGCTTGTTGTGGGCCACGGATCGTCCAGCGCGCCAGGCCGAACGCTGGCGCTGCACCGGCATGCGTCACGGGTGGCGGCCACGGAGCTTTTTCGCCGGGTCGAGTCCGCCTGCCTTGAGGAGGCTCCGTTCGTTGCAGACGCGCTATCGGGTCTGCGCGCCCATCCGGTCATCGTCATCGGCTTCTTCGCGGGCGAAGGCGGTCACGTCCGCGACGACGTTCCAGCCTTGATCGAAGCAGAGCGCTCGGCCCGCGGCGAGGCTGGGCTTTCGGTGCGGTTTCATGGTTCAGTGACCGGCGATCCGGCGATGACCGAGATTATCCTGGACCAGGCGACGCACGATCTAACGGGGGAATGAAATGTTTGCCTATGTCGGCGGCTATACCACGCCAGACCGCAACGGCCGTGGCGACGGGATCAGGGCCTATCGCGTCGATCCGATCGATGGCGCCTGGAGCCTGATCCAAACCGTTGGAGGGCTGGAGAACCCGGCGCTGTTCACCCTGACCCGCGACTCCACGCGGATGTATTGCGTGCATGGCGGACGCAACCTGATGAGTGCGTTTGCCGTGGACAGGGCGACCGGGATGCTGACGTTGCTGAACCAGGTGGATTGCCAGGGCAATAACCCGGTTGATTCGGCCTTGGATCCGACCGAACGGTTTCTGGTGATCGCCAACTATGGTTCGGGCGCCGTGGCGGTCATGCCGGTTGGCGATGACGGGCGGCTGCTGCCCGTGAGCCAATTGGTTCAGCTTGAGGGCACCCCCGGGCCGAACCCGAAAGAGCAATCGTCGTCCCACCCGCATGCGGTGATCTTCGACCCTGCCGGGCAGTTCGTGATCGTTCCGGACAAGGGTTTCGACCGCACTTACCTGTTCCGTTTTCAGGACGGCCGTTTGAGTCCCACCGAACAGGGTTCGATTGCGGCGGCGGCGGGGGCGGCGCCTCGGCATACGGCTTTTCATCCGTCTTTGCCTGTTTTGTATGTGAATAACGAACTCGACTCGACGGTGACGGTGTTCGACTGGATCGCTGGACGGGCAACCGGGCGGCAGGTGATTTCGACGTTGGAGGCAGGGCATACGGGGCATAATACGACGGCCGAGATCGTGGCGTCGCCTTGCGGACGATATCTTTATGTCTCGAACCGCGGCCAGGATAGTATCGTTCAGTTTGTTATCGCTCCGGACAGCGGCCGGCTTACCTACGCGGCGGCCGTCCTTACCGGCGGAAAACGGCCACGGTTTTTTACGCTTGGGCCGGATGCGAGGCAGCTTTACGCGGCCAATCAGGACAGCGACGATATCGTGGTGTTCGACGTGACAGCGGACAGCGGCGAGCTGGTTCCGACGGGGGTGCGTATCTCGGTTGGCAGCCCATCGGCGGTCAGCTTTGTGACACCCTCTTGAAAGACAGGTGTCATCGCGTCGATAGTGTATTCAACCGAAAATTATGACGAGGACGACTCCATGGCCAAAGCCAGCACAGCCAGCACCGGGCGATCCGCCAAAGCCGAGGCAAACACGGCGCCGCCCGCGGCTGTGAGTGCGAAGGCCGTGAAAACGAAGGCGATTGGCCAGAAATCCGCGGTCAAGGGCGCGGCACTGAAGGCAGCCGCTGCGACCGCGCCAGTGGTTGCAAAGAAGACGACTGTTTCGAAAACGGCGGTGTTGAAAAAATCCGCCGCACCGGCGAAAGTTGCCGCGAAGATCGAGCCTCCCCGGAAGGCAACCACCAAGTTGGGCGCCATCCAAAAGACAGATACCCCAAAGACTGATACCAGGAAGACTGATACCAGGAAGACTGGGGCATCTGCGGCAACCGCTGCAAAGACCTCCGCCAAGGGGTTGCCAAAGGCCGCCGGAAGCCGGCTGGCCGCCGCCGCCAATTCTTCGAAAAGCGTTGCCGTGAAAACGGCAGCCCCCCGCCGGTCGAACGCCCGCACCGCCGTCCCGATCCCAACCGCCCGGCGCGGCCGATCCGCGACAGTGACGCACAAATCCGGGTCATCGCCCGCGAGCAAGGCATCGGCGCCCGGGAAGGCGTCAATTGCAACTGCGAAGCCCACTGCCCGGGCACCGCAGGTCTTTTCCGTCAGCCATCTGAATGAGGCAGACTTCAAGGCCGACGGTCTGCGGACCTACGCGCAATACCGCGACCTCGGGATGGCTGCGGCGACGGGTGCTTTGTGTCAGGCGCATGTGATCCGATTTGTGCCCCCCTGCACCGACGAAGTGCGCAAGCGTCACCTACATCAGGCCGACCTGCAACTTGTGTACATCCTGAAAGGGTGGATGAAGAATGAGTTCGAAGGCCATGGGGAGCAGATGATGTCCGTCGGAAGCTGCTGGTTGCAGCCCTCCGGCATCAAGCACACCGTGCTGGACTACTCCGCCGATTGCGAGGTGTTGGAAATTATTGTTCCGGCCGACTTCACGACAGAGGACCTGACCTGACCTTGTTGGCATCGAATTGAAACGACCTGGTTGTTGGGCAGGATCATCCTCATCCGAAGCTGAAAGACCCTGCCGGGGCGTGGTCCGGCAGCGTTGTCAGGAAGCCCTCCGGTCGTTGCGCGATGCGGCGAAACGCGGGGGCCTGACACCGAATGGTTTCGCATGAACGTCTGGATTGCCTGAAGTGTCCGGCTTTGTGCTGCCGCATGGCGGGTTATGTCCGGGTCAGCCGCGATGACATGCGGCGGTTGGCCAAACACCTGAAGATCAGCGTCTCCGATTTCGAAAAACGCCACGTTGTCGAGGTCACGAACCAGGGTGAGAAGCGCATCAAGGAGGGCTTCAAGACCTGCCAGTTCCTGACCGGCGGCCATCGGTGTGGCGTGTACGAAGCCAGACCGCATGATTGCCGCGGCTATGTGTGCTGGAACCAGCCGGACGAAACCGTGTACGGATATGCGGTGTTTCTGCAAAACGACGTGGCGAAACTGCGGGAACAGGAAAAATGACCCGATGTGGCCGGTAACGCACCGGCCACACTTTTCAGCCGGGATTACCCTACCACTTTCCGTAAAAATTCTTCGGACCGAGCACCGGATTCGTCCGCGAGGCGGTTGGGGAAAAGGGTGAAGCCGTGCGCTCCGCCTGGATAGACCGCCAGTTCCGCCGCGTTTTCCGCCGCCATCCAGCGGGCGTGCATGAACAACGTATCGTCGAGCAAGGCATCGGATGTTCCGACGCTGAACAGCGCCGGACACAGACCTTTCAGGTCGGCGTACAGCGGCGAGATATCGGGCGCCCGCCGTTCCGTGATCGTCGGCAAGAACGCATTGTAGAACTGCTGCATATCGAGCGTGCGCAGCACCAGACGCCGATTGCCGAACGCCATCTGGCTTGGTGTCATACTCATATCGAACACGCCATACACAAAGTTCGCGCCGCGAAATCCGGTGTAGCTGTAACGGTCCCGCATCCGCAGGATCGTCACGGCCGCGAGATGGCCGCCCGCCGATTCGCCACCGATGGTCAAGACGTCGGAACCGAATTCAGCTTTAGCGTTCTCGATCAACCACGCGGCGGCGGATTCGCAGTCGTCGGGTCCGGCTGGATACGGGTGCTCCGGCGCCAGCCGGTATTCGACGCTGACCACGGCCAGGCCGGTGTTGTCGGCTATCCGCTCCAGCATCGGGTCCTGCAAATCGGAGGCGCCCAGCACCCAGCCGCCGCCATGGATGTGCAGATAGACGCCGCGCACTACGTCCGGGGCGATGACCCGCAGGGAAATTTCGTTGCCGTCCCGCCCGGTGATCAGGATGGTGCGGGCGCGTGGAGACTTGATCGCCATCGGGAACGGCCCCTCGCCCAGGCGCCTTGCCTCCCGCGTGCGTTCGGCGCCCACATTCCACCATTCCGGCAGGCCCGTCATCAGGCCAACCAGCGCGTCGTTCAGGGTTGCCGTGTCCTCGGCGATTGCGGCCTTGCCGAACAGTGCGGGATCCAATGGGTAGCCAGTCATGCACTTCTCCTTGATTTCCACGGACCTAGGCCGTTTCCACCATTATATCGCGTCTGGCCGAATCGAAAAGCTTTGGCGCAGCGTCCCGCAGGGAAATCGGGTGAGCAACGCTCGGCCGGCCGTTCCCGCGGTCATCGTTCTCTGGAACGGCGCACTGGTGGTTTTGGCTGAGAAGGAATTTCACCACGAAGACACGAAGTTACGAAGTTTCCAATGAAATCGCCCGGTTTGGCGCTGGGTGTTCGCTTCCTTCGTGGCTTCGTGGCTTCGTGGTGAAACAGGCATTTGCTCGCACTCCCATGCCGAGCCGGCCAAGGTACCAAAAAGCCATTCACCCGATTGCCCTGAACACAGCAGGCCTCGATATCGACTTTCCCGGCGCGGTCTGCCTAGGATATCCGCCAATAGGAACAGCGCTGGAGGATGGTCCATGAAATTCGGTATATTTTACGAGTTGCAATGTCCGCGGCCCTGGGAACCGGACACCGAACACAAGCTGTATCAGAACGCATTGTCGCAGGTCGAACTGGCGGACAAGCTGGGCTATCATTACGCATGGGAGGTCGAGCACCACTTTTTGGAGGAGTATTCGCACTCACCGCAGCCCGAAGTGTTCCTCGCCGCTGCCAGCCAGCGGACGAAGCAGATACGCCTGGGTCATGGCATTATCCAGTTGACCAGCAATCATCCTGCCCGGGTGGCGGAGAAAGTTGCCTGCCTCGATCTGGTCAGCAACGGCCGTGTCGAGTTCGGCATGGGCGAAGGTGCCAGCATCACCGAACTGGGTCCGTTCGACCGTCAGATGGAGGACAAGCGGGCGGTCTGGGAGGACGCCGTGCGGTGCGTGCTGCCGATGTTCAAGGACGGCGGCTGGGAATATGACGGTCCGTACTTCAAATTCCCCCTGCGCAACGTGCTGCCGAAGCCGATCCAGAAGCCTCACCCGCCGCTATGGGTAGCGTGTTCGCAGTTGGAAACGATCGAGATGGCGGGGCGTTGCGGTATCGGGGCGCTGGGCTTTCAGTTCCTTTCGGCGGATATGGCGAATGCGTGGGTGCATGCTTATTATAATTCGTTTGTGTTACGGCAGAAAAAGCTGGCGGACTATCAGTCGAATTGCAACATCGCCATGGTCAGTTACTTCATGTGCGCCGAGACGGACGAGGAAGCGCGCCACCGAGCGGATGGCGTGACGTTCTTCCAATTTTCGTTGGCGTATTACAGTAATTCCCGTAATCGCGAGCGCGCTGCCCCTGGCACGGTCAGCCTTTGGGAAGAATATCTGAAGTGGAAAATCGCCAATCCTGAGCTGGCGGAAAAGGCGCTGACCGGCGGCCTGATCGGTTCGCCTGAGACAATCCGGAAGAAGCTGCGGCGATTTGAGACGTCGCATGTCGATCAGATTATTCTGCTCAATCAGGCGGGCAAAAACAGCCATCCGCATATCTGCGAAAGCCTGGAGATGTTTGCGTCCGAGGTGATGCCTGAATTCACCGCGAAGGAACCGGAACATCAGGAATGGAAGCGAAAGGTGCTCAGCCGGGAGATCGAACTGGAGGATATCGATACGACGCCGTACAAGACGCGGGCCGGGGTGGGTAAGGGCGTGGCGATTGACAATTTGGCCACTGCAGCGGAATGATTTTGTTGATACGACAGGGCACAGATATATCCCTTATCGTAACGGCCGGCTCGGTCCTACGGGCGCCAAAATAAGCGCGCCAGCACAGACCCCTTGCCTTTTGTGTCATGGCCGGGGCTTGGCCCGGCCATGACACATTCCTCATCCACTGCCTGTGCGCGCCGGCCAAGTGCCCTCATCGGACGGTCCGTCCATCATGCTTAACCGCGTCCTGATGCCCCGGGTAAGCCACCGCCGGGCGTGGACGGCGATGTCTAAAGCAACGTCGGCCCCTTCCACACCACCCGTCCTGCTTCTGGCCGCACCAGCCCGGCCAGCAGTCGCAGCGGCGTCGATTTGCCCGAACCGTTCGGGGCCGGCGAGAACCACCGCTCCACCGGCCGGCACTGTCAGCGACAGGTCACGGAAGACCAGCTTTTCACCCCGAAATACCGCCACATCCTCTGCCACAAGCACCTTTTGTCCCCCGATTCGCTGCGCGGCGCATAACCCGGAATTACGGCCACTGGCCAGCGCGGTCAAAGTCGGCCGCGGCGTCTGAGCAATCCGCGGCGAATTCTCCATCCCGTGCCTTCTCCACCGGAGCCACCGCGCGAAACCGCGCATTCGACGCTTGTGCGAGCGATCGCGGCTACACCAGCGACCTCGGCTCGGCAGCATGGCCTCGGCTGTCGAATGCCGGATTCTCCGCCGGTGGGCGCGCGGCCGGGTCGATCGGGACGAGACTGCTTTCGGCACTGGCCGAGCAGCAGGCTAAGATCTCACGTATCGGGCCGGCACCCGGGATGCAAACCTGACCGGACAAGGCGCCGGTCATATCAACTCGCTGGCTTGGCCGGCTGGTTCCAGGTCGAGGCAGGCGGCGGCGAACCGGCAGCGGGGTTCCACCGGCCGGATTTTTTCAAAGCCTCCGCGACCTCTTTCGGCATGTAGGTCTCGTCGTGCTTGGCCAGCACTTCGGATGCCCGAAATATCCCGTCCGGTTGCGCGACACCGAGCACCACGACGCCTTGGCCCTCGCGGAACAGATCCGGAAGAATGCCTTTGAACACGATCGGCACACTGGCGTTTCCGTCGGTGACCTTGAACCGCGCACCGGCCTGGCCGGCCGGCGATTTTTCGACCGTACCCTGCTCAACCAGGCCTCCCAGGCGGACCTGTCGGCCATTCGGGCTGTTTTTTTGCAAATCAGTAGGTGATACAAAAAATACCAGATTGTCGTTGAACGCTGACAAAGTCAGTGCGGTGGCCGAACCCAGGCCGATGCCGCAGACCAGCAGAACAATCATCCGCCGCTTTTTGCGGGTCATGCCCGGCCCGGGTTTCGGCGGGTGTCGATCGCCTGAAGGCGACGGCGGGCCGAGCGAACGCGAACCAACGCATCAATTGCAAAGATCACGGGCACACCGACAGCGATGACATACGCCACAAGGATGTATGGTAAATGTGTCATGAAAGCGTTTCCTCAACGCTTGTCGAGGAGGCCCTGGCCATCAACAACAAACGAATGCGCCGCTCCATCACCGCTGCTCGGGTACGAGCCACCGTGATCGCACTGAACAAAAGGGTGAATCCAATTGCCGAAAACAGGAGTGGCCACAGCATGCTGGCGGCAATCGCCGGTGCACCGGTTAGCCCGATGGAG
>JANXLQ010000194.1 GCA_025355085.1 Rhodopila sp.
GTGAGGAAGAAGCCGCAACCAGCGATTTCACCAAGACCGAGGATTTTCAAAATGCCTGCCGGTCGTTCATGGCGAAGGAAAAGCCGGTGTTCCGCGCACGGTAAAACAGCGCCCTCATCGGTCGGTTCGGGTGCTTTCCATGATGGCGCCCAACCGATTGCGGCTTGAACGAGGCATGGCCGCCTCTTAAACGTTGGTGATCCCACCGTCGATCGTGATCGTTTGCCCCGTGATATACGACGCATCCGGCGAGCACAGAAACCGGATCACCGACGCCACCTCCGACGGTTTGCCGAAGCGCTTTAGTGGTATTTCCTGCCGGTATGCATCACCGCGTTCGGCGACGATCGGGTCCGACATTTTCGTTTCAATCAACCCGGGTGCAATGGCGTTCACCAGAACATCCGGTGCCAGTTTCCGCGACAATGCGCGGGTCAACCCAACGATGCCACCCTTCGCCGCCGCATACGGCACCCGATCCGCACTGCCGCGCCGATAGGCCACAGAACTGGTTAGCACAATCCGCGCAGGCTCCCGCCTATCGAACCGGGTGGAGAACGCAACGGCCATATCATAGGCATTCGTCAGATTCGCCGCGATCGCCCGGTTCCACACGCCATGATCGTCGGGGTCAAGATCGTCCCGTTCGAACAAGCCCGCCAGATGCACCAACGCATAAACCGGTGCGCCGGCTGCCTCGATGACCCGAGCACATTCGGCTGGCGTATCGAGAGCGGAGGCGATGGTGGCGAGGCGAACGCGACCAAGTAACGATTGAGCGCGTTCCAGGGCGGCTTCGTCGATATCGGCCATAATGACGTGGCCGCCGTGATCCATGAAGCCGCGTACCGTTTCGATGCCGATGCCGCCTGCCCCGCCGGTGACGACGATACGCTTGCCGGTGAAGGTCGAGGACATGTCAGGCCACCAGCGCCGGGTAATCGAGTGTCGCCATGACCTGCGCCCGTCGCATGTATCGGGGTTCATTCGACATGTAATCGGCAATGGCGTTGTGAACCGTGCCGATGTTGTCCCACATCAGCACGTCGCCGACAGCCCAATGATGCGCGTAGAGGAAATCCGCCCGTTCCTGATGCCGGAACAAATATTCGACGATCGCGTCGCTTTCGGCGCGATCCATGCCGTCGATCCACATCGTGTAACCGGGGTTGGCATACAGCACCTTGCGACCGGTAATCGGGTGAATGCGCACCAGCGGCTGCGACACCGGCGGCTTCTTCTGCTTCTGTTCCGCGGTCAACGGCGCGCGGCGGGACCCGGGGCGAAGGCGCATCACCTCCCAGAATTTCTCGAAGTCATGCGTCGCCGTTCGGCCTTCGATCTTCTGCTTCACTTCGTCAGGCAATTCCTCGTAGGCCGCGTGCATGTTGCGGAACTGGGTTTCACCCACGGATTTTCCATTCCGCATCGGCACCGCTTGGGCATGCAGCACGTTCGCGAGGGCAATGTCCTTGCTGTACGACATATCGGTGTGCCAGCCCTGCCCCGCATCGTTCAGCCCGGCCGGTTTGCCATCAGGCCGAATCTGATTGGACAGGATCATGATGTCTGGAAAACCGGCCTCAAAATAAAGGTTGGCGACGTTGACTTCCAAATCGCCGAACCGGCTGGCGAAGGCGCGGAATTCGGGCGTTTCGAACGTTTGCTTCGGGAAACACAGCACGCCGTGCTGGCCCAGCGCGCGCAGCACCGTGCGGAAGTCGCCGTCCGACAGCGGTTTCGTCAGATCAACGTTCTCCACCCGCGCCCCTAGTGTCTGGCCGCTCGGAATTATGTCCATGATCGCCTCTCCTTTATCTGCGCGCATCGTGATCGTGCCTTGTGTCACAGCGGGAAACGCAACGGCAACCTGATCCCATTATGTGCCTGAAGCAGGTTGCCGCGTCATTTCGCTTCTCGCAATGACACAGGGAGGTGCCGAAAGCCATCTACGAACCCGTCTCGGCCAATCGCACGACAGCCGCCACGACATCGCCCGGATTTTCCCTTGCCAGGAAGTGCCCGGCGCGCGGGGTCAGGTGCCGAGTGAAGCCGCCGGTGAACAGCCGGTCACGCGGGATCGAACCAGCGGGAGAGCCAACGCCATCGTCTTCTCCATGCAAAACGATCGTCGGTACTGTTATTGGCGGAATTGCTGCCAGAGCAGCCTCGATCGCGTCATAGGCGGGATCGCCAGGGGCATTACCATAACGGTGCCGATAGGACTGGATCGTTACATCGACAAAGTCGGGATTATCGAAACTGGCGGTTGTCGCCTGCAACGTCGCATCGTCGAATGCCCAGTTCGGCGACCACAACCGCCACAGCAACCGCGACAGTTCCGCCCGATTTGCCGTCAGTCCGGCCCGGCCGCGTTCGGTGTGGAAATACCACTGATACCAGTAACGATTTTCCTGCTCCGCCGAAGCAGGGTTTGCAGAGGCGGCAATATCCTGAATGCCATAACCGGTGATGGCAACCAAACCGGAGACCCGTTCGGGCCACAATGCCGATACCACGCAAGCCGCACGGCCGCCCCAGTCGTAACCAACCAAGATCGCTCGCGGGATGGACAGTGCATCCATGAAATCCCGGACATCGGCGCCCAGGGCTGCTTGCTGTCCACTGCGCGGTGTCGCGGCATCCAGGAATCGGGTCGCCCCGAACCCCCTCAACCATGGGATAAGCACGCGGTAGCCGACGGCGGCCAGAGGCGGCGCGACTCCGTCATAGTCATGCACATCCGACGGCCAACCGTGCAGCAGGATCACGGGTGGACCATCGGAAGGGCCGGATTCCAGATACGCGATCTCCAGGATCGGGGTACGAACGCTCTTCGTCATTTTGGCCACCCACACAGAACTTTAAGCATTACTTCCCCCCGACCGTCGTGGTTCGGCCTGTCCCGTTGACCTGCACCATCAAGACGGTTCGAAAGGTTACGCATCCAAATTTCGACGCCGTCTAATATGCCAGGAACCCTCCATCGACCGGCAGGGTCACTCCGGTTATGTAGCGCGCCAGATCGGACGCCAGGAATACCGCCGGGCCGGCGATATCAGCAGGTTCCCCAAGGCGCCCGAGCGGAATGCGCTGGGTGAAGTTGGCCATGTAGTCAGGGTTCTCGCGGGCATCGGCGTTCAACGGAGTGGCGATCAGTCCCGGACCGATGGCGTTGACACGCACGCCTTGTGGCGACAATTCGATCGCCAGGGCCTTGGTCAACGCCCGCACGCCGCCCTTCGACGTAGTGTAGGCGGCGGAGTTCGGCAGTGCAACGAACGACTGGATCGATCCAATATTGATTACAGACCCTTTCGTCGTTTTCAACTGCTCCAGGAACGCGGTGACCATGTTGTATGGACCATCCAGGTTCACCGCCATCGTGGCGTCCCAGTCGGCTCGGGCGGTATTGGACTCCAATTTGCCACGCCGGATAATGCCGGCGTTGTTTACCAGGATGGAGATTGGCCCCACCTGCTTTGCCAGTGCATCGCAGGCAGCACGGTCGGACACGTCCAGGACACGATGCTCACCACCGATGGCGGCAGCGACCCGGGCTGCACCGGCCTCGTTCACATCGGCAACAATCACGCGTGCGCCGTTTTCTGCCATGGCGCGCGCGATACCTTCGCCAATCCCCGATCCACCGCCGGTGACCAGCGCCAGTTTTCCTTGCAGCAACATTTCAGCGCACCAGGTTATTTGTTACCGCGCCGCCCGTCGCGGTTCGCCCGCCATCGACGACATATTGCGCACCCGTGATGTTCGACGCAAGGTCCGACGACAGGAAAATCACCAGGTTGGCGACTTCCTCGGCCGTGCCATAGCGACCGATCGGGATGTTGGCCTGATAGCGGGTGCCGACGCCGTTGGGATCGTCCGGGCTCAGCATGGACTCAAGAGAATGGATCATCCGCGTATCGATCGGGCCAGGGCAAACGCAGTTCACCCGGACGCCGGACCGGGCGACCTCACCGGCGGCTGTCTTAGTCAATCCGATGACCGCATGCTTGGAGGCGACATACGCAGGCATACCCGGCGAGGCGACCAAACCGGCCACCGAGGCGGTGTTCACCACCGAACCACGTCCCTGTTTGATCATCACCGGCAGCACATACCGCATGCCCAGGAACACGCCTTTGACGTTCACCGCCATGACGCGGTCGAACATATCTTCGTCGTATTCATGGGTTGGGGCGACGCTGCCCTCGATCCCGGCGTTGTTGGTGAAGCAGTCGATCGAGCCGTATTTCTCCAGCGTCACCTTCACGTAGTTCTGAACGTCGGCGGATTTCGTGACGTCGGCAGCGACGAAATGCGCATCGCCGCCCTGCTGGCGGAGGATGCCCGCAGTGGCCTCACCGGCCGCCTGATCGCGGTCAACGATGACGACTTTAGCGCCTCGGCTGGAAAAACCGAGCGCTGTGGCGCGGCCGATACCGTTACCCGCGCCTGTGATCAGGGCGACTTTTCCTTGGAAGTTCATCGTTTCCTCGCTTGCTTGTTGGTATTGCGAGGGATGCTATACTATCTGGACGAAAACGGAAATTGTCCGGGATCAATGCTGCCGGGGGCGGGCATCATCGGGCTTTCAACCGATGGAAGGGAAGGGTATCGTTGGCGTGCAATGGAAAATAAGTTCGGCAAAATTCAGACCCTGACGGTACACGGCTACAAATCGATCCGCTCGATCGACAGGTTGGAGTTGCGCGATCTGAACATTATTATCGGCGCCAACGGTGCCGGAAAGAGCAACTTCGTCAGCCTATTCCAGTTTATCGGCAGACTAGCTCGGGACGAACTTGACGATACCGTCGTTAGTCTGGGCGGGTTAGATAAGATTCTATATTTCGGACCGCGTATGACACCCCAACTGGGAGTTTATTTTCGATCCGATACCAATGTATATACGGCGAATCTGATACCGACACCCGACGGCACTCTCATGTTCCGTAACCAAAAACTTTTCGCCGGAGGTGAAACCTCGCCCTCGCTTCCGGCTGTCGACTCCATGCTCGAAGCCAGAAAACAATCTCCTGAGGCGCCTGATCGAATTCGGCCACTCATTTACAACATGCTTTCGGACTGGCGTGTTTATCACTTCCACGACACCTCGACCTTTGCCCCGCTGCGACGCAGTTCGTCACTAACCGAGCCGGAACAACTCGCCGCGGACGGCGGTAATCTTCCGGCCTTTCTGTATTTTCTACAGGAAAAGCATCCCGCCACGTTCGGAATGCTTCTGGACACCGTTCGACTGATCGCACCATTCCTGGGCACCTTCGTACTACGGCCTGAAGCTCTGAACAAAGACCTGATCCGGCTGCGCTGGCGCCATGTCGGACGCGATGAACTGTTCGACGTCAGCGATCTGTCCGATGGAACACTGCGCTTCATCGCCCTCGCAGCGTTACTTCTACAACCAGAGCCGCCCTCCACCATCGTATTGGACGAACCGGAACTGGGACTGCATCCCGCTGCGATCGGCCTGCTTGCGGCTTTGATGCATCAAGCGGCTCCGAATGTTCAGATCATCGCCGCGACCCAGTCGCCGACACTTGTCAACCACTTTGGCTGGGAGGATTTCATCGTCGTTGACCGGCTCGCGGACGCCTCTCGCTTCCGGCGCCTGACCGAAGACGAAGTAAGGCCCTGGATGGAAGATTTCGCCATGGGCGAGATATGGGAAAAGAACATTGTTGGCGGCAGGCCGTGAATGTTCGGCTAGGCATTTCGGTCGAAGGACAAACCGAAGCAGCCTTTGTTACAAATCTTCTGGCCCCGCATTTGGTCGGGTTCGACGTACACGCCGTACAAACCACCGTTTCGACGGGTCGAACCGCCGATGGCCGGAAAGCCAAAGGCGGAAGCATCAATATCGATCGAGTCGCCAATGAATTACGCAAACTGCTCGGCAGCTATCGCGATGGATATGTAACATCGTTCTACGATTTCTACGGGTTCGCAGATAAGCAAAGCGGTGAAACGGTTGAGCGCCTGGAGGCAAGAATAGCGGCAACATTGGGCACGCCGCGAAACCTGATTCCCTATGTGCAGATTTACGAATTCGAGGGGCTTCTTCTATCCGATCCTGCAATTGTCGCGGGCTATTTCGACGCAGCTTGTATGGAGTCCGCGATTCGATCGGTCGTGGCCAGGGCTGGATCACCAGAGAACGTCAACGACAGTCCAGAAACGGCGCCATCCAAACGCCTGGAAGCGTGGACTCGGCAACACAAATCGAAACGTCTCTATTCGCAAGCCACAAAGACCCTGCACGGCCCACTCTTGGCCGCACGTCTGACGCTACCGGTCATAAGGGGTGCGTGCCCCCGCTTCGCAGCGTGGCTATCGCGATTGGAAGCGTTGGCGAGACCGTAGTCTCAAGCCCGGCGAAGCTGCGCCTCGTCAACAACGCGCTCATGGTTATCGAGTGCGCTTTTCGCCCGATACTGACATCCCTGACTGGAGGCCGGCATTCTGCGGACGATAGTATAAATTCCTGGGCGAACATTGACGTTCGAGCTGTTCGTCATAAGTGCGACTTTGTCGCCGATAGCGAACTTGAACTCGGACAATGAGTCTCCTTCCAGAAGCATTAAAGGCGGCGCACAAGGCGCCGCCCGAAATGTCAGCTCGCCTGGAGATTGACGGCAGAGGTCTTACCCTGCTGGCCACGCTCTAGTTCGAAGCTGATCGTCTGACCTTCATTGAGGGTCTTGAGCCCAGCGCGTTCGACGGCCGAAATGTGGACGAAAACGTCCTTAG
>JANXLQ010000259.1 GCA_025355085.1 Rhodopila sp.
ACGAATTTGGAGCAATTGGCGGAGTTGGCAGAGGCGGCGGAGATCGAGTTGGATGCGGACTCTATCGCCAGGATCGATGCGGCGAGCAAGCCCCGGTAACTGGCGGGACTGCGCTCTTGGTGTCATGGCCGGAACGAACCCGGCCATGACGGCGAGAACACGCCGCTGCGTCCGGGACGCAGCTGCGTCAAAGCAAGCGGATCGACACCACACCGGTTGCGATTTTGGGGGTGTGGCCCGGCCCGGGAGCGGCAGTCAAAGCAAACCAACCGGCAACACGCCGGTTGCGATAGTCGAGACCAAAAAACCGTGTCACCAATAAACAATGCCCGCTGACGACACAGACCTATCGCCTAAACTCCCGCGCTCGGACGCGCTGCCATACGATCATACCACGCGGTTAAATTGGTATTCGCGGCATCCAACGGCTGCCGCACCGTTGCGGCGAATTGCAGGAATGCGAACAAAAAGATGTCGGCCAGGGTGTACCTGTCGCCACAGATGTATTGGCGTTCCCCGAGCTGTCCATCCAACCACGCCAGTTTTTCCTTGGCGATAGCCTTCAGGTCGTCCGCCGCATGCGGAATGCAACGCATCCGGTTGGTGAACAACTTCAACCCCTCGGCATAGCGGAAGCCGGCAGTCAGTGGCTCCACAATCCCCAGATCGATCCGGCGGGTCCACATCCGTGTTTCGGCGCGTTCCTGCGGCGTGGCGCCCATCAGGCTGGTTCCCGTCGAAGCGGTTTCGTCCAGGTATTCGCAGATCGCGGTGATCTCGGTCAGGTAACTTCCATCGTCCAGTTGCAGGGACGGCAGTCCCCCGGTTGGGTTTTTCGCCAGATAGGCTTCCTGCCGGTTTTCACCACCGCGCAGATCGACGGTTTGCACCGGAATCCCGGTAACCCCGCGTTCCGCTATGAACATCCGCACGACTTTCGGATTAGGCCCGATCGAATCGAACAACAGCATTGTTTGGTTCCCCCAATTGGCTACCGGCCTCTGTGACCGGCGAGCGCATGGGTGACGTATTGGCGTCCCATGCGTCAAGGCCGGTCTGTGCCTGATCTTACCTTACTCCGTCGCGCGACCAGCACAATGTTGACTCACACCATGATGGCCAGAACCCGGCCGCTACCCGGGAGACTTGATCATGATCATTTGAGGTTGAACCCTCTCCCGTGCCGATCATGGTCTAATGGCTCCGGCGCTGTATCGCTATCCGGACGGCCGAAACCGGCGGTGCAGGCATTCATCGCAAAATACTGCAAGACGTTCGGGATCGGCGTGAACTGTTTGGGGGATACTGGCTATACCGCCTCTCCATTCGCCATTGCAGCCCTGGAGAACCCCGGACGCGACCTGACCCTGGACAGCTTTATAAGCGCGATGGAGGGAACCGGCCATGCGGCTTCGAATCCCGCCCCGGGCATTGCGGGGTCAGTACCGAAGTTCTCGTCTCGCCGGCCGCAACCACACGGCTTTGATTCGGATGATTCTCGTGGCATACTGGCCCGAACCAGTCACTAACGAGGAACCCGCGATGACCCTGATCGCATCCGCCGAAACCGCCCGCGCCAACCGCCGCCGAGGCTCCGCCGCCGACGGAGTGACCTTTTGGCACACGCTTTATCTGGGCACGACGCGCTACAACATGGCGCCCGGCACGCCTGATCCGGCGCCCGATGCGCTGTTTCCGATGGCATTCCTGGTGGAGCAGGACCCCGGGAGCACCGCCAACGCGCATTATCACATGCAGGACCAGTTCCAACTCGTCGTCGGCGGCTACGGCACGCTGGGCCTGCATGAGGTCCGCCCCACCACCGTTCACTTCACCGGCGCCCACACCGCCTACGGCCCGATCAAAGCCAGTGCCGACGAAGGCGTCTGGTATTTCACGTTACGGAACGGCTTCGACCCCGGCGCCCGATTCATGACGATGCCTGAAAACCGTGCCGCCCTGCGCACCGTCCCCGGGCGTCTTCATCGCGAGTCCGTCGCCGGCCCTCTGACATATCCAACCGCCCCCGCCGAGACCCTGCTCGGTCCCGACCCCGACGGCATGACCGCGTGGCGCTATAGCGCGGGTCCGGGTGAAACCATCACCGGCCCCGATCCCGCGAAAGGTCGTGGTCAGTACTGGGTCGTGACCAACGGCAGCATGGTCCGAGACGGCGAAATACTATCAAAACTTTCCTGTGCATTCGTGTTTCCCGATGACGCCCCATTCCACGCGGTCGCGGATTCGAACGGCATGGAGGTGATTGCCATGCAGTTCCCGCTGCACAACATCCTGCACTGAGTCAAAGTCTGGTCCCGGGTGTCGTGGCGGGAACCCCGCGACACCGGCGAAGGGGTCAGGCAACACCCTTTGCAACGTGAGCGATAGAACCGGGCGACGGCCTGCCTATCGACCCCCACCCCCCTCTATGCCGCCAGCGCCAGGATCTCCCGCACCTGCGCCGGCCCGTCGATCTTTCTGGGGTTCCGCGGAATCCACGGCGTCCCCATCGCCTGCGCCGCGATGCGGTCGTATGCCTCCGGCCCCACCTGCACCGCCCCCAGGCTCCGGGGCATGCCCAGGCCGCCAATGAACGCATCGAGCACGTCGCCCGCATCCTCCCCCGGATGCCCCATCGCGGTCGCGATTTCCGCCTGCCGATCGGCGTTAGCACCCTTGTTCCAGCGCATCACCGCCGGGAGCATGATGCACGACGTGTGCCCGTGCGGAATGCCGAACACCGCGCCGAGCACGTAGCCGATGCCATGGCTCGCCCCCATCGGCACCCCGCTCGCCAGCGGCCCCATCGAAAGCCACGACCCGATCTGGCAATCCAGCCGCGCCTGCAGGTCGGACGGATCGGCCTTCACCCGCACCAGTCCGCGCGTCAGCAACGACAGCCCGCGCAGCGCCTGGGCATCGGCGTAGGGGTTGGCCTCCAACGAGCAAAACCCCTCCACGCAGTGATCCACCGCGCGGATGCCGGTTGACAGGAACAGCCACTCCGGCGTGTGCCGGGTCATCGCGGGGTCCAGGATGACGGTCCGGGGGATCATCATCGGGTGGGCGAACAGCTCCTTCACCCGGGTCCGTTCGTCGGTCACCCCCGCCAGCGCGCTGAATTCCCCCGCCGACAGCGTGGTCGGAACGCTGATCTGCCGCACCACCGGCGGTTTGCACCCCGTCGCCGGCGGGCGCAAAGCGTCCAGCGCCTCGGCGGTGCAGATGTCGTTGGCGAGGCACAACTGCACCGTTTTCGCCGCGTCGGTGATCGACCCGCCGCCAATGGTCACGATCAGGTCGGCCCCGGCCTCCCGCGCCTGGTTCGCCGCCGCGATCACTGCCTCACGCGGGGTGTGCGCCGGCATGCGGTCGAACACCCCGGCGCAGAGGTTGCCCAAGGCCAGGCGCACCCGCGCGATCTCGTCCGTTTCCCGGTTCAGAGTGCCGCTGACCATGAGGAAGACGCGATGCGCCCCCAGCGCCCGGGCCTGAGCGGCCACCGCGTCTGCGGCCGGCACGCCGAACAGAACCTCCTCCATTTTGCCGAACGCAACCCGACCGGATTGGACCATGGCTCATCTCCCTTTCGATAACCGATGCACAGAAATCATGGCGGGGCTGGCGCGATACGGCAAGCGCGACAGGGCGGACGCAGCAGTTCTCATTTTGGCACTGTGGCGATTGCGTCCCCGGTCGTTATCCCCCGGCTTGAACAGGGACCTGTCGCACGGGCGCTTTCGACGCCGGTTTGCATAACCTTCCCCCGGCCGCGTTATTACCGAATTGGTATTCGCAACGCCCATCGCTATGATGCTGCCCCATGCCCAGACACATCCGCCTGAACGCCTTCGACATGAACTGCATCGGCCACCAGTCGCCTGGCCTGTGGACCCATCCGGACGACCGCGCCGACAGCTACAACACGCTGGAATACTGGACTGACCTCGCCCGCACGCTGGAACGCGGCAAGTTCGACGCCCTGTTCCTGGCCGACGTGCTCGGCATCTACGACATCTACAAAGGCTCCGGCCGCACTGCGCTGGAGCACGCCGTGCAGGTGCCGGTGAACGACCCGCTGATGGTCATCCCGCCGATGGCGATGGTCACCGAGCATCTCGGCTTTGGCGTCACCTGCGCACTGTCCTACGAACTCCCCTACCCGTTCGCCCGGCGCATGAGCACGCTGGACCACCTGACCAAAGGCCGCATTGGCTGGAACATCGTCACCGGCTACCTCGACAGCGCCGCCCGCGGCATGGGCATGGCGCAGCAGGTCGCGCATGACGACCGCTACGACGTGGCCGAGGACTACATGCAGGCCACCTACAAACTGTGGGAAGGAAGCTGGGAGGACGGCGCCGTCTTGCGCGACCGCAAAGGCCGCCGCTTCGCCGATCCGGACAAGATCCATCGTATCCTCCACGAAGGTCCGCACTTTAAGGTCGATGCGATCCATCTGTGCGAACCGTCCCCCCAACGGACCCCGGTGCTGTTCCAGGCCGGCGCCTCCAAACGCGGCCGGGATTTCGCCGCCCGCCATGCGGAGTGCGTGTTCGTCAACGGCCCATCGAAGAAGGTCATCGGCAACATCGTCGCCGACCTGCGCCGCCGCACCGCCGAGGCTGGGCGCGACCCGCGCGATCTGGTGATCTTCACCATGATGACGATTATCACCGACACCACGGCCAAGGGCGCGCGCGACAAGTATCAGGACTACCTTGGCTACGTGTCGGAGGAAGGTGCCCTGGCCCTGATGTCCGGCTGGACCGGCATCGACTTCGGCGCGATGGCCCCTGACGAGGTCCTGCGGTTCAACGACAAGGCCAACGCCCAGACCTCGGCTTTGGAGGCCTTCACCACCGCCGATCCCGGCCGCGAGTGGACCGTCCGCGAAATCGCCCGCCACGCAGCACTTGGTGGCCGCGGTCCGGTGGTGATCGGTTCGGCGGAGGAAGTGGCGGAGGAACTGCGTGCCTGGGTCAAGGAAACCGATGTGGACGGCTTCAACGTGGCCTACGCGCTGACGCC
>JANXLQ010000289.1 GCA_025355085.1 Rhodopila sp.
GCCGGAGTCGCCCTCGGCCTGGCTGACCCAGCCGTCCCAGACCAGGGCGGCGAGCACGGCCTCTACCTGCGGCAGGATACGGCGGCCCTGGCGGAAGGTGGTGGCGATGGCGGTGCTGGACAGCGGGGCGGTGGCGCGGGCGAGCGTGCCCATGACGGCGGCGGTTTGGCGCAGGTCGGTGGGCGGGAAGGCCGGTTTCGGACCGGCGGGCGCGGCCACGGCTGTGGCTCGCATCGCGCCGCCGCCCAGGTCGAGTTGTGCCTTGTCCTTAGCGGTGCCGAATTTGGGAATCTGGTAGTCGGGGCGAAGCCAGCTTATGTTGCCCAGGGCTTCCTCCTGCGCACGTTCCTTGTTCAGGGCGACAAGGCGGGTGAGGATTTCGGTCTCCGGCAGGTCGGCTGGCCAGCCGTAGGCGGCGGCGACGGCTTCATCCAGTTTGTCGTGGTCTTCCTTCAGGATGCCGATCAGGCCGTCGTCGAATGCTCGGCGGTCGGCGGTGCCGAGGTCAGCGGGCGCGGTGCCGGCGCGGAGTTTCTCCAGCACGTTGTAGAGGCCGGTCAACGTCAGGTGCTCGTGTTCGGCGAGGACGCGCTTGCGGTGGGCATCGAGGCGTTCGGCGATCTGGCGGATGCGGTGTTTTTGGAGGTCGTCGGCGGCAGGGAAGGGGAACGGGTCGAAGCAGCGGGATTTGACATATACGGAGTCATTTCCCACCCCAAGCCAGCCACCGGAACGCAACGACCAGAGGACGTGATGACGGGAGGACAGAATGCCGAGGACGAATGCATCCTCGCACCCGATCGCGACAAGCTTGTTGTCCGGCAGGATTTCGGAATCGAGAAACTGAAAGACACGATGCCTCGCCGTCTCGACTGTCGCGATGTATCGTTTCAGCTTCGCGAGCGCAGGGCGGAGTTCCCGGCGAGGCTCACCAAACAGCCACCAATTTAGACGGTAGGTCTCACGGTTATTGCGATCACGTTCTGGCTTCACTGTGGAAAGCAGGTATTGATAAACTTCGGGGTATTGATCCCGCACATCGTCCGCATTCAGACCTAACAAATCAATCACCAGCACGGCGCGCGGTCGGGACATCAGATCGCGGCCATTACGGTAGGTGCGAATGTGGTTTTCCAGCGCCGTTCGACGACCCAACCCCAAACTATCAGCTTGTGCGGGCGTCACTATGAAGCCGGCACCGTGCAACTTTACGCCGGGCGAACAAATTCCCTCGTTCGCAAGAAGAAATTGCGTAACAGTAATATTTACTCCTACCGTTAGGTCCGCGTGAATCGTTCCTTCATTTGTAGTGAAACTGATAATCGGTGCATCCGTATCTAACCCAGTTTCTCGCACCACCTTATGAACCATTCCCTCGTGCGTTCCCGCCTCGGCAACCGTCATCGCGATCCGCACCGCAGCGGCATCCGGCGTAGCCTTCGTCCAAGGATGATCCGCAATCGCCATCACCAGCGACAACGGCGACTTCGCGCTCAAATACCGCTCAGTCACCCGCCGCTGAAACACCTGGGTCATCGAGTTTGTCGTCACAAAACCGAACCGGCGTAGTATCGACTTTCCAGCGGTCAGAATACGCGCCGACTGATCCCACCAATACATCACGAAATCGGCGGAATCGTTCATTTCGGGATACGCGCGCCACAACGCCTCCGCCTGCTCATCACCGAGCCTGGCGCGCAGATCCTTGCCGCCGATGAATGGCG
>JANXLQ010000294.1 GCA_025355085.1 Rhodopila sp.
TTGTGTTACTTCGAGTGCTCCGTGGTGAACTCTTGCTCGCTTTCCGGCGGGCGCCGCACTGCTGAGAGCAGGCCAGCCATTCCACCAAAAACCCTATGCCGCTTCCGCCAATACCAACCGCCGGCGCGGTGCGGCCTTCAGGGGCATCGCGGCGTAAACGTCCTTGACCGCCTCGGCCAGGATCACGCCCGCCAGTCCCGGCATCATCTTGCGGCCGGCGCGTTCAAGCAGCGGCGCACTGCGCAGCACGACACGCAATCTTGATGGCGGCATCCATAATGCGGCGTCCCGCCTTTCAATTCTGAACAGACCGCCGGCCAGTAATCGGCCCAGTTGCCCGGTGGAGTAAGGCAGGCCGTGGCCGAATGGTGTGGCCTCCCGATAGGCCCACAGGCCGCTGCGATTCGGGGCGACGATCAGCAAGCGGCCATCGTCCTTCAACACGCGCCAGACCTCTCGCAGCAGACGGCGCGCATTCTCCGCCATCTCCAGTCCATGCACGAGCAGGATGCGGTCGAATGTGAGGTCGGCGAAGGGCAGACAGTCTTCCTCGGCGGTGCATGACAGGTTGGGAACGCCCGGAGGCCAGCGAGCGGCACCCATCTGGGCTGGGGTCAGCGCGATGCATCGTGACGCCTGATCGCGCCAAAGACGCAAATAGGGCATTGAATATCCGATACCGAGCACCGATTCGCCCCGGGCGGAGGGCCACATCGCGAGAAGGCGTTCGCGCAACACGCGTGCCGTCACGGCGCCGCGTGCCGATCCGTAGAATTCCGCGGCAAGGTGTGCATCCGCTGTCATGACGTGAGCCTATACCACGTCCGGCGGTTTCCGATCGAATGAACGAGTGCTAAGGTTTCCAAAACCCAAGGATGTTCGAATGACAGTTACAGCATCGCCCGTTCCCATTCTGAACGACAACTATGCGTGGTTGCTGCGTGAAAGCGTCACCGGCGCAACGGCCATCGTCGATCCCGCCGACGCTCAGCCGATCATCGAGGCGATTGAAAAGGCCGGCGGCCGGCTGGACATGATCCTGCTGACGCATCACCACGCCGACCACATCGCCGGCGTTGACGAGGTCCGAGCCCGGTTTAACTGCCCGGTGGTGGGCGCCGTGGCTGACATGCACCGGTTGCCGAAGTTGGATCAGGCCGTCAAAGAGGGTGACACCGTCCGGTTTGGCGACGTCACCGCCGAGGTGATCGAAACGCCGGGCCACACCCGTGGCCAGATCAATTTCTTCTTTCCGGACGGCGGCATCCTGCTGTCGGGGGACACTTTGTTCAGCCTCGGCTGCGGTCGCCTGATCGAAGGCACGCCGGCCGAGATGTTCGACAGCCTTCGCAAGCTGAAGGCTCTGCCCGCCGATACGCTGGTTTGCTGTGGGCACGAATATACCGAAAGCAACGCGCGCTTTGCCCTGGCGGTCGATCCCGACAACAAGGCGCTGCATGAGTTCGTCGGCAAGGTCGAGCAATTGCGTGCCGCTGGCCAGCCGAGCGTGCCGTCGGTTCTTGGGGATGAACTGAAGGTAAACCCGTTCTTGCTGGCGCCCGATGTTGCCAGTTTCACGGCGGTCCGTGCTAAGAAAGATAAATTCTAAGGGAGACATTCCGACGTGAAGATCTACTACTCGCTGACCAGCCCATACGTTCGCAAAGTGATGGCGTGTGCGATTATCCGGGGCCTCGACGGCCGGATTGAGAAGCATAACAGCAATCCGCATGCCTCGCCGGACGACCTTCTGGCGGACAATCCGTTGTCCAAAGTGCCTTGTTTGGTGACGGATGACGGGTTGTCGTTGTTCGGCAGTCAGTTGATCTGCGAATACCTGGACAGCGTGGGCGATGAGCCTGTGTTGTTCCCCGCGCATGGTGCGCCGCGTTGGCGCGCCCTGAAGTTGCAGTCGCTTGGTGACGGGATTCTCGATGCTGCCGTTCCCTGCCGCGGTGAACAAGGCAAGCCCGGGGAAGCTGCCAGGGATGCTCAGATTGTTCGTTACAAGGCGGCAATGAACCGAGCGGTCGATGCGCTGGAAGTGGACCCGCCGCATAAGCATGTCGATATCGGGTCGATTACGGTGGCCTGCGCACTGGGGTATCTGGACTTCCGCTTCGGGTCCGATCCGTGGCGCGATGGGCATCCGAAGCTGGCGGCGTGGTATGAGGGATTTGTCCAGAACAAGGGTCTGGCGGAGACTGCTCCGGCGTAGGGACTGTTGGTTGCCGACGGGGATTGGATCACCCGATCCTCGTCGAGGGCTTTCCCAATTCGATCCAGATTTGTCGGAGTCTTTGGCAGACCTTTAGTCGTCCAATGAGCGCGCCATCCATGCCTCACGATGCTGGTTCGGATAAAGACGTGGATGGCAGGCTTTCGCCTGCCATGACGATGCGAGGACGGTCGGCGTATATGTCGATGTCAACGCCGATCAGTATTAATATTCGAACTGATACGTCAGACCGACGCTGGCCGCGTCCGTGCTGCTGGCGCTGCCGGTCGCGGAACTCGACCCCGAACCGGCGGTGGTCTCCAGCTTCAGTCCCTTGGCGAGATCGATCTGCACCGTTGCCTGCGTTCCGCTGCCGGACGCACTTTGCTTCGCCCCCAAATAGACGCCGCGCGCGAGGTAACTGCCCGCCTCCAGCGTCGGTTTGCCCGAACTGCTGCTGCCGACCGACAGCCGATCCAGGCCCAACGTATTCCTTATGCTGCTCAGCGGGTCGAAACCGGGCGCGGCGCCCGACAGCGACGCCAGTGCCGCCGCGATTTCCGCGAGTTGGAACGGGCTGAGTTTCGAAGTTGTGGTGTTGAACAGTAACTGCGACAGGATTTCGTCCTGCGGCATATCGGGCACGCTCGACAGGGTGATCTTGGGGTCCTTGGCGCTGCCGCTGACGGTCAGGGTCGCGACGATCGCGGCAGTCGTCGAGGTTGCAACGAAATGGATCGAAGGGCCGGCAAGGCCCGCGCCGCTGAAATCGACCGTTCCTTCGGTGAAGTTCAACGTGCTGCCGACGACGCTCAGGGTTCCCCGGCGCAGGTGAAGGCCGCCGTCCGGGATCGGCTGTGCCGCCGAACCGCGGATATGGATGGTTCCGCCAAGCTCCGCATCCAGGCCTCGGCCACGGATAAACACCTGCTGCGGGGCATCCAGCGTCAGGTTCAGCGCGATCGTCGATTGTGACTCGGTTGCGGGCGGCGGGGCAGGGGGCGCGTTGGCGTTCCGCACCGGAAGCACCGCCACGGACGCCGGCAGCTTGTCGGGAATCCGAATATCGGCGCGCCGGATATGGACGGTGCCGCCGGCCTGGATGTCGCCTTTGACGTCGCCCTGAACTGTCAGGTTGGCGTCAAGCAGCGCGGTCATCAGATCGCTGGACAGCGGACGGGCGTTGTCGGCGGTGAAATGCAGATCCACCGGCATCGCGCCCGCCAAACTGATGGAGCCGCTGCCTCCCAGCGTGCCGGGGCCGGCTTTGCCCTTGAATTGCGATAGCCGGATGGTGTCGCCTTGCGCCTGCACCGTGGCCTCCAGCTCGTTGATGTGGGCACCGAGCGCAAAGTCGGTAAGGTCGCCGTTGTGCAGTTGGGCGGACCCGCTCACCAATGGGGCGGCTGTCGTTCCGGTGATGGAGGCATCCAGTGCGATGGTGCCTCGGGCGCGGCGGCCGCCGGCTGTAAGCAGGGGATCGAGTATTGCCAGATCGACACGGCCGCCGGTTTTCAGGTCCAGTGCGCCGCCTTGCGACAACGGGGCTGTACCGGTGACCGCGAGTTGCGACAGACCGGCGGTCAGCCTGATGTCGATGCGGGTGGAGGTTTCCAGCAAGACGGCGGTCGCGGTGAGGTTGGCGGCGGGTAGGGCCTGACCGGCACCCTGGCGCATACGCACCCCTGTCGCGGATAGGTTGACCGTCCCGTGTGGCCGGGCAATGGTTCCGGTCAACCTTGCGTCGGCGGAGATGACGCCGTTGGCGGCGTAGGCTGGGCTGACGATTGTGCCGATATCCGCCGGCAGGTTGCGCAGTGCGGCCGTTAAATCGAGCGTGCTGCCCGCCTTTCCGGACACTGTCAGTTCGGCTTGGCGGAACCCCAGGCGCACGCGATCCATCGCCATCCCGTCGGCAAAGTTGAATTTGGCCGGAGCAAGGAGTTTCAGGGCCTGCTGTTTCCAGCTTGCCTCCATGCGGGCCAGCGCAAGGGTGCGGTCCTGACCGTTCAGTGTGCCGTTGGCCGTCAGTTTGACGGGACCGCCCGCAACGGCCGGCGCGCCGGCGGCGACGGTAAGGGCGAGCGCATCGATCGGGCCTTTGGCTGTGACGCGGGCCGATATCGATTTGGCGGTTCCGGTGGACACGCCGTCAGCGGTGAAAGTTCCGTCCACGCCGGGGTGTCCGGTTGGATCGGTTACGATGGCGTTCAGCACTGCCTTGCCGATCGAGGCCGTGCCGGGAAGGCTGGCGTCGCGCACCGTCAGGATCAATCTGGCCGCCTTATCGTCAGAATCGAGCCTGGCATTTGCCTGCCCGGCGACCGCTCGGCCTAAAAATGGCTCCAGGTCTCCCAGACGGCCCAAATCGAGGTGCAGGTTTCCGGCGGGAATGACAGCGGGCGGTGTCAGGCTCAGAGCGCCGCCGGCCTGCAAGGACTTCCAGGACGCCTGACCGATGTTGACCTTGACCGCGCCGTTGGACTGTTCCGCGGTGAGCGCCAAAACCAGTGGCGAGTCGAGCAGTGTGCCGTTGGCGTCGATCGTCGCCCGGGGTGCGCCGGGCAGTCCGGTCGCGTCCACCTTGGCGGTGATGTGGCCGGACGAATACCCTTTTGCCGCCAAATCGGCCCCGATTTCAGCCTGCACCGCGAGGTTGTCCAGCTTTCCGGCGGCGTGGCCCTTCACGTCCATCTTGCCGGAGACGGTGGGCTGAACAGCGCCCAGATCGGCCAGATTAAGCGTCCAGTGCGCGTCAAGTATCTGGTCCGACAGACCACCCTGAGCGGTAACGTCCAGCGCCTTGCCGTTCACGATCAGCCGGGACAGGGTAATGTCCTGGCCGTGCATCGAAACAGCCAGATCGATGCGCCCGTCATCGCCGATCAATGCCGGGATCGGTGCCATGCCGCCGGTGATGGCGACGCGCCCCTTTGCCGAGACGGTGGTGGTGCCGTCCTTCACCTCCGCCTGGATATCGAGGTCTGAACTGCCGCTTAGGCCGGTGCCGCCGGCCTCGGCAAGAGGGGTCAGATTGGGCAGGATCAGATGCGCCTGAACACGCTGGACTCCCTCGGTTTGGGCTTTCCCGCCGGCGGAGATCAACGGATGGTGCAAGGCGAACGTGACCGGCCGGCCGGGCGCATCCAGTTTCGCGGACACATCCAATGTCACCGGGTCCGCCGCGAACATGTCGGGTTTTGGCCCGGGGATATGCAGATCGGTGACGGTCGCATGTAACGCGACCTGCCCGGAGTTGCCGGCGATATCGGCCGCCAAGGTACCGATCCTGGCACCTCCGGCGCTTAGGGCGTTCACCTTGATGGCGCCGTTGGCATCGGGTTTAGTGAAGGGTCCGCGCACCGTTGCGTCCACCAGGACCGATTGCCACGACACTCCCGGGGCCGGAGCCATCGCGGGCGATTGCGCTTTGACCACCATGTCAGCGGCCTGATGGTTCAGATCGACGGTTCCGGACGCAGACGCGGTCAGAAGACCGGCGCTGATTGCGACGTTCGTCGTGATCCCGGTGCGCGGGCCGTTGGCGTCGGCGTGAATGGAAATCGCGCCCAGGCCGGGAAGATGGGCGATATTGGATATCAGACCGTTGGCTGGCTCATCGGCCGCGATCGTGGCCTGGATATCGTTCGGTCCAACCCGGCCGTTGACCGTGTAGCGCCCCGGACTGTCCAGCCGTTTTGCATCGAGTTGGATCGAGCCTTCGCTTACAGATGACAGCATTGCCGATCCGTCCAGCGTCAAAGTTGCTGCTGTGCCCGCCACGGGTGCGCCGGCGATGGCCTGACCGATGTGGAGATGACGGAGATCGACCTGAACCGGGAGACTAAACGATCCACCGCTGCTGCTGGTCTCGCCCTTGGACTCCGGTAACCTTGGGAAATCCAGCCGATCGGCCTGTAGGACATCGATCCGGGCCGTTCTTCCCAACAGCTTCGATGGCGACCAGTCGAGAATCAGGCCCGAGATGGTGACATACGGCCCTTTGGCATCCGACACTTGAATCTGGCCGATCCGCAATGCGTCGGGAAAACGCCCGCTTAGGCCGTCGATATGGACCATGCCGCCGGACAGGGTGGAAATCTGACGCTCTATCAGACGGCGCCCCAGATCTATGTTGGCGATCAGAAGCACGGCGGCAACCGCCAAAACCGGAAGCGCCAGCAGCACCAGGACACTGACAACAATCCATTTCAGCAGACGCCGGATCAAAATGCCTGTCCGATACCGATATATAATTCGAACCGGTCGCCGCCCGGAATTTTATTTAACGGCACCGCGATATCCAGCCGGATCGGGCCGATCGCCGTGTAATAGCGTGCGCCAATACCCGCCCCGGCATGCCAGTTGCTGGTGAACGGTACTCCGTTCGGGCTGACCTGACCCACATCGACAAACCCCACAATGCCGTAGGAGCTGAGAATACGCTGACGCAACTCCACGGTTCCGGTCGAGATCGCAGTACCTCCGGTGGGCTTTCGGTCAGCGAACTGCGGACCCAGTGTCTGATACCGGAAGCCGCGAACGGTCGCACTGCCACCCGCATAGAATCGCTGGTCGGGCGGCAGTCCGAACACCCCCACACCGGATGCCTGACCGGCCAACCCACGCAACGCCAGCACGCTGCGGCCATCGTTGGTGATATCGAGGTACGTGGAACCAGAGAGTTGGGCGATCACGAACGTCGCGCCGGGTCGCCCGATAGACCGCGTCGGCGTCACCAAAACCATCGCCCGAATGCCCTGTGTCGGGTCGAGCAGGCTGGTTGTGCTGTCGTAACGCAGGCTGGCCGGAATGCCGGCCAGATTATAGTGTCGCGTGTCGCCCTCCTGGATGATCGACTCCTGTTCTCCCGACAGGCCGATACTGGCCGTCCAGTATTGCGACAGCTTCCGATTAAGGGCGATTTTCTCCAGCAGCGCGGTTTGGTCATACGCCTGTAGGCTTTGCTTCACCGCGCTCAGAGAGATTTCCAGCGACTGGTCGCGCGCCAGGAAGTCCGGTTTCAAGAACTGGCCTCCTAGCGAGTAGCCCGGTTTCGTGACCGCATTGCCGCCCAGCAGCGTGGAGGCCGTCAGGTTCAACTGTTCCGCGTTTCCGAACAGATTCCGGTGATGCCAGCCCGCCGTGAAGTTGATGCCCAAATCCGTCGAATACGCCGCACTCAGGTCCACCGCGTGCAGCGGCCGCTCGGTCAGGTCGAAATCGATCGGCAATTGCCCGTTGGCATCAAGCGCGGCTGCCGGTTCGGCACGAACGGCCGAGAATACCCCAATCGAGGATAGGTCCTGCCGAGCCGCTTCGATTGCGGCGGGATTGAAGGGTTGTCCCTGGTGAAGCCGCAGGTGGTTGCGGACGAAGGCTTCGTTCATGTCCTTCAGACCGCTGAAGCCGATCGGCCCGACATCGGCTCGTGGACCTGCGTCAGGTTGAAAATCCACATCGAGCCGATTTTGGTCCGGATGCAGGATGGCAACCGGCAGGGGAACCTTGGCCAGGGGATAGCCGTCCGAGCGCAGGGCGTCGAGCAACCGGGTTTGGGCGGCCAATACCTGAGCTGCCATCGCCGGCTGGCCCGGTTCCAGGTTCAGGTGGCCCGAAATATCGGCGGGCACTTTGGTGGAGATGACGACCGAACCGAGTGTGAATTGGGGACCGAGATTGAAGGCAACCGCGACCTCCAGTGGCGGATCGGCCGATGCGTCATCGATGATCGCCGTAAGGCCCGGATCGTCAAGCCGGTGACCACCGATCGTGGTGGATACGGCGGCCTTGTAGTAGCCGAAGCTGCGCAGTGCGGTTTCGAACCGTGCCGCGTCCTGGCGCGCCCGTTCGGTTAACGCGAATCCCGCCACCGGCGCGGCCTTTTGCAGGGAGATCAGGGTGGAACTACCCTGCAAAGCGGCATCCAACGCCGCGTCACCGGTCGGGGTCAGAGCAACGGTGTATGGCTGCGGGTCCGCTGCCCGAGACTGCCCGGGAAGCAGGACGCTCGCCAAAATCGCAAACATGACCAAAGTGGCCAAAATCGATGATGTGACGGCAATCCTCCGCAAGCACTTGCTCCCTTTCGTGATAACCCCGCGACACTATAACGCCGCGACGATTTTGGCCTTCCGATCAAGCGCCGCCAGGTTGCAGATGGGGCTGTCACCCGGCGATAACGAGTCCAAACGGCAACCGCCGCCGCCATGCGCTATTACGCTGTACTGTTAGGGGCCGGTTTCCCCGAATGGTCATGGTAACGCCATTGTTCCGTCGCACATCAGGGGCTATCCCAATGGTTATGAGCAACGATTCGAACCCTGGCCGGAAGAGCAAATCGAGCGATGCGGAGCGGCGCTCCGGTTTTCTGGCCGATCCGGATCGAAATCCCGGATATTTTCTGCAATTGCCCGAAGGCCGCGATGGCTGGCTGGTGGCCCGCAGGATACGGGTCGCGCGTCGCGGTTTGGCGGTTTTGGCATGGACGGTTCCGGCCATGTTGATCCAGGCGTTGTGCCTGATTTTGCCCGGCCGGGCCAAGGTCGAATTTGCCCAAATTTACTGGGCGATCCTCACACGGTTGATTGGCATTAAAGTTCGGGTGATCGGAAAGCCAGCGAAACGTCAGGGCGGCCGGCCGGTGATCTATATTTCCAACCATTCCTCCTGGATCGATGTGCCGGTTGTCGGCGGTGTTTTGGATGGATGCTTCGTCGCCAAGGGCGATGTGGCGAGTTGGCCGGTCATCAGCACGATCGCTCGTTTGGGCCGTACCGTGTTTGTCACACGATCGCGTGCGTCCACTGTTAAGGAGCGCGACGCGATGCGCGGCGTGCTCCGGGCTGGCGACAACCTGATCCTGTTTCCGGAGGGCACCAGTTCCGACGGGTCACGGGTTCTGCCGTTCCGGACATCTTTCTTCTCGTTGGCCGAACCGTTGGTGGGCGGCGACCTGTCAAGCATGCCGCTGATCCAGCCGGTTTCGGTGGTTTATGACCGTCTGGACGGCATGCCTGTCGGGCGTGCGAACCGCCCGGTGTTTGCCTGGTATGGCGACATGGACATAGCCTCCCATTTTGGCCAACTGACGCAGCACATCGGGTTGCGGGCGACGGTGCTGCTGCATGCGCCGCTCGATCCGGCGCGCTTTGAGGACCGTAAGGCATTGTCGCGCGCGGTTTGGCAGATAGTCGCCGATGGGGCGTCCACGTTGAGGCAAAACCGGCCGGCGCGGCCGTTGGATCTGACGGAGCAGTTTCCGTCCGGGATTCCAGAGGCAGAACCGGCTTACGCTTGATATGGATTGGGGCGCAGACGCCTAAAAATTGTCGTTGAGGTTAGGCTGTTCGCTATGGACCGGCCGTGACCGTCGGGTCACTCCACCTTTATAAGGCGGTGTTGTTTCCGGCCGGCTGACAGCTTGATCGCGCCGTCGCGCAGCAGGTCGCTGGCGATCGACTGCCCTTCCTCGGTCACCGCCACATCGTTGACCCTGGCGCCGCCGCCGCGGATGAGTCGCCGTGCCTCGGCATTGCTTACGGCGAGGCCGGCCATGGTGAATAGGCGGAATGCCGGGATGCCGGCCTCCAGATCGGCTGCGGGCACGGTCACGGTTGGAAGACTTGCTGCTGCTTCGCCTTCCTCGAAGGCCCGCCGTGCCGTCTCGGCAGCGAGTGCTGCCAGTGCGGGTCCGTGCGCGAGGGAGGTCGCCTCGGTGGCGAGGATCTTCTTTGCCTCGTTGATCTCGGCACCATCGAGCGCCTCCAGGCGCGCGATCTCCGGCAATGGCAGGTCGGTGAACAGGCGCAGGAAGCGGCCGACGTCGCCGTCTTCGGTGTTGCGCCAGAATTGCCAGTAGTCGTAGGCGGACAGCCGATCTGCGGTTAGCCAGATCGCGCCCTGCGCCGTCTTGCCCATCTTGCCGCCGGACGCGGTGGTGATCAGCGGGGTCGTCAGGCCGTACACCGATTTCGCGTCGGTGCGCCGGGTCAGCTCCATTCCGGCGACGATGTTGCCCCACTGGTCGGACCCGCCGATCTGCAACGTCACCCCATGACGGCGGCTGAGCTCGCGGAAATCGTAGCTCTGTAGGATCATGTAGTTGAATTCCAGGAACGTCAGCGGTTGCTCGCGTTCCAGCCGCAGCTTTACGGAATCGAACCCCAGCATCCGGTTGATGGTGAAATGCACCCCGACCTCCCGCAACAGCGGGATGTAGCCGAGTGTGTCCAGCCAGTCCGCGTTGTTGGCCAGCATGGCGTCGGACGGGCCATCGCCGAAGCGTAGAAAAGGCGTGAAGCAGCGGCGGATGCCGACCATGTTGGCGTTGATGATCTCATCGGTGAGCAACTGCCGTGATTCGTCTTTGCCGGACGGGTCGCCGATGCGGGTCGTTCCGCCGCCCAGCAGCACAAGCGGTTTGTGACCGTGCTTTTGGAGCAGCCGAAGGATCATGATCTGCACCAGGCTTCCGACGTGCAGGCTATCCGCGGTGCAATCGAAGCCGATATAGGCGGTGATCGGACCAGCCTGCATGGCGGCGCGCACCGCTTCGGTGTCGGTGCATTGGAACACGAAGCCGCGCGCGGTGGCTTCGTCGAGGAAACTGTTAGTCGTCATGGCGGCGCACTCTTACTCTACGGGTGAGGCGGGTTATCACACACAGAGGCGAGGGCAAATGCCGCGAACGATTGGCTTGATGAGCGGAACCTCGCTGGATGGGGTCGATGCGGCTTGGTTGGACACCGATGGAGTCACGGTGACTGCGTTCGGGCCGACCGTGACAGTGCCGTACGATGCGGCCTTGCGAGCCGAGTTGCGGACCATTCTGGATCTCGCGCCGTCGTTGGCGGAGGGTGACCCGCGTCTGCTGGAGGCGACGGAGCGGTTGACCGGTTATCATGTCCGGGCGGTGGAAAGTTTGGGGTGTGACGCCGGCCTGATCGGTTTTCATGGACAGACCATCCTGCACCAACCTCATCTCCGGCGTACCTGGCAGATCGGCGATGCCGATCTTCTGGCTCGTTGCCTTGGTATTCCGGTGGTTTACGATTTCCGTTCGGCTGACGTGGCAGCAGGTGGCCAGGGGGCGCCGTTGGTCCCGGTTTACCATCAGGCGTTGGCCGCCGGGTTACCGAAACCGTTGGCGATCCTGAACATTGGCGGTGTGGCGAATGTCACCTGGATCGGTGATGACGGGGCGCTGCTGGCATTCGACACCGGGCCTGGCAATGGCCCGATCGATGATTGGGCGATGCGTCACACCGGTCAGGCTTACGACGAGGACGGCCGGCTGGCCCGTTCGGGGCGGGTCGATGGGGAGGTTCTTTTGCGCCTCCTTTCTCATGCTTACTTCGCGCTAGCGGCACCGAAGTCGCTGGATCGGCTCGATTTTGGCAGGGCTTTGGCAGACAGTTCGGTGTCCAGCCTGTCAGCCGCCGACGGCGCGGCAACCTTGGCGCAGTTTACCGTGGCCGCGATCGCAGCGGCGGCTTTTCCTGCACCGCCAAAGCGATGGCTGGTCTGCGGCGGTGGGCGTTTGAACCCGGTGCTGATGGACGGTCTGCGGAATGCGCTAGGGGCGTCGGTCGAACCGGTTGAGACGGAGGGCTGGAACGGGGATGCGCTGGAGGCGCAGTGCTTTGGGTTCCTGGCCGCCCGGGTTGTTGCGGGATTGCCGTTAAGCTTCCCTTCGACGACGGGAGTTCCTGTGCCAATGATCGGAGGCAGGATCGCGAGGCCGATCTGACGTAGCGCCGACCGGCTTTGCATCGTACGCCTCGCGCACCCTCGGATTGTCATGGTGCGCGAAGGCGCGCCTTCGCATTGTATGGTGCGCGACGCCTTCACCCGATTACCCTGGGATAAAAGCTGCGAAGAGTTGCTACTCCCTCCATACGCGCGACCCAAATCGTTCGGGCCACCTGTTCGAGCACGAATGCCGCGACAGGTGGCCTGGACGAGTTGGGCCAGGACGGGAAGGTAAGCCGAGTTACAGGCAGTCGTCTCTACGTACGAAACGGCCTGTTGACCGGCTGATGGTTTAGTCTGCCGCGAGGGCCATCTGCTTACGGGCGATCGCCTTGCCACAGAAATCGTCAACCGCATCGGCGACGGTTTCCGCATGACTGGCGAAGACATGATCGGCGCCGGGAATCACGCGGTAGTCAACATGGACATTTTTCTGGGTGTTCAACTTGTCCACCAACTTCCGCACTGCAGGTTCCGGAACCAATTCATCCGCATCGCCATGCAGCAGCAGGCCGCCGCAGGGACAAGGTGCCAGGAAACCGAAGTCATAGTGATTGGCAGGAGGCGCAACGCTGACCCAACCGGAAATTTCTGGCCGGCGCATCAAAAGCTGCATGCCAATGAAGGCTCCGAACGAGTAGCCGGCGATCCAAAGGCCACCGTGCCCCGGATTGACCGCCTGCATCCAGTCCAGCGCGGCGGCTGCGTCGCCGATTTCGCCAATGCCGCCGTCATAACGGCCCTGGCTGCGGCCGACGCCGCGGAAGTTGAAACGCATCACGGAGCAACCGAGCTTCTGAAACGCCTGGTACATAGAATAGGTGATGCGATTATTCATGGTTCCGCCGTGAAGCGGATGAGGATGCAAAATTAGTGCGACTGGAGCCCCTGACTCCTTCGAATGATGATAGCGACCTTCTAGCCGTCCATCAGGACCGGCAAACATTACCTCTGGCATGGCAATACGTAACCTGTTTCCTGTCCCACCGGCAGGCATCTTTTGCGTTTGAAGTGCCCGCGGCAACTTCGTTATATAAAGCGGCAGTAACTTTTCCTAATTCGCTTGGTTTAACCGCG
>JANXLQ010000308.1 GCA_025355085.1 Rhodopila sp.
GGTGATGATCGAATCCATGGCCTGCGGCACGCCGGTGATTGCATTCAACTGTGGCTCCGTGCCCGAAGTCATTGATCCCGGCGTCACCGGCTTCATCGTTAATGACATCGACCAGGCGGTTGCCGCCGTTGGCAAGATCCACACGCTCGACCGCGCCCGCGTCCGCGCCACCTTCGACCGGCGCTTCACCGCCCGGCGCATGGCCGAAGACTACATGGATGTGTATGAAGAACTGGCCCAACCAGCCCGCCAGTTGCACGCGCTGACCGCGTAGAAAGTAGGCGAGGGGTCTTTGCCCCCTCGCCCCCGCTACCTCAACATCGCGATCGGGCGCTTGGTTTGGCTTCCGGAATCGGCGCCACATTCAGCTACGGTGGCAGCGGATTGGCTCGCCGGCCGCTACGGCGGCAGCATGGCCTTCTATATCCTGACCGGATTCGGGGTACTCGCGGTGATGCTGCTCTGATTTGCCGTGCCTGAGACAAGGTTGTCTGTGACCAGATCGGCGGAAAAGCCGCGAACGCGCGGAAGCGATGCGGGAAAAGCATCGCCGCGGGTCTGATCCGCTCTTGCACGATCCCGAGTCGCAATGCCTGATAAGGCTTGAATTACAGCCAATGGGGAAAACCATGGACCAAGCAGAAGCCACACATCTTTCCGAACCGACGGGCGATTTCCAATGCCTGCACGAATTCCTTCCGGCCGCCCGCGCCAAGCTGTCCGACCACATCTGGGGCTATCTGGTGGGAGCGACGGAAACCGAGACCACACTGCGCCGCAATCGCCTCGCCATCGATTCGCTTGCCCTTCGGCCCCGGGTTTGCGTCGATGTTTCAAAGATCGAACTCGGTACGACTTTGTTCGGCCGCAAGCTGCGGATGCCTCTGATTCTGGCCCCCGTCGGATCGCTGGAATCGTTCCACCCCGGCGGCGCTGCAACCGCCGGACGCGCGGCGTCGGCATTCGGTGTGCCGATCATGGTCAGCTCCGTGACCCATCCGGGGCTTGAGGAAGCTGCCGCCGCCGCGAGCGGTCCGAAGATCTTCCAGCTTTATGTCCGTGGCGATACGGCATGGGTCAACGACGTGGTGAAGCGGGCGATTGACTCCGGTTACGATGCATTCGCCATCACGGTCGATACCGCTGCGTATTCGCGCCGCGAACGCGACATCGCGGGCCGCTTCGTGAAACCCTGGCGCGCCGTCGCGACCGGCCAGAGCTATCAGGCCGGTTTCACCTGGGACAACGTGAAGGCCTTCAAGGACACGCACAGCTTTCCGCTGATCCTGAAGGGCATCGGCACCGGTGAGGATGCCGCGCTGTGCTGTGAGCATGGCGTCGATGGCGTGTATGTCTCCAACCACGGCGGCCGTCAGCTCGATCACGGCCGTGGTTCGATGGATATCCTGCCAGAAGTGATGGCGGCGGTGCGCGGACGCGCAAAGGTGATCGTCGATGGCAGCATCTGCCGCGGTACCGACATTGTGAAAGCAATCGCACTGGGCGCCGACGCGGTCGCAATCGGGCGGATGTATTGTTATGCGATGGCTGCCGATGGCGATGCCGGCGTTTACAAAATGCTGGAACTGATGGAACACGAAATGGGCGTCTCCATGGCTTTGGCCGGCGCCCGTAGCCTCGGTGAGCTGCATCCGGGCTACGTGTTCCGCAACGCGCCGCAAGTGACCCAACCGCATGCCCACAGTGCGTTCCCGCTGCTACAGACCACCCCGGAATATCGGGGCTAGGCGCCGTTCTGCTTTCGAGGCGGTCTGGCAATTTCAGACCGCCTCTCCGGACCTACCTGCAAAACCCCCGAACCTGACCGCAAACCCCCGGCCTTATTGCAAAACCCCGGCCTTATTGCAAAACATAGTCGTGTGTTCCAGCGACGGCGTGCTGCCCTTCATTCTCGACAGAGCCGAGTGCCGGGCCAATCGGCAACTTCGAACTTCGACAACCCGATGCAACGGTGCCATGATCTCGCGCGTTAATTGCCGGCTTTGTCGTTACCGAGATGCTCCATGGCACGTACCCAAGCCCAAAAGACAGTTCCCAATCCCCTGGCATCCGATCCCGGCCGGGATCATCGCATCCGCGAGCGCGCCTATCACCTATGGGAATCCGACGGCAAACCGCTCGGGCACGATGTCGAATACTGGGAGCGCGCCCGCGAGTTAATCGGCATGGAGGAAAGCGCCGGCAGCGGCTTGCTCCCGAACCCGATCGACACACCCGGCTCTCCGCGCGAAACCGGTATCGAAGAAGCCGATCTTCAGGAGAATTTAGGCGAATTCCCTGACCGTTTCACCGATCAGGGTGAGGTAAAAACAACCCCAACGTCTAAGCGCCGCCCCCGCGCAAAACCGAAAAAGCCCGCCTGATTTTATCACGCTCCGGTGATACGGGGACTTTATTCGCCGGTTGCCCATTTCATGCCATACATGCCGAGCATCCTTGTGTTGAGCACAGACGAAGACGGTTTGCGTCTCCCACGGGGACAAATGTATGCGCTTTTTCAAAGTCTATGGCCGGGTTCTGGGCCTTCTGGGTAAAGATATCCGGATCGCCGGGTTCTTGGCATTGGCCAATTTGATGGTTGCAGGCTTGCAGTTTCTCGATCCGGTGCTGTTTGGCCGGGTAGTCAACCTGTTGTCTCAGTCTGACACATTGCCTCGGGTTGAGATGTGGTATCAGGCAGCGGTGCTGTTGGGCATTTGGGTCGCTGTGGGCATTGGCGGCATTGTCAGCAACGTAGCAGTCGCTTTGCAGACGGAACGTTTGGCGCACCGGCATCGTATTAAATCCATGGACCGCTATTTTCGGCACGTCCTGGCAATGCCGTTGTCTTTTCATGGCGAAACCCATTCCGGCCGCCTTATGAAGTCGATGCTGTCCGGCACCGACGGCCTGTTCGGCACCTGGCTGGTGTTTTTCCGCGATCAGCTTTCCACCATTCTGTCGGCGGCGGTGCTGCTGCCGATGACGCTGTTCCTCAATTGGCGGCTGGGTCTGGTGCTAATGGTTCTGGTCGCGGTGTTCCTGGTTATGACCGGCATTGTGGTGCGTAAAACAGAGACCGCGCAGCAACGGGTCGAGGGCCTGAATTCCGCACTTGCCGGCACCGCGCAGGATGCGTTGTCCAACGTCATGGTGGTCCAATCCTTCACCCGCCTGTCAGCCGAGGGGCGCCTTTTCAGTGACATCGCCAATCAGGTGATCCGTCATCAGTTCCCGGTGCTGAACTGGTGGGCGCTGGTCAACGTGATGACCCGCGCGTCCAGCACGCTGGCCATCATTACGATCGTGGTGATCGGAACCTGGCTGCATATCGACGGCCTGGCGAGCGTGGGGGATATCGTCAGCTTTATGGGCTTCGCGATGCTGCTGATCGGCCGTCTGGAAACCGCCGCGTCGTTCGTCTCGTCGCTGTTCTTCAAACTGCCGGCGCTGGAGGATTTCTTCGCGGTCCTTGATTCGCGCAGCTCCGTTCCCGAAAAAGACGACGCGCGCACGCTCTGGGCGCCTCGCGGCGATGTCCGTTTTGAGGATGTGTCCTTTGCCTACCCTGCCAGCGGCAGTTCGACCCCGGGTGTGCCGGTTTTGGGCGATGTGAGCTTCAACGCCCACCCCGGCACCTGCATTGCCTTGGTTGGCCACACCGGCGCCGGAAAATCGACCGCGATGGCGCTGTTGCAACGCCTTTGGGATCCGACGGCCGGACGCATCACGATCGACGGGCAAGACCTTCGGGATATCACGTTGGATAGTCTCCGCTCAAGCATCGGCATGGTTTTCCAGGAAAGTCTGCTGTTCAATCGCTCCATCCGCGACAACCTGCTGATCGGCCGGCCCGAGGCAACCGACGACGAGATTGAGGAAGCCTGCCGCATGGCCGACGCGCACGAGTTCATCGTCCGCCAACAGCACGGCTACGACACCATGATCGGTGAACGTGGCACCACCTTGTCCGGCGGCCAGCGCCAGCGCCTCGCCATAGCCAGGGCCTTGCTCAAAAATCCACCGATCCTGATCCTCGATGAGGCGACCAGCGCCCTGGATGCGGCGACGGAGGCGCGCGTCAGTAAGGCATTGAAGACATTGATGTCCGGACGCACGACCTTCATCATCGCCCACCGGCTATCCACGGTGCGCGACGCCGATGAAATCCTGGTGTTCGATGGTGGCCGCATCGTGGAACGCGGCAGTTTCAACGCCTTGCTGGCGCGGCGCGGGCGTTTCGCCGATCTGGTGGAAACGCAGTTGTCGCCAGCTATCCCTCGACTGGTGGCGGCAGAGTGATCAATAGTCAAGGACGTGTGACTGTCATTTTTTGCAGTTGATCAGTTAATGTGGCGATGTTGTTGCCTTCCCCACTGAAAATGGAAACCGGCCATGTTACGATTGGCTTTGTTTTTCCTCGTGATATCCATCGTGGCCGCGATATTCGGCTTCGGCGGAGTGGCCGCCGCATCGGCCGATATCGCCAGGATTTTGTTCTTTATCGCCATCGTCGTGTTCGTGGTCCTGTTGGTGGCCGGGTTAATGGCGGGGAGTACTTTGTGGTGATGCCAATTTATGGTGACTCCAATTCATCGTGACCCCCGCGAGGGGTAATGGCTTGGGTAAAGCCGCACTGATAAAAATTGCTGCATTGCACTGCTAAAGTTTGCAACTACCCAACGCGAAGGCGCATGCTGTGTCGCTTGAAGGGATAAGGACAGCCGATCAGGCCTCTCTATCTTCGATGCAGGTTAGATCGGATCGATCTGTCAGTCCCAACCGGAAGGAGCGGAACGATGTCAACGGTCGCGGCGATCCTAAAACACAAGGGCTATCAGGTTTCGACGGTCGATCCGTCCGCGCGGGTCTCCGAAATCGCGCAACTATTGTCGGAGCGGCGTATCGGTGCGGTGCTGGTGATGGATGATGCGGAGCAGATGCTGGGCATCGTCAGCGAGCGCGATATCGTGCGGTGCCTCGCTGCCAATGCGTCCCGGACGCTGGAGATGACCGCCGGCCAGTTGATGACGCGCGCTGTGCAGGTGGCGCATCCCGATACTACTGTCGATCAGGCGATGAAGATCATGACCGCCGGCCGCTTCCGGCATCTGCCCGTCGTGGATCACGACACGTTAATCGGATTGATCAGCATCGGCGACGTGGTCAAGGCCAGAATTATGTACCAGGACACGGTGGTTGAAAGCCTGACCGCTTACGTCGCGGGTTCGGTCTGAACCGCCTCGGCCGGCCGCTGTTCGGCCGGCCCCGTTCAGCCGGCCCCGTTCAGCTTTGGGGCACGTAAATCCGGCCATCGAACAGGCGCCGGGCGGTGCGATAAAAGGCACCGCTATGCGCTGTCCACGACCCGGATGTGTCGCATGTCACATCGGCACCCACTGTCAGAATGCCGGACGGCATCCCGATACGAATCGATCCATCAGGCTTCCGGCCCACCGCTTCCGCGACCAATGTGCCGGTAATCCTGGCGGCGACGGCGGTGCAGAGAGACGAGGTGACGGGCAGCGCGCGATGCGGTTGTCCGTTGGAGATGAAGCGCGCGGTCAGATCGACCTGATTGGCGCGGATCGTCTCGCCGGATAAGGTGGGTGCGTCCATCGGTGGCGCGACGAAACCGACCGCCGGGATACCGCGGCCTTTGCAGGCTTCGTCCAGATTACTGGCCAGCCCCATCGCAACAGCGGCGGCCTGACGGATGCTTTCCAGTTTGGCGAGGACACTGGTGTTCGTGTCCAGCGACTCCGGCACCTCGTTTCCGGTCAGGCCGATATCACGGGCGCGTACGAACACGCAGGGCCTGGCAGCATCGGCCATCGACACCTCGATCGACCCCATGCCGGGGATTTCCAGCCAGTCCCTGACACGGCCCGTTGGCAACAGGCCGATGGTCGCCGACCCGCCGGGGGCCAGAAAGTCCAACCGAACCGGCGCACCTGTCCCGGCGACACCCGGAATGGCCAGATCGCCATCGGTCGCGGCACGTCCATCGGCCAGGGAAAATGTGGAACGGATGATCTTGCCTGTGTTGGTGTTGAAAATCCTCACCACGGCTGTGTCGCCTGTGGGCCGCACGATGCCTTCATCGACCGCGAACGGCCCGACTGCCGAGGACATATTGCCGCAATTTCCCCGGTAATCGACCGTTGCCTCGCGTATCTGCACCTGTGCGAAGGTGTAGTCGATATCGGCATCCTCGCGGGCCGAAGGGGCCAGGATGCAGACTTTGGACAACGAGGAGATCCCGCCGCCCATGCCGTTCAATTGCCGTCCGTTCGGGTCGGGGCTGCCCATGGCCGCAAGGAAGATCGAATCCCACGCCCCACGCTCCGGCAAATCCTTCGCCAGAAACATCACCGCTCGGCTGGTGCCGCCACGCATGAATACAGCGGGAAGGGCGAGCAACGGCATCGTGATTCTCCTGAACAGGTGGGAATTGGTGTTCTGCTCGTCCCTGTTGGGCGCTGGGACAGCGGCATCCTGGATTTGGATGAATGTGTTATTGGACGTTTGCCCCGATGTATAGCTTGCCATCGATCCAGGGCAATTGGGTTGCTTCGCGCGGCTGCGTCCCTACGCCTTCCGATTGCCACGCCGTCTTGCCGTTGCAGGCTACGGCCGGCTCCGTGACCGCACGCTACCCGCCAGTCCTTCGCCCGAACCCCCCGGTTAGCGGCCGGAGAACGGTGACGCCTAATGCGCGCGCGTTCACCCAAACACTATAGGGGCTGACCAGAAACTGGCTGACGGTCCAGATGGTGACCGCATCCCACGGATTGGTTGGCCGGAACAACAATACGCCGGCGGCGCTGGCAACCAATCCGGCGAGGTTGGCGTACAGCGTGAATCTGGCCTGCCCGACCGCCACCAGGGCCACGCCGGATGGAAAGTTCCACACGGACCATGCCATCAGGGCCGCCAGCGGCACCGCAGCCTGACCGGTCGCAGCCCATCCCGGACCCATCAGCAAAACGACGGCCGGGGTCAGGCCAACCGCGAGGATCAGACACAGTGGCAGGACCACGGCAACGCACTGCCGCAACCAATGGTCCACGTCCGCCAGCATGGCCGCCGGATCGTGCTGATGTTGCGACAGAGCCGGCAGCATAAGGCGCCACAATGCGGTGAAGGTCAGTTCCCGCACGGTATCGACCAGCCGAAAAGCGATATGCACCTGACCCAGGACGGCGGGACCGGCCGATCCGCCGATTAACACCGCGAACAACCGATAGCGCCCGATCAACACCAGGGTGGAAGCCGTCAGGGGAACCCCGACCGCAAGCAGCGAGCGCACGGCAGCCCGGTCCAGGCACAACGATGGCCTCCAGCCTCGGCCAAGCAGCAAGGTCAGGGCGCCAACTGTCGCGCCGACGGCCTGTTGCGCTACCAGCGCCCAGCCACCAGCTCCGGCAAAAGCCGCACCGGCGCCGACCGCGGTGCCCAGCCCCTGACCGATCAATGTGCGCAGAGCCAGGTCGCGGTAGGCCCTTTCCCGTGTCAGAAGGCCCTGAATGACTCCGGCCGCGCCGACCAGTGGCAGAGGCGCGGCGAGCACCAGGCCCATCATGATCATGCGCCGGTCCCCAAACAGCGCGGCCAGGCCCCAGCCGGACGCCGCCTGAAGTACCATTGCGATAACCCCCACGCCGGCCGATGCCCAAAACGCGCTGGAGAGAACCCGGTCATTGACCGTCGCCCGCTGCACCAGGGCATCGGCGAACAGCGCGTTGGTAACAACCCACAAAAGTACATGAACCGCGATGACGGCCGCGCCGATGCCAAGCTCCGCCGGCCCGACCATGCGGGCGATCACGAATGAGGTGACGATCGACAGGATCGCGGACACGCCCGCCTCCAGCCCCGACCAGATGGCATCGCGTCTCATGCCGGACGGGACGGCGGCGACAGGAAGACGACCGGGCAGGGGATGTGCGCTGGCAACATTCCCGAAGGAATACACTATTAGAATTACCAACTGGTAAACGGGCCACGAATAAATTCGCCAGGGTTGTGTGCGTTGCGCGTGCGAAAAATCCCGGCGTTGACGCATCGCATTTCACGCATAGTTTGCCGGGAGACGGACCCCCGAGCGGCGAGGCGCGGATTGATTATTCCAATGTTTCGTTCATTACCGTTACTTACGGCGCCGTTGAAGGACACCGTCTGGTGGAACACACCCGGCGGCAAGGCCACCGAACATCGCGATCAGGCTCAACCCAACCAAAATGACAGTCCTGCTATCGCGTGCGCAGCAGTGCCGGGACGTTATCAAGCAGTAGCGGCGTTTTTGTTCGGCGGGCGCGCAACGATCCCAGCGAGACAATCGCGGTAAAGGCCGGCAGCCACATGATCCGGCTTTGATAACGGTCGTGCGGTGCCGAAAGACCGCCGGTGATGGCGGCACTAACCGGCAAGGCGATCAGCGACGCGATCAGGAAGCCCGCGCAGGCCATGCGCCGCGATAGCGCGAGCGGCAGCAGCCCAATGCAGGCAATCACGCCGGCCAGCGCGATGGCCGCGTGGACCCGGACCAGGATAGGCGGCACCGAAAGCCCCCCTGTCTGCTGTCGGGCAGACGCATAGGCGGCGCGTTCACGGGGGGGGAAGTCATTCTCGATCCACGGTGAAACCTGGACGGGCCAGGGATTTAGGCCGTCGCCGCTGGCGAACTGAAAAAGTTGGTCCAGCGTGTTGGCCAGGGCGATGGCGGCCTCACCCATCGGGTCGGCCATAAGCGTCGCCCAAAGGATGGCCCCGGCATCGCGGGAGACGATTTTGGCACCGCCGGCGCGGGCAAGGGGACTGTCGGGCGCCCATAGAAAATCGTCCGACGTGGGTGGAAAGCTGTCGAGGAATGGGCACAGGCGCCAATGCGTCACCGGGCAATCGCGTCGCAGCGTCGCCATGCCGGGTCCGTCGTAGATCACCCGCGCGAGCGGAAAGATGGTACCGAACGGCGATGTGGAGAACCGCCCATGGGCGGCGAGATTGATCGAGCAGAGTGCGAGCAGGGCCAGGGCAGGGGGTAGGATAATCAGCGGCCAGCGCTGAACGGGCTGACTGGTAACAACGGTCGATCTTTTGTGCGGGCTGGGTGCTGTGTTCATTCTCTCCGGTGAAGCGGACCCGGAGATCGCCTTGACGGGCGATACAGGCGATACAGGCGGGGCAGCGGGGTGTGTGCCGCCAGATCGCGGTAGTACTATGGTCAGTATCGCCAGCAGCACGCAGGCCAACGGCACGCTCGACTGCTGACTGGCGATCATGAATGCCGCCAAACCGGCCAGAAAAATCCTCTCCCGGGCGGCAAGACGCTCTGGCACGCACACCAGCAAACACAACACCAGCACCAGCAGCGGCGTGAAAAAATCCGGCATCAACTCGGAAACCATCCACGGCAGCCAAGTGCATACCGACAGCACCGCGACCCCGCCAACGAATTTTAATTCCGAGAGACCCGGGGCCAGCATCCGGCAAACCAGCCGCAGCAACCAGGCGGTCAGCAATGCCTGAACCATGACAACCGGCCAAAGCGTCACGGTCGCGTGCAGCGGCAGCATGAAGAACGAGTAAAAAACCGGCCTGTCCCAGCCGGCATAGCGATGAACAGCCTGGGACAAATAGGTGCCGGTATCGGCGAACACGATCGGATAGCCATTCCACAGCGCCGGCCACAGCAACAAGGCAGCAGCGGCCGGGATCGCTAAAACGGCTGCCCGGTTAGCCGCCATATCCGTCCGGATGCGATTGGCGCCACGCGAAAGCGGTGCTGACGATATCGTCAAGGTCGCCATGCACCGGCCGCCAACCCGCCTGTTGCGCCCGCGCCGATGACGCCACCAACACCGCCGCATCGCCTGCCCGGCGCCCGGCGATCCGATACGGCACTTTCAAACCGGACACCCGCTCCACCGAGGCAATCACCTGCTTCACCGAATGCCCGGCACCGTTGCCCAGGTTCCAAACCACCGAGGCATCGCCCAATGCGTCCAACGCGAGCAAATGCGCCGAGGCCAGATCCGAAACATGCACGTAATCGCGGATGCAGGTGCCGTCGGCAGTCGAATAGTCGCCGCCATACACATCCAGTGCGGCTCGGCGTCCAAGGGCCGCATCGATCACCAGCGGAATCAAATGCGATTCGGGACGATGATCCTCCCCCAGGCGGCCGGCCGGATCGGCACCGGCGGCATTGAAATAGCGCAGGCAGGCGCTGCGAAGCCCATGCACCTGACCAGCCCAGCGCAGCGCCCGCTCGATCATCCATTTACTGTCGCCATAAGCCGATTGCGGGTCGATCGGCGCGTCCTCGGGGATCGGCGCATCGCTGTCCAGATTGAACAACGCGGCGGTGGAGGACAGCACGAACCGCCCCACGCCATGCCGCACGCAGCCGTCGATCAGCCGAATGCCGTTGGCGGCATTGTCCAGCAGGTAGCGCATCGGCATGCGCATGCTTTCGCCCACCTGCGACAGAGAGGCGAAGTGGAACACCGCGTCCCAGTGGCCGTCCGCCAACACGGCGTCGATCGCCGCGCCGTTATTCAGGTCCGCGACAATCAGTGCCACGCCGGCAGGAACCGCCTCGCGATGGCCCGTCAGCAGATTATCCAACACGGTCACACGGTCGCCCCGGTCCAGCAGCGCGGCGACCAGATGGCTGCCGACGTAACCTGCCCCGCCGGTGACCAGAAAACGTTGAGTCATAAAGCACTACCCCCGAAAATACGCTTTGTACCGGCGGTGATAGACTCCCGCATCGGCATAACCGGAGCGAAGATGCACGCGGGTGTCCACTCTTGTCATTACCGTTCCTATGATTTTGGCGCGTGCGTCGTGCAGCATTTCCAGCGTGTGTAACAGGGTGTTTGTCCGGGTCGAGCACCAACGGACGCACAGCAGCGTGGCATCCGCCAGAGCAGCCACGACCCGCGTCTCGGTCATCGCTTCCACGGGCGGGGCGTCCAGCAGCACGAGGTCATAGTGTTCGCGCACCTCGGCCAGCAGTTGCCGCATGTCGTCTGACAGAAACAGCCCAAGGACATCGCCGCCCGGTTTGCCGGCCGTGATAAAATCCATCCCGCTGAGGGGGTCGGACTGCACCGCGCCGGTCCACACCACATCCCCCCGCAGCACATCCATCAGTCCCGGGGCGCCCGCTCCGGTCAGGCGATGCTGGAACGACGCCTGACGGACATCGCATTCGATCGCCAGCACGCGTTCGCCAGCCAAATGCGCCGACCGCCCGAGCGCCAGGGTCAGGACGGATTTGCCTTCAGCCGGGCGAGCGGCCGTGATGGCGATAATCTGCGGGTGGTCGATATCGAGCGACACCGCGGCGCGCAGCGACCGTATCTGTTCGGCGAACGCCGTAAGTGGCCGATGCACGACGTAGTCGTGGATTTTCAGATGACCGAGGGCGCGTTTACCGGCCTCCGGGATCAACGCCAGACAGGGCAGGCCGGTGGCTGCACGCAGCTCGTCTCCGCTGTGCAGCGTCGTGTCGGTCAGTTGCAGGATATAGACCAGCAGCAGTCCGAGGAAGACCGCGGCCACCACCGACGCCGCGAGAGTCTGCGTCGTACGCGGAAAAGTCGGCCTATCGGGCGGGATTGCCTGGGAGATTTCGTGCGCTTCCGAGGACTCGATGGCGGCTTGCTGTGCGGTTTGCTGGATGCGCTCCAGCACCGACTGCAACTGCCCGCGCGCCGCGTCCAGGTCGCGGGTCATGGCGTTCAACGGAATCTGCGCCCGGGCCGACTTTTCCGCTGCCGTCTTCGCCACGGCCAGGACCTCTTCCAGCATCGCCACCCGATCCGTCGCCGCCTGTTGTTCGGCCACGGTCGCCGCCACGACGCGGGCGATCTCGGCCCCCAAGGCGCGCTGGCCGTCGGCGTATTGACGGGCCAGGCTTTGAACCTCGGGATACGCCGAACCGAACCGGGCTTGCCGAGCATCGATTTGGCCGGCGAGTTGTTCTTGCACGGCGCGAAGCTGGGCCACCGACGGTGCCACCGCTGCCTGTGCCTGCGCCCCAATCCGGCCGCGTGCGGCGTCGAGGCGGGCATTCGCGGC
>JANXLQ010000374.1 GCA_025355085.1 Rhodopila sp.
GTTCGGAGGCGGTGCGCCGCCGCATCCGGCTGCTGGTGGAAGGCGAACATCCCGAAACGATTTTGTCCGATGATGCGATCGTTCAGGCGCTCCGTACGGAAGGCGTGGACATTGCCCGCAGAACGGTGGCCAAATACCGGGACGCGCTGCGCATCCCCAGTTCCGTGCAGCGCAAGCGGGAGAAGTCGGTGACGGCCTGATCGGGTGCTTGTTGCAACCCCGAGGTGAGATTCGGGCAGGCGGCGAAACGGCCGGAACAGACACCGCAACTCATCGGGGAGAGGAAGCATGCAGATCACGGTCTCCGGAAAACAGGTCGACTTATCCGACGCGCTGCGCACGCGGGTCGGCACCCAGCTCGATCTGATCGCAGGCAAGTATTTCGACAGCGCGCTGGAGGCGCAGGTCACATTCAGCCGGACGCGAAGTTTTTTTACCTGTGACATCAATGTGCATGCCGGCCGAGGTCTGCAATTGCGCGGCGAGGGGGAGGCGGCCGATGCCAACGCGGCGTTCGATGCCGCCGCCGAGCACATAGCCAAGCGCCTGCGCCGCTATCGCCGCCGGGTGAACGAACACCACCGCGACCTTGCCAACCGCGCGAGGCCCGAAGCGGCCCGCCAATACGTGCTGCGCCAGGAGGAGGAGAGTGCTGGTGCGGCCGCTGCGGACGACGAAACGGTGACCGAGAACTACGCCACCGTGATTGCCGAATCGCAGGCAGAGATCAGCCTGCTGTCGGTCGGCGAGGCAGTCATGCGCATGGATCTGGTCGATCAGTCGGTAATGATGTTCCGCAACAGCGCGACCGGCGAGTTCAACGTAATCTACCGGCGCACCGACGGTCACATCGGCTGGATTGACCCGGGCCAATCCGCCTGACAGCTAAGTTGCCAGGAAAAGGCCCTTCCCGCGGGAGGGGCCTTTTTTTTGTGCCAGCGCGATTCGGCCCGTTGCCACGCGCTGCGTAAAAATTCATCTCGCGTAGCTTCATTGGCCCAGGCTTGTGCCGGATGACGTTAAATGAGACGAAATAATATAAAAACTAATTACAAACATAACTCTCATTATTGCGGCATGGCGTAGATCATGACAACACAAACAATTGAATTAAATTTGTCAAAAAACAATCATCTGACAAAAGTAGATAAGCAAAAGTTGAAGTCCTGTCGGCTAGTTAACCAATGGACTTTCATGCTGCCGCGTGTTCTTTCTCCGACTGCTGCAGACATCTACTCTAGCTGCAAGAGCTGAATAGACGAGGCAGACTATTCATGATCAGGGACTATAAATGACAATAATTACTGTTGGAACTAATAAGCAGTTTACAACTATCGCCAGCGCGGTCACGGCGTCGCATAGCGGCGACGTTATCAAAGTTGATGCCGGTACTTATACCAACGACTTCACGCGTATCACCCAAAGCCTGACGCTTCAGGCAGTCGGTGGCATCGTGACAATGAACGCGACGGTGCAGCCCCCTAACGGCAAGGCGATCCTGACCGAGGGCAATGCCGGTATCGATGTGTCGATCGACGGCTTTGCGTTCGCCGGTGCAACGGTGGCAGACGCCAATGGCGCTGGCATACGCTACGAGGGCGGCAATCTAACGATCACGAATTCGCATTTCTACAACAACCAGGATGGGATCCTCGGGGGGGCCGATCCTAACGGCACCATAAACATTTCCCATACCGAGTTCGACCACAATGGCGGCGGCACCGGTAATACCCACAACATGTATATCGGCGACATTAAGTCGTTCACGCTGACCGACAGTTTCACGCATGATGCCAACGTTGGACACGAGATTAAAAGTCGCGCCGAAAATAATACGATCACTAACAATCGAATCTTCGACAACGACAGCTCGTCTTCCTACGAAATTGATATCCCCAACGGCGGTAACACGGTCATTTCGGGTAATTTGATCCAGCAGGGGCCCAACAGTGAGAATTCTAATATCATCGCCTATGGCGAGGAGGGAAGTCTGCATGCCGGGACCGCATTGTCTGTCACCGGCAACACGATCATCAACGATAAAAACAGCGGTCCGGCGCTTTGGAACGCGAGCGACCTGACCAACGCGACCTTTACCAATAATTCGGTATATGGCTTCAATGGCCTGGCATTGGTTTCGGGTGCGGCGACTCAAAGTGGAACGACTGTGCTCGGTGCCCGCCCGACGCTCGATCAGTCCGCCCCGTATGCGGGCGCGCCGATATCTGTTCCTCCGGTTGTTGTTCCGCCGGTTGTCGTTCCTCCCGTTGTTTCTCCGGTTATTCCTCCAGTTGTTATTCCGCCGGTTGTCGGTCCTCATACTACAATAACAGTCGGAACTAATAAGCAGTTCACCACCATTGCCAGCGCGGTCGCAGCATCGCATAGCGGTGACGTTATCCAGGTCGATGCCGGTACCTATACCAACGACTTCACGAGTATCACCCAAAGCCTGACGCTTCAGGCAGTCGG
>JANXLQ010000401.1 GCA_025355085.1 Rhodopila sp.
TTCGCTGCATTGCTGCCTCAGGTCAGCGTGCAGGGGCAGACGTTCCAGCAGAACAACTCCGGTGCCAGCCGATCGATTTCGAACGGTTATCAGGTTACCGCCCAGCTTTCCGTGCCGATCTATCAGGGCGGGTCGGAATACGCCGCCGTCCGTCAGGCACGTCAGGCACAGCAGCAGACCAGCCGGCTGATCGACGATGCGCGGCGCACCGCTGCGCAGAACGCTGTGCAGGCCTGGGATACGCTGGCCGCTGCCAAAGCGGCCGCCAACAGCACCCGTGCCCAAATTCGCGCCAACCAGATTGCGTTGGAGGGCGTGGAGCGCGAGGCGATTGTCGGCAGCCGCACTACGTTGGACGTGCTGAACGCGACGCAGCTTCTGCTGACCTCCCGCACGACGCTTGTGCAGAACCTGTCGCAGGTCGTTATCGCATCCTACTCGGTCGCCGTTGCCATCGGCCGCCTGACCGCACGCGATATGCATCTGCCGGTACCGCTGTATGACGAGACCTCCTACTACGAGGCAGTCAAGGATAGGTGGGTTGGCCTTGGTGACTACGCTACCAACCAGCCGGGCCGTTGACCTCAATGCCACGCCGATGACAACCCTAACACCACCGGCATCACCACCGGCATCACCACCGGCACCGGCACCTGATGGTGCCGATCCGTCCATGGAGGAGATTCTCGCCTCCATTCGACGTATATTGAATGAGGACGATACCCCGTCGGAATCGGCCGATCCTAACGGTTCGTCATCGACGGACGACGATGTATTGGTGCTCGACCAGTCGATGATGGTGGTCACCGGGGAGCCGGACGCGACCGAAGCCGAACCGGTTGCCGTATCGCCCGAGCCTGAAGCTCAACAGGAGATGGAGGCTGTCACGCCAACCCCGCAAGACCTGCCCCGGGACTATCCGGCCCCGGACGCCGATCTGGTAGCACCGGAAGCCGCCGCTGCTGCCGCGTCGTCGGTCGGTAATTTGATGCGCAGTTTGGCTGCCGGCCGAGCGACGCAGGTATATTCCGGGGGGCCGACGCTGGAGGATATGGTGCGAGCCGAATTGCGGCCTCTGCTGAAGGAATGGTTGGACGTCAACCTGCCCCCGGTTGTGGAGCGGCTTGTCCGCGCTGAGATCGAGAGGGTCGTCGGCCGAGCGGTTCCCTGATAAAAGGCGCCATGATTTGCCCTCCGGCATGTTGGCTGGGCATTTGGCATAGATGACAGTTTGAATTGTATCGCAGACCCGGGAGTCCGATCCACCGGGGCGCGGGAGAAAATAATGACACTCGACAGCAGATTCGCCCCGGCCGATGTTGAACCCCGGCTATACGAGGGCTGGGAAAAAGTCGGCGGGTTCGCCTGCGACCCGGCGTCGCAGGCGCCGCCCTTCACCATCATGATCCCGCCGCCGAACGTCACCGGCAGCCTGCACATGGGCCATGCACTGACGTTCACCATTCAGGACACGCTGGTGCGCTGGCGGCGGATGCAGGGCCGCGACACGCTATGGCAACCCGGTACCGATCACGCCGGCATTGCCACTCAGATGGTCGTTGAACGACTGCTGGCGGCTGAGGGCAAAGACCGGCGCGAAATGGGACGCGATGCGTTCCTGGAACGGGTTTGGCAGTGGAAGGCGGAATCCGGCGGCACGATCACGACTCAGCTTCGGCGGCTGGGGGCTTCGCTGGACTGGCCGCGCGAACGCTTCACCATGGATGACGGCCTGTCCGCCGCAGTGAAGGAGACTTTTGTTAAGTTGCACAATGAGGGCCTGATCTACCGCGACCGGCGGTTGGTCAATTGGGACCCCAAGCTGCAAACCGCGATTTCCGACCTTGAAGTGGAGAACCGCGAGGTCAAAGGGTCGCTCTGGTACCTGCGTTATCCGATCGAAGGCGAACCCGGCCAGTTCATTGTCGTCGCCACTACGCGTCCCGAAACCATGCTTGGCGACACGGCTGTCGCGGTGCATCCGGATCATCCGGTGTATGGTGCGCTGATCGGCAAGTGGGCGATCCTGCCGCTGGTTGGCCGGTCCATCCCGATTGTCGGCGATGAGTACGCCGATCCGGAAAAAGGCACCGGCGCGGTCAAGATCACACCCGCGCACGATTTCAACGATTTTGAGGTCGGCCGTCGCCACAACCTGCCGATGCCGTCCGTGCTGGACCGGCAGGCGATGGTCACGCTGGCGGAAATCGAGGACGTTATGACCTCGGTTCCCGGTGTGGCGGACCCGGCGTTCGTGCGCATGCTTGAAGGACAGGCCCGATTTGCTGCCCGGGCCGCCATCGTGACCGAACTGGAACGGCTGGAACTGCTGGAGAAGATCGAGCCGCACACCAACCAGATCCCGCATGGCGATCGTGGCGGCGTGCCGGTGGAACCCCGCCTGACCACCCAATGGTACTGCAATGCGGGCGTGCTGGCGAAGCCGGCGATCGAGGCAGTCGAGACCGGAAAAACCGTATTTTACCCCAAGCAATGGGAGAACACGTTCTTCGCCTGGATGCGCGACATCCAACCGTGGTGCATTTCGCGCCAACTTTGGTGGGGACATCGCATCCCAGCCTGGTACGGCCCTGACGGTGAGGTCTTTGTCGCCAAGGATGCGGCCGGTGCGGCGGTGCAGGCGTTGGCTCGTTACGGTCATGAAGAGATTTTGACGCAGGACGAAGACGTTCTGGACACTTGGTTCAGTTCGGCGCTGTGGCCGTTCTCGACTTTGGGATGGCCGGAGCAGACGCCGGAAGTTGCTCGTTACTATCCCGGCGACGTTCTGGTCACCGGCTTCGACATCATCTTTTTCTGGGTTGCCCGGATGATGATGATGGGCCTGCACATGATGGGTGAGGTGCCGTTCCGCACCATCTACATCCATGGCCTGGTGCGCGATGAAAAAGGCCAGAAGATGTCGAAGTCGAAGGGCAACGCCATCGATCCGCTGGAGCTTATCGACACTTACGGCGCCGATGCTTTGCGCTTCACGATATGTGCGCTGACCGGCCCCGGACGCGATGTGAAACTCAGCGCGGCGCGGGTGCAGGACTACCGCGGTTTCGTGACGAAACTGTGGAACGCGGCACGCTTCTGCGAAATGAACGGGATGCAGCCGGAAGCCGCGTTCGACCCGGCGGGCGTGAAGTTGCCGTTGTCCCGCTGGTTACTGACCGAAACGAACACGGCAATCCTGGAAGCCACGGCCGCCTTGGAGGCCTACCGCTTCGACGAATATGCCGGCGCCGGATACCGTTTCGTCTGGAATAATTTCTGCGACTGGTTCCTGGAACTGTCGAAGCCCCTGCTGGCCGAGGGTGCCGATCCCGCCGGTGCCGCTGAAATCCGCTCTGTCGGCGCCCATGTGCTCGGGCAGATACTGCGTCTGCTGCACCCGGCGATCCCGTTCGTGACGGAGGAACTGTGGGATCGCTTCGGCTATGGCGAGGCATGCAGCCTGATCGGAACGTCCTGGCCCGAACCGGTCGCCGTTCCCGATGCCCAACAGGCCAGAGATGAACTGGACTGGGTGGTGCGGCTGATCGGGCAGGTCCGTTCGGTGCGCGCCGAGATGAACGTGCCGCCGTCGAAGCCCTCTCCTGTGCTGCTGCAAGGGGCCTCGGACGAAGCGATGGGTCGAGTCGGCCGTTGGATGGATGCGATCCGGCGGTTGGCGCGGGCGTCCGATGTCTCCGTGCTGACCGGCGATGTGCCGAAAGGGTCGGCTTTGGCGGTGCTGGATGAGATCACCATCGTGTTGCCTCTGGAGGGCCTGATCGACATTGCGGCAGAGCGGGCGCGGCTGTCCAAGGAGCGTGACAAGCTGATCGTGGACGCGAAAAAGACTAGGCAGAAACTGGATAACGCCGACTTTGTCAGCCGAGCGAAGGAAGAGGTCGTGGCGGAAAACCGGGAGCGTCTGGCGACTGCGGACTCCGAGATCGCGCGGTTGCAGGCCGCGCTGGACCGGCTCTGATAGAACACTGTCAGCTAACCCATTGACGTTTGGGCGGAACCTTCATAGTATGGAGGTCCTTCCTGACTAATGGGCGTCAGTGCTTCCGCACATCACGCCCTGAACCAAAAAAATTTCCGGCTGGCTGCGAACCGCGGTGCGTTTGCGCCCGAAATCCGTTCAGGCCGATCCAACCCCCTCACGTCCAGGCATCCCCTATGCATCTTGCGGAACTGAAGAAGAAAACACCGACCGAATTGGTGAATTTCGCCGAGTCGCTGGAAATCGAGAACGCGTCGTCGCTGCGCAAGCAGGACATCATGTTCGCGATTTTGAAAAATCTCGCCGACAACGATCAGGCGATCCAGGGCGACGGCACGCTGGAAATTTTGTCTGACGGGTTCGGCTTTTTGCGCAGTCCGGAGGCGAATTACCTCGCCGGCCCGGACGATATCTATGTCAGCCCCAGCCAGGTCCGGCGCTTCGGCCTGCGTACCGGCGACACGGTGGATGGGCAGATCCGCGCACCCAGGGATGGCGAGCGTTATTTCGCTCTGCTGAAGGTGGACACGGTCAATTTTGAGCCACCCGATGCGGTGCGCCATCGCGTCAACTTCGACAATTTGACGCCGCTGTATCCGGACGAGCGCCTGAAGATGGAGATGGAGAACTTCCAATCCGTCGCCAAGGGTCCTGTTAAGGATTTCACGCCTCGGGTGATCGATCTGATCTCGCCGGTCGGTAAAGGTCAGCGCGCGCTGATCGTGGCGCCGCCGCGCACCGGTAAGACGGTGATGCTGCAGAACATCGCCGCCGCCATCGCCGCGAACCACCCCGAAGTCTTCCTGATCGTGTTGCTGATCGATGAGCGGCCGGAAGAAGTCACCGACATGGCCCGCAGCGTGAAGGGGGAAGTCATCAGCTCCACCTTCGACGAACCGGCGACGCGCCATGTGCAGGTTACCGAAATGGTGCTGGAGAAGGCCAAGCGGCTGGTCGAGCACAAGCGCGACGTGGTGATCCTGCTGGACAGCATCACCCGGCTGGCGCGTGCCTATAACACCGTGGTGCCGTCCTCCGGCAAGGTGCTGACGGGCGGTGTCGATGCCAACGCGCTGCAACGGCCGAAGCGGTTCTTCGGTGCGGCGCGTAATATCGAGGAAGGCGGCTCGCTGACCATCATTGCCACGGCGCTGATCGATACCGGCAGCCGCATGGACGAAGTGATTTTCGAAGAGTTCAAGGGCACGGGTAACTCGGAAATCATTCTGGATCGGAAGCTGTCCGATAAGCGGTCGTTCCCGGCGATCGATATCACCAAGTCCGGCACACGTAAGGAAGAGCTGCTGGTGGAGCGCGGCGTGCTGACGAAGATGTGGGTGCTGCGCCGTATTCTGAACCCGATGGGGACTGTGGATGCGATGGAGTTCCTGTTGGACAAGCTGAAGTACAGCAAGACCAACAACGATTTCTTCGACGCGATGAATACCTGATTTAATGACGCCATGGATGCTCACAGATAGGCAAATTTGTCGTTTATCTGTGAGTAATCGTATCTGGCCGATTTGTTTACCCCGCTGACTGAATGGTCGATGGTGTGAGTCCGGGTTTAATGGGTTCCTCCCCTATGCAATACTTCTGCAACAGCAGGTGGACCGTAAAGTCCGTGCGTGTGGCGGATTCGGCGTGCGACCCGGCATAATTCATAGTGACCGCGCAGAATATCTGTCTCTCCACCAGTCGATCAACAACCGAGGCGCGACACATCGACGCCGGCCGGCAGGACGATAGGCATAACCTCGCCCTGCCGCCAAATATACTGCTTAAGCCAGAAGGATTACGTCGTGGGTCATCGAGATCAGGTCGTCCCCATGATAGGCCGAAAGCTTAATATCATAGCTTACACCGGCTGCGGTCGAAGTCGCGAGGGGGCCAAAATCCGAAATCAGAAAGCCCAGATTGACAGAATTCTCGGCCAGATGAGACTGTAACGTAGGCGAAGCAGCGTGAGTGAAATCATCGCCGCCGAATCCGTGGGTCGGGTTTGTCTCGCTGATCCATAAATGCGTCGCGGCATTCAGGTCATAAACAACGGTTTTCGTCGGCAGGAACGGACCCGACTGGCTGATGCCCATCTTGAAGGTGAAATCGCCAAGAGTGTTTTGCGTGGTGATTGGAATGGAACCCACCGCGGTGTCCACCACATAGTCGAAATTCCATGCGGCCCTGGGGAGGGGGCTACCGGGTTGCAGTCCGGCCGGCGCCACGTAATATTCGGTGCCGTCGCCCGCCTGTGCGCCCGTCGGTGGAATGTCAGCGCCTGTACGGACGTGGATTTTTAGCCCTGTCTCAAGATGGAGAGCCGCGACATCGGTGACATTGTAGTTGTCCGGAGAATTACCGTTGCCGAAATACATCTGACGCGGCGTTACCTCGAAGGCAGTCGCATCGACAGTTCCGAAACGATGTTTGACAGAAAAATCGTCATTTCTTTCGTTTTCATCATTTTTGTTTTGTTTGTCGTCTCCGTTATCCCCGTGTGGCTTGTTGGTCGATTTCGCCATTGTACCGATCCTTCGATGGTTTTTTGCCGCGCCCTAAAAGCCGCCACCACGGACGCATATTGTCAACAAAACTTAAGTTCAAGTCAGAATTCATCCAGGTTTGACATAAATGAGAGTTTGACAAGACTTCGTCTCTAAAAGATCAAAAAACGATATTTAGGAATTACTAGATGCACTATTGTTACTAATTTAAGGTGCCGATCACACAAACTATAGAAATTTTCTAAATTTAACCGAAAATCCAACAAAACCCGCCCGAAAATTTCTTTTGGTTTGCCCCTTGGTGCATTCGACAGTGAACGAGCGACGGGCCGGGTTGGCAAGTCAAAACCGATGACGAGAAAAAGGCAATCCGCCGGCCCGCGAAATCCCGGACACCTCTGAAGCCCGCCCTCTGTCTGGACCCTCAGTCGAACTTGTGGCACGACGGCCTCGATTGCAAATCCGGGAGAAATGAACATGGCCGAACTCATCAAGGTTACCGTGCAGGACTATATCGCCACCGTCATGATGAACCGGCCGCCGGTGAACGCTCAGAACACCGCCTTCCGTGAAGAGTTGATCCAGGCATTCGATAGCTTCACCGACCGCGACGATGTCCGGGTCGTAATCCTGACCGGATTTGGCAAGATGTTCTCGGCCGGCGCTGACATGAAGGCGCGGCCGACCGGCGACACACCCGGCGAATACTGGGCGTTCAACCGCTATGTGCGGGAGATGTTCAACTCCATCCACGAATGCGCCAAGCCGGTTATTTGCGCGGTGAACGGCCCTGCCCTGGGTGCCGGATTCGGTTTGGTCGCTGCCTGCGACATCATCATGGCGTCCGACAACGCGGTGTTCGGCATGCCGGAGATCGACATCGGCCTGATGGGCGGTGCGGCGATGCTGCAGCAGTTCTTCGGGCGATCCCGTGCCCGCCGCATGTTCTACACCGGCTGGCGCGTCCCGGCGGAGGAACTCTACCGCACCGGCGTCATCGAATGTTCGGTGCCGCTGGAGCAGTTGATGCCCGAAGCGATGAAGCTGGCGACCGAGATCGCATCGAAAAGCCCGCTTGCGATGCGTTATGCCAAGCAGTCTATGAACGTAACGATGCACATGCCGCCGCGTGACGGTTACCGGTTCGAGCAAGGCATGACGGTGGCGTTGTCGAAGTCCGAGGACGCCAAGGAAGCGCGCAACGCCTTCTTCGAAAAGCGCACCCCTGAATGGAAAGGCCGCTGATCGACATGCGCCGTCGAACCTTTGGTCTTTGGGTTCTTGCCCCCTCGGTTGTCCGCGCCACCAATACGATCACTGCCGCGCACGCCGCTGACACGCCTACGGCGGTACATGTCACGATGGCGGTGCGCACCGACGCCGAATCGATCGACCCGCATTATCACGTTTACACCCCCAACTCGGCCGTCGCCCGGCATATCTTCGACGGCCTGACAGCGGTCGATGCGCGGGGGCGTGTTCAGCCCGGATTGGCGTCCTCTTGGCAGGCGATCGCCGAGGATGTTTGGGAATTCAAACTGCGGCCCGGCGTGCTGTTCCACGACGGCAGACCGTTCACGGCCGACGACGTGGTGTTCACCATGCAACGCGCGCCGAACGTGCCGAACAGCCCGTCCTCTTACGGCCAGTACACCAAGACGATTGCATCGACCGAGGCGGTGGATGCGACGACCATTCGCTTCCACACCAGGGGCCCAGCCCCGACCTTGCCGGTCGATCTCAGTCAGGTGGCGATCATTTCCCGCGCGGCGGCCGAGGGAAAAACCACTCAGGATTTCAACAATGGCGTGGCGGCGATCGGCACCGGGCCGTATCGTTTCGTCGAGTGGATATCCGGCGACCATCTGACACTGGCGCGCAACGACATGTATTGGAAGGGTCCGGAACCCTGGGCCAAGGTGACGCGGCGGGCGATCCCGAACGACGGCTCCAGGGTCGCGGCACTGCTGGCCGGCGATGTCGATATCATTGAAGGCGTTCCCGCCGCCGACCGCGTCCTTCTGGCCGGGCGCGCCGATCTGGCATTGCATGAGTGCGATGCGACCCGGGTTATCTACATTCATATGGATTCGGCGCGCGACGTCTCGCCCGGCATCTCTGACGCCAAGGGGGTGAAGATGGATCGCAACCCGTTGCGCGATGCGCGGGTGCGACAGGCGATCAGCTATGCCATCAACCGGGAGGCGCTGACCGAACGGCTGCTCAGCGGTCAGGCGCATCCAGCGGGGCAATACTCGCCACCGGGCACCCCGGGCATCAGCGCGCATTTGAAGCCACTGCCTTACGATCCCGATCTGGCACGCAAGCTGCTGAAGGAGGCGGGTTGGGGCGACGGTTTCAGCGTGGTGCTGGCCGGATCGAACGACCGATTCCCTCAGGATGCGCAGGTCACTCAGGCCGTAGGACAAATGCTGGTTCGGATTGGCATCAAGGTCGAAGTCCAAACCATGCCGGCGGCGATGTTGTTCAGCCGCGGCAGCAAGCTGGAATTCAGCATGATGCTGTCGGGGTGGGTCGGCACGGGCGAGGCATCCTCACCGTTTACCGCGCTGATGGCGACGTACGATCCGAAGACCGGCCTGGGTCCGTCCAACCGCGGCCGCTGGTCGAACCCGGATTTCGATGCGGTGCTGAGCGAGGCGCTGCATACGATGGACGACGACAAGCGAAACGCCCTGTATGCGCGAGCGGCGGAAATCGCGGTCGGGAACATGGGGGTAATCCCGGTCTATTTCACGGTGAACACATGGGCCAGCCGCAAGGGCCTGGTTTATGATCCGCGTGCTGACGAGGTTTCTCTCGCGATGGGGCTGCGGCCGGCGAAGTAGATTTTCGTCTGATGCGTCACTATGGTGAAGACAGGTTCGGAGATGACGATGGCCCACGCCGATCTCTACGATGTCGATATACTCGCCTGGTCGGAACAGCAGGCGAAGGTTCTGCGTGGGTTGGCCGGGCGAAGGGATTTGCCGAATGCCCTGGACCTGTATCATATCGCAGAAGAAATCGAAGACGTGGGAATAAGCCAACTTAATGCCGCCGGCAGTTTCATTCGCTTGATCCTGACCCATGCTATCAAGTGTTGGGCCGATCCGGCCGCTCTCAGTTTGTTGCACTGGCATGCGGAAATCGGCAATTAGCAAACCGCATTGACCAGCCGGCTAACGGCAAGCATGCGGAACAAGATCGACCTGGATCGTGAGTGGCGGCGAGCGGTGAAGCAAGCGATGCTCAACCTTAAGGCAGAAGGTGCCGATGTCGCAGCGGTTAAGGTGCGGCTGGCGCTGGATACGTTTTGTCCGCTATCGATTGAGGATATGAACCTTGCTCCAGCGTATCCCGCTTTGCTGGTGGATCGGCTGAAGCGGGCCATTCCTTCAGAATGACGACCGGGTGTTCATAGCGAATTAGCAATGGAGTCGGAGCACGCCCAGGCATCGGGGATCGGCTTTTTCCGCGTTGCCGATCCAAACCCGGGCGATCCGGTGCCGTTCACGACCGGATAGGTCTGAATGCACGCGGTTCAGACGACGGCGCTGCCGTGTCGCTTTACACATCGCGATTACCTTGGCACAGGGTCCGGTCGGCATCCACGTTTTTTTTGTTCGTTCAAACGAAGACATGGCTGGTGCGCCTTCGCACACCATGACGATGCCAGGGCGGCCGGCGGTACGTTAATTCAAACAGCGGTAGGTACCAGCGACCTCCGCCGTGGCGGAGGTCGCTGGTCAAGAATCGTGCCTTATTCCAATCGGATCAGCCCTTGGTGCGACGGCGGCGAGCCCCGCCAAGTGCGATCAGGCTGGTGCCCAGCACGAGCATACTTGTCGGCTCCGGTATGGCGACATTATCGAGCAAACCGTCAACACTGTTCGTAGTGGATCCGCTCGCATCCGCGAAGGTGATGGTCGTGCTCGTTCCGGCGCCTGCGATGAAGCTGAACGTGTAATTGGCCAGCGCGGCCCCCAGGTCGTTGGATGCTACCGCCGACACCACGGTCTGGTTGAGAAGCAAGTTGCTCAAGAGATCGGCGGCTGTAACTGTGATCGACTGCGTGACTGATTGGGTAGTCGCGATGGCACCATAGCTGAAGGACAGGTTATAGATCTGTCCGGCGTCAGTCGCGATGGTCTGCGACAATACGCCGGTGTTTGCTGAGTCGCCACCGCC
>JANXLQ010000453.1 GCA_025355085.1 Rhodopila sp.
GACCGCTCCGCATCGCCAAAGAGAAATTCATGGCGGCCGTCTGAACCGCAGAACCACATGTTTCTGTTATGTTCTACAATGCCGTACAGCTACGCACAGTTCTTGTAGTGCCCCCCATGACGGAAATCATATGTTTTCCGACAGGCCCGATTCCATGATCACGTTCACGGCATGCACCAATATCGGCGGATTACCGGGGCTTTCACGCGGTAGCGTTCTCACTTTGTCCGCTTATGCTGCAAAAAAGTACCGTTCGGTCGTTGAGGCCAGTTGGCCGGCAATCTTTCCGGCGGCGAGCAGCAGATGCTTGCGATCGGCCGCGCATTGATGTCGAGGCCAAAGCTGTTCCTGCTCGACGAGCCTTCCCTGGGCCTCGCGCCGATCATAGTCGAACGGATCGGCGAAATCCTGCTGGAAATCCAGGCGCGCGAGGGACTTGCCGTTGTCCTGGCGGAACAGAATGCCTATTGGGCGCTGGGACTGGCGAACCGCGCCGTCATCATCGAACTGGGCCGCAGCAGCATAGAGGGCAACGCCGCCGAACTGATGCAGGACCAGAGGATCCGCACCGCCTACCTCGGCGTCTGACCGGTCATACGAAACGGGCCTTGGCCCAGCCATCCTCGAACGAGGCGTTCATCAACGGTTCGGATCTCTTGTAACAGAACATCCAGACGCCGTCCACGCGGGTATAACGTTCGTGATCGATTCCGGCCCTCCACAGCGGGCGGCCGCTCTCCGCTAGGGTGCAGGGCATAAACAGGTACCATCTGGCCTGGGCGGTATCGCCATCGACCTCGATATGTCCATTCAGGCTATAATGGATGGCAAACGAAAATATCTCGCCGGCGCCACGGAAGAAGACCCGGATCGCCTCACGGCCCTCGAAACGGCCGAGGCCGGGACTGTCCCAGATTGCATCTTCGGTAAACAGCGCGGTGATCCCGTCGGCATTGTAATGATCGTCGCACAGGGCTGCATACCGCGCCTTGAGATTGCGGATTGCCTCCGCATCTTCCAGCGCCTGCAGGCGGCGCTCCATCCGATCCAGCCGTTCTGCGTCGTTTCGACTTTCGAGAGCCATTGCAATCTCCTGGCGGTCATGGCCCGAGATTGAGGATGCGGTTGATATGCCCGGGCGTCTCGACAAGGATGATACTATCGACAAGATCGCCACCGCCACCAGCTAATGCTACGCGATAGGAGGTATCACGAACCTTGACCCCCACGCGGCGGCAGTCGACCACCCCGGTGGTCGACTGGCTGGAATGGCCGTTGCCTGGAGGTGGTCGCACTAGTTGGGATAGGTTCCGGGATACGTGTAAAAAGTGGCCACAGGGGCGCTTGGTGGAAAAAATTCCGTTTTATAACAATATCTTGATGCTATGATCCAATGATCTCCCGAGAGCCGATATCAGCCTTGCCGTCGGCAGCTTGGCCAAGTGTCCGGAAATGGCTCCGCCGATCGGTGTAGGAGAGGCGCTTGTTTTCAATGGGATAGAAGACAGCGTCCGCTGTCCAGAAAGGGATCACGACAAGAGTAGTTCGCAGGTGTCCGGAATCAGTGAACACAAGGGCAACGATATAGGCCGCCGCGTGTTCAGTAGCTCTATCAGGAGTCGGATCATGCGGCTGAGGCGCCATCTCTGATCCTCATGATGGTTTGGCGGCTGGTCTTAAAGGTGCGCGACAGCGCAGACACGCCGGCTCCGTCCTTCAGGCGCTGCGCCACGTCCCTGCGCTGATAATCGTTCAGGCTGGCCGGTCGCCCCAGCGTTTTGCCTTCGGCTTTCGCCCGGTTGAGGCCAGCCTGAGTGCGCTCGATCAGGAGGTCGCGTTCGAACTCGGCTACGGCGTTGATGACATGCATGGTCAGCTTACCGGTCGAGCTGGCGAGATCGACACCGCCCAGAGCGAGGCAATGCACCCGCACCCCGATGCCGGCAAGTTTGGCGACGGTGCTGCTGACATCCATCGCATTGCGACCGAGGCGGTCAAGTTTTGTGACGATGAGAACGTCGCCGGTTTCGAGCCGGTCGAGCAAGCGGGTGAAGCCCCGGCGCTGCGCCGTGGCGACGCTGCCCGAGATCGTTTCGGTCACCACCCGGCGCGGTTCGACCTTGAAGCCGGCTGCCTGGATTTCCTGGATCTGGTTGTCGGTCGTCTGGCTGGTGGTCGAGACTCGGACATAGGCAAAGGTGCGGGGCATGGACGATTCCGCCCGGAAAGGGTGTCGGGGATTTGGACCGCGTCCAAAACACGGCGGATTCAAGTTCCGGGACGAACACCCCCGGGTGACGACTTCTGCGCGCCGGCCAATCCGGCGAGGAGGTTCGTGAATTGCTCCCTCGGCGTCGCATAGTCCAGTGTCTTGCGCGGCCTGGCGTTCAGGCTGTCGG
>JANXLQ010000467.1 GCA_025355085.1 Rhodopila sp.
CTGTCCCGGCCCAGAAAAGGCGCAGATGGTAGGCATTCTCCTGCCGTGACGGAATTGGGTCGTCGCGACGACAGGGGCATGCCAGAGAAAAATATTCTCCAACGCAAATTTGGGCGGGAGTTTTCGCACAGCCTGCTTCGCATACCATGATGAGTGGGAACACAATCGCCGCTTTGCCAAAATGAGAACGGCTGGATTTTGTCGCATTTTCGTAATTTTCACGAGGGCTGGTCGTGGCGCCGGCACGGAATTTTGAGATCGCGGCAAATCAATAAATTTTGCGCACCCCTTGTTGATCCCATTGGCAGAACGATCTCGGTAAAAGCCGTCCAACCTGCCTGTAGGAAAAAAGATGTGGATTGTCCGCCGAAATTGTTGGTGCGCCCGGGTAACAGCCGCTGCTTCTCTGTTTGGCGTGGGAGGTATGTTGGCAGCCGCTCCGGCGCATGCCGAATTGGCGGCGGCAGATCCATCTAACATTATCACGGTGCAGACCGAGAACGACAGCATCGCCCATACCGACCGGAACTACACGGCTGGCATACGCGTGGGCTGGACCTCTCCGAACGTCGATGCCCAAGGGGGAAGTTACCTACCGAGCGGGTTGGTAAATTTGGATACCTATGTTTGGGGGGAGGGGCGTCAGCGCCTGTCATTCGATATTTCCAATTCGATTTTTACGCCGAAGAATACCACGACGGTAACCCCCGACCGCAGGGATCGGCCGTATGCCGGGGTGTTGTTGGGCAGTGCGTTCCTGCTGCACGATACCCTAACGTCGCGCAGCCTGATGGGCGTCAGCCTGGGTGTGTTGGGGCCGTCGGCGCGGTCCGAGGATATCCAGAATGGCTTCCACGACCTGATCAAGGACCCGGAAGCGGCGGGCTGGCGGCATCAGATCCGGGATATGCCGATCGGTCAGCTCTTTGTGGGGCGCACCCTGCGATACGAATTGACGCCTGATCCGGGTTCGGGAATTGACATCGATGTTCTGCCCTCTGCTTCGGCGGGTGTGGGCACGTTGCGCGATTATGTGCAGGCCGGGCTTCAGTTTCGTGTCGGGCAGGGGCTGCAATCGGATTTCGGCACGACCCGCATTCGCCCCGGGCTGAGCGGATCGGATGCCTACACGCCGAACCGGGAGTTCGTCTGGTATGTCTTCCTCGGTGTTGACGGTCAGGCGATCGGCTGGGATTCGACGTTGGACGGCAACCCGTTCAGATCCGGCCCGCATGTATCCCGCCAACCCTTCGTCGGGGAGATCGAAGGGGGCATCGCGGTTATTTATCGCGGGGTGCGACTTACTTACACGCATGTGGGACAGACGCAGGAGTTCTATGGCCAGCGTGGCGGATTGTTTCAATTTGGATCGTTTGCGGCGTCCGTGCGGTTTTGAGGGGAAATGGGGAGGCATCGGCGCCGGGGTAGCGACCCCTGCGCCGATTGCGCCGGCTATAAGGTTGTTTGGTTCACACGCTCCTCCGCCCTCAGCACATAATGTGCCGGCTCCCCAGCCAGAACCCGGCGGATATTTGTCATTGCGCGGCGCAATGCAGCCTCGGTCATTCCAGGCACAGACGCGGAGTTGTGCGGTGATCCGATGACGTTGGGCAGCGACAGGAACGGATGATCGACGCGGAAGGTGCCATGGCGGACTGGTTCGACCCACCACGCGTCGATGCAGGCAAAGAACGTTGGGTGCGCCTGCAGGTGCGCGAACAAAGGCGCCTCCTGGATGACCTCGCCGCGGGCAAGGTTCACCAGGATGGCATCCGGCTTCATCAACCCGAGTTCCCGGGCGCCGATCCAGTCGCGGGTGGCGTTGGTCAGCGGCGTGCTGACGATCAACACATCGGATGCGGCCAGCAGCGCATCCAGATCGGCGACCGTTCCGATCCAGTCGGTTGGTTCATCGGAGCGGCCGCCTCGGTTGATGGCGTGAATGCGCATGCCCATCGCCCGCATCAAACGAGCGGTGGCGACGCCGATTCCGCCGAATCCCAGGATACCGCAAACCTTGCCTGACAGCATGCGGTTCCGGGTGAACTGGTTGAATTCTCCTCTGGCCAGCGCCGCGTGCTCGATCATCAGCCGTTTCGCGGCGGCGAGCGTCATCGCTAATGCGTGCTCCGCCATTGGTCCGGCGTATGCACCGCCATTGCTGGCGACCGGCACGGTGGCGGGGAGTGCATCCAGGCGGACGAAGTCGATCCCGGCGGTCATGAACTGGATCAACCGAGCGGAGTGGATGTTTGCGAGTTCGTTCGGGCGGAGGTCTTTGCCGGTGTCGCGGGCCAGGATCGCGGTTGCGTCCCGCAGGGCGCCGATGCGGCCGGCGTCGTCGAGGTCGGTCAGGTAAACCAACCCGGCGGCACTGCCGATCGCGTCGGTTAGGGCGGCCCGTTCGGGCGGCCGAACATTGAAGGTGACGGCAACGGTGTGTGTCATGGGGCTTGCGCGATCCTGTCTGGCGGTCATCGCGTTGGTTTACCGGAAAGTCGTGCCGGATGCACAAGCCGGTAATCTGGAGGGGTGTGTTACACGCGCCGTTGAGTTTAACCCTGCCGCCAAACCGTCACGGTCCGATTTGTTCGGGCCAACCATAGCAGCAATGTGCGTGCGGAGGTGCCCCGAACAAGTCGGGCCATGACGGTGAGGCGCTTGCAAAAATCGAAAATCATCCAGAGATAACACGATATATACCGTGACCGGCGAATTCCAGCGTTATCTGTGGGGTCAGACGATACACATTCCGGAGTTTTGTAAGTAACTCCGGTGATTGAAACACAGTAAGGCACAGTCAACGTCGTTTGAGATTAGTGAATCTCCACATGCAACCGATAGGCGTCGCCGCCCCGTATTGTTCCGACCACCAGCAGATATGATCCGGAGACGGGAAGGCGACCCTGCCATTGCGTGGCGTCGGCGCCTTCCTCGGCTCCCTTCAAAGCAGTTCCGGTTACCGTTACCGCATGGTCGTCGTGTCCGATGTGCCAGGGTGGCCGATACACCTGTATCGCGATATTTGGTTGCGCGATGCCAGGCTGGGTGATCGACAAAGTCTGCCCCTGGCGCACGCCGAGGCTGAAGCAATCCCGTTCCCCGCGCGCAACCCCACCTTGCAGATCGGTGGCAACGGCACCGGACGCAAACCGCACCGGCGCCGGTGGATCGCAGGCAGCCAGAGCGGTCCCGTTCAGCGACAACCAGCAGAGGATGATCAGGCTGGCTGTCCGCATGCCGGTTAGATTCCCAGTTTGGCTCGGGACGACGCGCCGACGACACCGTCAGCCGTCAGACCTTGCGCCTGCTGCCACTGCTTTACAGCACTTTGGGTCCCGGGGCCAAAACTCCCGTCTGTTCCGACCGGGTAGCCGGCCTTCACAAGCGCTTGCTGCAATGTTTTCACGGCGTCGCCGGTGGCGCCGAGTTGAAGGACCGGCCGCGCGACCGATGCGGCCGGGGCCATGCCCAAGGCGATTTTCGCCGACACCAAAAATGCTTTGCGACTATCGAGACCGTTCAGCCCGCCATTGATCCTGCGCGTGATCGTCGTGATGTCGTCCTGGTCGGCCAGGGCGTTCAGCCCATGCAGCTTCCAGAACTGGCAAGCCAACGTTACCGATGTCGCCGGATCGGCTGCGATGTCGGGGGCGCCGATCAGGTCCAATCCCAGGATCTCGCCATATTGGCTGTAGTTTGCACGTCCGGTCAGTTGAATCAGGCCGCGTCCCTTGAAGCGCGGTCCGTCGTTCGGGCCGTTTCCCAAATCGGTGCGGCCGTTATACTCTGAGCCATCGGCATATTCTACGGTCGTTACATATTCATCGGATTCGTGGCATGTTTGGGCGAGGAAATGCGCCACCCTCAGGTTGCTCGTCATATCGAACGATGCGAGCGTTTTTTGAAGGACCGCGCCGGCTGCGGCAATGATTTTGGCCTGGTTGGCCCCACGGGTTCCGCTGTTATGCGGTGCGACCGCTGCCATTAATGCCGCATTGAGTTCTGTCATGACATGTTCCTCTAGTTCGCGTTGTTTGCAAACCGGTAGCGTACAGCAATGGAACTAAGATGTAATGCTGTGCTGACGGAGTCCCGATCCGAACGGATTGGAACTCCGAACGCAAGGTTTAGCGGATGGGTGAGAAGGCGGCGGGCATCACCAGTGCGTTCTCTTGCTTTACCACGATGCCGGGCGGATTGCGCGCAGGCCACTGGCCTGCGGCAGCCGCGGCGGCACGCACGCTGAAGCGTTCGTTGGCGTCCTTATAGGCCCAAATGTGGACCCATTTGTTCAGCGCGCCGAATTCCGAATACCAGCCGCCGACCAATGGCGAGAACTTCTGGCGGCCCTCGACCTTGTCTGTCCAGCGCTCGATCAGTCCGGGGATCGATCCCGCGGTAAGGGTGTATTGGCGGATTTCGAACAATGGCCCAATCTGGCGGGGTTCAAGCGCGGGGGAGAACGGGGCGGGCAGGAACACCTCACTCTGCTGGTCGGTGATGAACTCGCGGATCGGCGGCGGCCAGCCGGGCTCTTTCGACGCGGCGGCACGGACATCGGCGCGGTGTTCGAAGCTGTCATACGCCCAAACGTGGATGATCTGATTCAGCGGCCCGATTTCGGTATGCCAGAACGCCGCCAGTTTGGAGTGCTTTTCGCGGATCGGCAGAGCCTCTCCAAAGCGTTTTTCGACTTCCGCCAACGTGCCCGGTTGAAGTGTGTATGTGCGCATTTCGATGATCATTTTCGGTCTCCCCTAGTTGCTTTCGTATTCTACGGCAGGTGGGCCGATACTGAAAGCGGTGGGGAGTAGCGCTTGTGAACGGTCGTGAGGACTGACAGGACGTCCGGCTCACGAAGGAATAGATTATTGCGGATATGGATGATTGTCTGTTGTTGCCGCAGGCGTTCTTGTTGCGAGAGAAGCGGCTCTATGCGGCTACGTTTGCCGAAGGCCGATTGGTTAAGCCGTAGCAGTGCGTCATGGCGCGGCGGGTGCGCGCCATGACGGTATGGTTGCGGCGTTAGTTGGGCAGGACGACTGTGTTGACGACGTGGATGACACCGTTCGATTGCTTGACGTTCGGGATCGTAACTTCGGCGACGCCGCTTTTCTCACCGCTGACGTACAGTTTGCTGCCGTTCTCGCTCAGCATCAGCGGATCGCCTTCGACCGTCTTCAACATGGCCTTGCCGCCGCCGGCTTTGACCATCTTCATCAGATCGGCCGCAGTGTAATTACCCGACACCACATGATAGGTCAGGATTTTCACCAAAGTGGCCTTGTTCTCCGGCTTCACCAGCGTTTCGACAGTGCCTGCCGGCAACTTTCCGAATGCCTCGTTGGTCGGCGCGAACACTGTGAACGGCCCCTTGCTCTCCAATGTTTCTACCAGACCGGCGGCTTTGACAGCCGCTACGAGCGTCGTGTGGTCTTTGGAGTTGACCGCATTTTCGATGATATTCTTCGACGGGTACATCGGCGCACCACCAACCATGACCGTATCGGCCGTGGCAGCGGTTTGCGCGATGGAAGGGGCCGCGGCAAGCCCACTGAAGACCAAACCAGACAGTAAAAGAGTAACCATACGCGTTGCCATTGGAGTTTCTCCTGAAAACGCATCGTTTAGGTAGATGCATAGTCTTTACGAGTGCCTTGCGCTGGCGGATCAACCGGCCGCAAAAGAAAATTGTGGCGTCGCGGCGGCCTTCGGTATGGTGTCGGCGTTGCAAGGAAACCTATCGCCATGACCTGGTCCATCGTCGCACACGACCCCAACACCGATGCATTCGCCGTGGCGGTTGCCACCAAGGCGTTCGCTGTGGGCGCATTCTGTCCATTCGTGCGTGCAGGGGTTGGCGCCGTATCGACGCAGTCCATGACCAACCGCTACCTCGGCCCCGCTGTTCTGGACGCGATGGCACGCGGCCTGTCCCCCGCCGCCGCGATCGAAGGCGCACTGGCCGGAGACGAGGGCCGAGGCATTCGTCAAGTCCACGCCGTTGACCGCAACGGCCGCACCGCCGCGTGGACGGGGCAGAACTGCGTCGAATGGTGCGGCAGCGTGTCAGCGGGCGGGGTCAGCGTCGCAGGCAACATGCTGACCGGAGAGCCGGCCGTTATGGCGACGCTGGTATCCTGGAAGCTGAACCGCGATATGCCGATGCCCGACCGGCTGATGACCGCGATGGAAGCGGGGGAGGCAGCCGGGGGCGACCGGCGCGGCAAGCAGTCCGCTGCGATGGCGATGGTGACCACCGAGGATTTTCCCGACCTGAACCTGCGGGTCGATGACCACCCCGAACCGCTTCAGGAACTACGGCGGTTGTTGTCGATCTGGAAGGTGGAGGGCGTGCCTCGGCTGGGCATTGCGCCGTCGAAAGCCAACCCGTCCGGTTTGACCGACCTCGACGCGATCGAGGCCGGGTGGATCGCGCGTGGGTTGGATTTACGATTTCGGCGGTAATGGGTGGTCAAACCCCCTCCAGCGCCTCCCGCTGTAATTCCAGCGCCAGCCATTGTTCTTCAGCCTTGGCCAGCGCAGCGGTCGCGGCATCCAGCGCCTTCGTCGTATCGGCGAATTTTTGCTGATTGCGCGAGTAGAGGTTGGCATCGGACAGCACGCGGTTCAACCGGGCGATTTCTCGTTCGAAGTCCGCCATGCGATTGGGGAGGGTTTCTAACGCGTGTTTGTCCTTGAAGCTTAATTTCTTGCTGACCGGTTTGCTGATGGAGTCTTCCCGGGTGCCGCGCGATCTACCCCCCGATACGCCGGCCGTCGCCTTTGCCGGGCCGCGTTGCAGCAGCATGTCGGAATAGCCACCGGCATACTCGATCCAGCGTCCATCGCCTTCGGTCGCGATCGTCGATGTCACGACGCGGTCGAGGAAGTCTCGGTCATGGCTGACCAGCAGCACGGTGCCGGAGTATTCCGCGATCCGCTCCTGCAACAGTTCCAGCGTTTCGAGGTCCAGGTCGTTGGTCGGTTCGTCAAGCACCATCAGGTTGGACGGTGTGGCGAATGCGACAGCCAGGGTCAGGCGCCCGCGCTCCCCGCCCGACAGCACGCCGACGGGGGTGTTGGCTTGCTCCGGTCCGAACAGGAAGTCCTTCATATAGCTGACGACATGGCGGTTCTGACCGTTGACCGTCACCGTATCGCCGGCGCCGCCGGTCAGAACCTGCGACAATGTCTGATTCGGGTCCAGCGAGTCGCGCCGCTGGTCCAGCGCGACCTCCAGCAAATTGGTGCCGCGTTTGATGCGCCCGGTGTCGGGTTCCTGCTTGCCGGTCAGCAAATTCAGCAATGTTGTCTTGCCGGCGCCGTTGTGGCCGACGATGCCGACCCGGTCGCCGCGAATGATCCGTGCGGAGAAATCCCGCACGACGGTACGGTCGCCGTACGACTTCGACACGTCCTCGGCCACCGCGACCAAGCGTCCGGACAGGTCCGCCTCGGATGCCACCAGAGTCACTTTGCCCAGGGCACCGCGCTGTTCCTTGTGCTTCTTGCGCAGGGCGTGCAGGTCACCCAGCCGCTTTTGGTTGCGCTTGCGGCGGCCGGAGACGCCGTAGCGGACCCAGTCTTCCTCGGCCAAAATTTTACGCCCGACCTTGTGGCGATCGAGTTCCTCCTGCTCCAGCACCTGGTCGCGCCAGGTTTCGAAATGGGCGAACCCCTGGTCGAGTACGCGGGTAACGCCGCGATCCAGCCAGACGGTGGAGCGGGACATTTTCTCCAGCAGACGCCGGTCATGGCTGATCAGGACGATGCCGGATCGCATGCCGGACAGTTCGGATTCCAGCCATTCGATGCCGGGGAGGTCGAGATGGTTGGTCGGTTCGTCCAACAGCAGGATGTCGGGTTCGGGGGCAAGCACGCGGGCGAGGGCGGTGCGGCGGGCTTCTCCGCCCGATAGTCGCGACGGGTCCTCGTGGCCGGTCAGCCCGAGTTGTTCCAGCAGGTAGGAGGCGCGGTAGCGCTGGTTGTCATCGGCGTGATCGAGGCCGGCTTCGACATACTCCAGCGTTGTGGCGTAGCCGTCGAAGTCGGGTTCTTGCGGCAGATAGCGGATGGTGGCGCCGGGTTGGGCGAAGCGGCGGCCGGAATCGGCCTGCACCAAGCCGGCGGCGACTTTCAACAGGGTGGATTTACCGGAGCCGTTGCGGCCGACGAGGCAGACTCGGTCGCCGGTGGCTACGGAAATGCCGGCGCCGGCCAACAGCGGGGCGGCGCCGAACGTGAGGGCGATATCTTGGAGTGTGAGTAGGGGAGGGGCCATGCGAAGGCTCTATAGGCTATTCGGCACGCAAGGGCACCCGCTTCCGGCGCCTTTGATCAGGCATTGTCATAAGCCGCCGTGAGACCGGCGATCTGTAGTTTGGTCATCCACATCAGCACGACCCGTCCCGCGGCGGCCCATTCCGAATTTTGCAACCTGTCACCGGGCAATGGTCGGTTTGGCCCGTTAGCTGGCAGGCGGTACGGTTGGGTAACTGGCCGTATCGAAGCCCTGCGACAAAGGCCACCTTGGGCGGTTGGCTCTCACTATGTCACGGACCGGACGATCGAGGCCCATGTCTATGATCGCGTACGTAACTTCCTCGCTCGGCGCTACAAGATGCCCCATGGGCAATTGGGCCCTTTACGATGACAGCGGTGTTCGGCGAACTCGGCGCGCCGAGACTGCGACACTGTAGATGACAAGGGGCTACGTCTTGAAACAGCCGCGAAGCCAGTCGGAAAGCCGGATACGGGAAATCCGCTCGTCCGGTTTGATGAACGGGGAGGGGAAACGGGTTGCCAAGGCAATACCGGCCCCTTCCTCGACTCTACTGGTGAAACTCCTTCTTATTCGACACCACAAGTACGCCGTTCCAAAGGACTGCGGGAACGGCCGGTCGAGCGTTGCTCACCCGATTTCCCTGTATCCTGCAAGGGTAGCCGATGCACAGAATTGTCCATCATGAGATCATGAGTGGTCCGTCGCCCGCATGGACATGAAACTCCTCGCCTGGGGTCTGCGCCGGAAGCCCGGTCGCGTTCCGCGCCTGTGGCTGTTCACCGACGATCGGCGCCTGCCCGATCCACGCGCCTCGGTCCGCCGGTTGCCGCGTGGCAGGGCCGGAGTCGTCCTGCGCCACGATGATGATCCGAACCGAGCGACACTAGGGCGAGAGTTGGCGCGGATTTGCCGGCAGCGGAGGTTGCTGCTGGTCGTCGCCGGCGATGTTCGGCTGGCGGCAGCCCTGAAAGCCGGTGTCCATTTGCGCGCCGGACGGTGGCCGAACCCGAGTCGCATCCCGATCCGCTCGGGCGCCGTGGTGACCAGTTCCGCTCATTCGATCCCGGATCTGCTACGCGCCCGCCGGGCCGGCGCCGATCTGGTGTTCCTGTCCCCGGCCTTTCCCACTGCGAGCCACGCCGGTGCCGCTGCGTTAGGTCCGCTGCGGTGGGCAGCGATGGCTCGATTCGCAGCCCCCCCGTCCTATGTCGCAGCCCTCGGCGGCGTCGATGGCGGATCGGTCAAACGGCTGCCGGCACGGTTTTGCGCCGCGGTGGGCGCTATTGGGGCATTGAGTTAGCGTCGATTCTCTCTGGATGTGTCCGGTGCATAGCCAAAGCGCGGTTGGCTGGCCTGTGACCGTGCAGGATGGTGAAAGCGAGCGTCGGCCCCGCAGGGCTGCCAATCCGGTCTGCATCGGAAGATGCCTTGCAGATTACGGATGATGAGGGCGCGTTCCTGAGGCAGCGCGCCGATTTTGCCTATGTCCGCGTCATTGCGTGCCCGCTTTGGGGCATCCGGCCGCAAAACCGGCGATAGGCCGCCGCGAGAAAGAACTGCCAGGACTGTTATGACGGCCATAATCGGGAATCTGATTACGATCCCTTGGTATCGCCAGTATTTTGTTGTGTTCTGGCCACAGTGTTTCGAAAATGCCATGCTGCACTGCCGAAGCGGGTTGCGGGGAGGTTAACCTCTCGTCATTAGTCTCATCCAGGTCTGGCTGCCTCCCCCGCCTGTTCGCGGGAATCGACGGGCGGGGCCTGAGGAGATCGCCGGCGAACCGGTGTAATAAGGAGGATTTTCATGCGTAAGCTTCTCTTGGCCAGTGCGGCCGTTCTGGGAGCGTCCGGCGGTCTGGCCCACGCTCAGACAGCCCCGGTTCAATCACAAGGCAGGACGATCGCGCCGTACGGCGCCGGCCCGGCCGCGAACAACAACAATAATAGCTGGGGTATCGCCAACACCCCGAGCGGCAGCGCCGCTGCTGGCGCGGTCAGCACAATCTATGCGCCCAACACGGATGCAGTCCCGGATCCGGGCACGATCGTTATCCGCCTGAACGGCCGCGTTGAAGTCGATGTCGATGCGAACTTCAGCTCCTTCGACACGGGCAGGAACGCCAACGGCACGAAGAATGGCTTCAAGGTCAATCCGGTTGGCGTCGGCAGCTATATGCGCCTTTATCCGGGCTTCGACGGCAGGGCCGCGAACGGTCTCCGTTACGGTGCAGCGATCGAACTGCGTGAGAATTTCGGGTCCGCTACCGCAAGCGGCTTGACGACCACCGGTGCGACAGCGACCAGCCCAAGCTCCAACACCTCGGGTCAGACGGTAATGGTCCGCCGCGCCTTCACCTACCTGGCCTCCGACCAGGCCGGTATCGTCCGCCTGGGCCAGACCGACGGCGTGGTCGGCTTGTTCGATAACTGCATATTCACGTCGCAATGCTGGGATGCCGGTGTCGGCAACCTCAACGGCGGTCAGATGCAGAGCGCGGGATTGACCGGTGCTGTCGGCGTTCCGTTTGTGTGGCTGTCTCAGGCCGGTGCGGAGTACGGCAACAACAAGATCGTTTATCTGTCACCGCAGTTCTACGGCCTTGACTTCGGCGTCCAATATGCACCGAGCATGGGCAACGTATATCAAAATCAAGGTTTTGGCGCAGGATGCACGCAGGCCAGCGCGGGTTGCATTAGCCAGTCGTCCGGTGGCGATCCGACCCGTTGGCTGAATCAGGTTGGCGTGGGCGCACGGTTCCAGCAGACCTTCGGCGCCGTCGATGTCAAGGCATTCGGCTTCTACGAAACTGCAGGTAAAGAAAATCTGACCACCACCGCCTATTTGACGCCGGCTGCGGCTCGTGCAGGTGGCTCCAGTGCCGCCACACTCCGCTACGACAACCTCGGCTTCTATCAGGCTGGCGTCGCGGTCACTGCTGCTAACCTCACCTTTGCCGTTAGCTATATCGGTGGTGCGGTGAACGGTCAGTTGGCTATGCGTCCGACGGGCGGCGTTGACGAAAACGCGATCGTCACCGGTCTGACTTATGCCAATGGCCCGATTACCCTTGGCGCCAGCGTCGGCGTGATCAATAGCCAGGGCGATGCACGTCTGACCGGCGTTTCCCAGCGCCGTGAGTATGAGATCGCCATGGGCGGTAACTACAAGCTGGCTCCGGGTGTCAATTTGGTCGGCGAGTACATGTACACGCAGCGTCACCAGGGCGGTTTCGACTTCGCTCAGGGAGCGATCAACAACGGAACCCGCGACGCAAAGGGCCAGGGCTTCCTGTTCGCGACGGTTCTTACCTGGTAAACTGCTGCTACAGCAGTCGAACGGCAACGGCGGGGCAACAACCCCGCCGTTTTCTTTTATGGGATGCCTACCGGCGACAGCCCCGAACTCAGAATCGCGATTGCCGCCCGAACGGCGTGGGGCTAAAGACCGCCAACTCACTATCGTGACCGTCCGGTCATTAGCTTCCCTGACCGACAGACAACATAAGGCGTGCCCCCGCGATGCGACTGAACCCGTTTTCTGCTTCGCTTTTTTCTGCGGGGATCGTTGCCGTGCTGGCGGTGGCGGCTTGCTCCTCCGAAAACATCAAGCCAAACCCGACTCCTCCTAACTTCATGGGGGCGGGCAGTGGTTCACCCGGCGATGCGACCGTCAATCGCCTGGGCGGCAACGACAGTGGCACGATCTTTGGCATCGGCAAGGATACCAAGAAGGACGAAGGGGGAACAAGCGGCGGCAGCGGGATCGGCGTTAATGCGTTCCTGTGGCGCGGTGCGCTTGATACCATTGCGTTCATGCCGTTGGCCTCGGCCGATCCGTTCGGCGGCGTGATCATCACCGACTGGTACACTCCGCCCGGCACCAGCGGCGAACGCTTCAAGGCGACGATCTACATCCTGAGCCGCGACCTGCGCAGCGATGGACTGCGGGTCAACATCTACCGCCAGGTACTGCAGAGCGGCCAATGGATCGACTCCAGCGTTGCCGAGTCGACGGTTGGCGATATCGAGAACAAGGTTCTGGCGCGTGCCCGTCACATGCGCGAGCAAATGCAAGCCAACGGCTGAAATCGCCAGCAGTTCTCATTTTGGCCAAGCGGCGAGTGTGTTCCAGGCCGTCCTGGTGAGCGAAGGCACGCCGCCGCTTGCATCGTCTTGGTGAGCGAAGGCAAGCCACCGCTTGCATCGTCCTGGTGAGCGAAGGCACGCCACCGCTTGCATCGTCTTGGTAAGCGAAGGCTGGCATCCATGTCTTTGTTTGGACAAACAAAAGACGTGGATGCCGACCGGAGCCTGTGCCCGGGCTTGACCCTGGTACCGGCATGACGGGTTGGATGGCGGCAACGTCAACGCCGGTTAGTATGACTACCCCGGAATCATCCGGCCGAGCGGGCGGCCGGCGAACAGGTGGACGTGGAAATGGGGAACTTCCTGGCCTGAGTGCTCCCCCATGTTGGCGAGAAGCCGGTAGCCCGGGGCTTCCAGTCCAAGGTCCTTCGCGATCTTTCCAACCGCGCGCATGAAACCGGCGATGTCCGCATCGCTGGCGAACGCACTGAAATCGGCGAAGGAACAGTACGGTCCCTTGGGGATCACCAGCACATGGGTCGGTGCCTGCGGGGCGATGTCGAGGAACGCGAGCGCGAACGCGTCCTCATAGACTTTCTTGCAGGGGATTTCGCCGCGCAGGATGCGGGCGAAGATGTTGTTTTCGTCGTAGGGCGGTAGGCCGCTGACTGGCATTGGAAATTCCCCGAGGCTGTGTTGCCGGTGGTTTTACGACGCCGGGCGGGGGTGTGCCAGGGGGGCCAGGGGCGTGGGCCGGCCGGAGTCCGGATCGGACCGGTTGGTGCAGTCTGTCTCCTCCGATCGAACTTTCACCGTGAGGGCGGACGGGATGAAACCTGTCCCATGTTCCCCTTGGGTATGTATGTGACCGAAGGGCGCGGGCAACTTTTGACGATGCCAGATGGTCGCGCGTTTCAAAGTAAGCGATTTTTACCACAGAGACAGAACTGAGGCACACAGAGTGCCACAGGGAACGCAAGAATGGTGCCGCGCGCGCAGCAGGTCTCATTTTGGCGTTCGCAGTGCCCGGTCATCCGCCTCGTCATGATGCGCGAAGGCGCGCCATCTACGTCTCGGACCAGCCAAGACGTAGATGGCGCACCTTCGCGCACCATGACGAGGAACATGTTCGCGGTCACGAACACCAAAAGGAGACCTGCTGCTACACAGGCCAACCGGCCTGACACCAACAGGTAATGAGATAGGAGCCAAACATCGATCCGGTGGCATTATCCACTCGCCGCCAGATTCCCCGGGCGGTGTTCAGGCACTCCGCTTCGAATGAACCCGTGGCGCCGTCCGTGGACCCGATGGCTTGCTGCGGAACGGTGCGCGCGCGGGCATCGGGCCGTCGCCGGCCTGGGTGATGCGCGGCTCGTGTTCCGGCAGATTGGCGGTGGCGGCGGCGAAGGCGTCGCTGACCTCGCGGCTGATCTCGAACCTTGTGTCGGTGTCGAAAATGCGGATCGCGCCGATGTCGCTTTTGGTGACGTTACCGACCCGGCACAGCAGCGGCAGAATCCATTTCGGGTCTGCCCGGTTGTTGCGCCCGACCGAGATACGGAACTGCACAAAGCCGCCTTCCGGGGTGCCTTCCCGGATGCCCTCTGGGGCGTCGGCTCGTGGCGAAGACGTGTTGGCCGAGTCCCGGTGATAAGATTTTCCGGTCGCATCGGGACGCGCCGATGTCCTGGCCGCATCCCTCGCGGTGTAGCCTCGCACGGCCTGAGATACATGAGGTTCCGGCGCGCGCGGTGGCGGAGCGGCGCTGACCGTCGCCGGCGGGGGCAACTGACGGCGATACAGCCGCAACAGCGCAGCGGCGATGGCGATCGGGTCGTTGGCGGCCAACAGGGCTTCGGCGTCGATTCGTTCCGCGCCTTCCGGCGGGTCGAGCATCGGATCGGTGACCAGGCGTTCCCGGTCGCGGCCGTTGATGTCCTCGGCGCTCGGGGCGTTCGACCACGACGCCCGCACGCGCGCGGCACTGGTCACCTGTTCGGCACGGCGGCGCTTGGAATAGGGCACGATCAGGCACGACACACCCTTGCGGCCGGCGCGTCCGGTGCGGCCGCTGCGGTGGAGCAACGTCTCGGGATTGGTCGGCAAATCGGCATGCACCACAAGGTCCAGGGCCGGCAGATCGAGGCCTCTTGCGGCAACGTCGGTGCAGACTCCGACACGGGCGCGGCCGGATCTTAATGCGTCCAGGGCGGTGGTGCGTTCGTGCTGGCTGAGTTCGCCGGACAGCATGACGGCGGCGAAGCCCCGCTGCACCAGCGATTGATGCAGGCGGCGGGTCGAGTCGCGGGTGGCGCAGAATACCAGCGCACCGGGGGATTCGTACCATCGCAGAATGTTGACCAGTGCGGCCTCGATCTCGTGCCCGGCCACAGTAATAGCGCGGTATTCGATGTCGTCGTGCGGCTGCGAACGGTCGATGGTGTCGATACGCAGGGCGTCACGCTGGTATTTACGCGCCAGTCTGGCGATGTCGTGCGGGATGGTGGCTGAGAACATCAGCGTGCGGCGTTCGGAGGGGGCCGCGTCCAGGATGACCTCCAGTTCCTCCTGGAAGCCGAGGTCCAGCATCTCGTCCGCCTCATCCAGGACGACGACCTTCAGTGCGGACAGGTTCAGGTTGCCTCGGCGCAGGTGGTCACCGAGCCGGCCGGGGGTGCCGACGACGATGTGGCAGCCGGCGGAGAGAAGGCGGGATTCGCGGCGAATGTCCATGCCGCCGACGCAGGAGACGATGCGCGCGCCGGCGTAGAGCCATGCGAGTTCGGCTTGCACCTGTAGCGCCAGTTCGCGGGTAGGGGCGATGCACAGGGCGATGGGCGCGCCGTAGGCCGGCATTCCGCCTGCCGCGGGTATCCCGCCCTCTGGTGGTATCGCGCCTTTCGGCATCAGGGTGAATGCGGCGGCCAGGCCGAATGCGACGGTTTTGCCGGACCCGGTGCGGGCGGACACCAGCAGGTCGCGGCCTTCGGCCTCCGGCTGTAGAACGGCGGATTGCACGGCGGTGGGTTCAAGATAGCCGCGGGCAATCAGCGCCGCGTCGAGCATCGGGTGGACGAGTGGGAATGTCATGGGCGGGGCTTAGGCCGATTGCGTTGGTAAAGCTACGTTTTGCAGTGCGGCATTGCACGATTTCCGGGTCCGGGCCGCTTGCCGGCGATAAGACCGGCCTTACGCCGGGCTTTTGACAGGATTCCGCTCTGTCCGGCGGGGCGCGGCGACAGGTGTATTCAAGCGAGATGCGTGATGCCCTGCGTCGCGATTCCATGCAAAAAACGGAAACCTATGGAATTTTTGCTGTTCCGGCCCTGGCGCGCACGGAAAGCGGTTTGGCCCGAGCAGCCTTTTCGGTGATGCCGCTGATACCCTCTCGGCGGATCAATTCGGCCCACACTTCGGCGGGGTTGACGCCCGAGGACACCCACAGCACCAGCAGGTGGTAGAGTACGTCGGCGCTTTCACCGATCAGGGCGTCGCGGTTGCCGGCGATGGCTTCTATCAGGCATTCGACTGCTTCCTCGCCGAACTTCTGGGCGACCTTGGCCGGACCGCGAGACAGCAGCCTGGCGGAATGACTGATATTGGGGTCGGCGTCGCGGCGGCTTTCGATGACGGCAAACAAGCGATCCAGCACGACCGAATCGGTTACGATTGCCGGAGGCGCGCTTTTGAAGAGAGCCGACTTCTTCAGCTTGCCGGCTGGTTTGCGCGCCGCCTTGGTGGCCACTTTTGTGGACGCTTTGGTGGACGTTTTCCGGGCCGCCTTGGGTCTTGCGGCGGTTTTTTTCTTCGCTGATTTGGCCATGTTCAGGCAGCCTTACGGGGTAAACGGACGGGCAGGCCGGCATCGGCCAAGGCATGCTTAACCTGCGCGATGGTGAATGTGCCGAAGTGGAACACGCTGGCGGCCAGCAAACCGGTGGCTCCGGCCCGTGCGCCCTCAATGAAATGCTCCAGTGTGCCGACGCCCCCCGACGCGACCACGGGCACCCGCACAGCACCGCACGCGGCGCGCAGCAGATCGAGGTCGAAGCCGGTTCCGGTGCCGTCGCGATCCATGCTGGTGAGCAGTATCTCTCCAGCGCCGAGCGACACGACCTGACGGCACCAGTCGATGGTGTCGATGCCGGTGTTCCGCCGGCCGCCGTGGGTGAAAACTTCCCATTTGCCGGGGGCGGTTTGCTTTGCGTCCACCGCGACGACGACGCACTGGCTGCCGAATTTGGTCGCGGCTTCCCGCACCAGTTCCGGCCGGGCGACGGCGGCGGAATTGATGCTGCATTTGTCGGTGCCGGCGAGCAACAGGCGGCGCATGTCGTCCACGGAACGAATGCCGCCGCCGACGGTCAGCGGCAGGAAAACCCGCGCGGCGGTGCGGGACACGACATCCAGGATGGTGTCCCGGTTTTCGTGGCTGGCGGTGATGTCGAGGAACGTCAACTCGTCAGCCCCCGCGGCATCATAGACGGACGCCTGCTCCACCGGGTCGCCGGCGTCGCGCAACGACACGAAGTTCACGCCCTTTACGACGCGGCCGTCCTTGACATCCAAACAGGGAATCACGCGGAGTTTCAACATGGTTAGGCTTTAGAATGCGCGACGGTCGCGGATGCAAGAACATATACTCATATCGGGCCTGCAAGACGCGTAAGAGCGGATCACTGAGCAGGTTATCCGGTCGATCCGTCGCGAAATCGGCCCGCCAACAGCGCAACCGCCGCCGCCGGATCGATCCGCCCGTCATACAACGCCCGGCCGACAATAACGCCCTCGATTCGGGTGCCGGCGGCGGCGGCCTTCAGAGCGGCCAGATGGTCCATGGACCCGACACCGCCCGATGCGATGACCGGGGTCGTCAGGCGTTCCGACAGCGCGACGGTCTGGTCGAGGTTCAACCCGCTCAACATGCCGTCGCGGCCGATGTCTGTGTAGATGATTGCCGATACACCCGCGTCCTCAAACCGCAAACCCAGGTCGGTGGCCGGCATGGTAGAGATTTCGGCCCAGCCCTCGGTGGCGACGAAGCCGTCATGGGCGTCGATGCCGACGGCGATGCGGCCGGGAAAGGTCTTGCAGGCTTCCAGCACCAGCGGCGGGTTCTTGGCGGCGGCGCTGCCCAGGATGACGCGATAGATGCCGGCGTCGAGCCACGCTGCAATGCCGGCGATGTCGCGGATGCCGCCGCCGAGTTGCACCGGCACGGTTACGTTGGCCAGGATCGCGCGCACGGCGGCGGCATTGACCGGCCTGCCGGCGAACGCGCCGTTAAGATCGACCACATGCAGCCAGGAAAACCCGGCCGCCTGCCATGCTTTCGCCTGTGCGCCCGGGTCATCGGCATAGACGGTCGCCTGATCCATGTCGCCGCGCCGAAGCCTGACGCACTGGCCGTCTTTCAGGTCGATGGCCGGGTAGAGTGTCAGTGCGGTCATATCATCGGCCGGAGAAGTCGGAGCATCGTCCCAAAAGCTGCTAAATTTGGTAAGTGATTGATACCATACATTTTTGAATCATAGCCGGGCTGGGCTCCGCCACCCACGACTTTCGGTGCCAACCCACCCAAAGTCGTGGGTGGCCGGGCCAAGCCCGGCCATGACAATACAGGAGAGGTCCGTGCTAACATCATAAGGCTGACACCATAAGGCTGGAACCAATCCAGCAGTTCTCATTTTGGTGTTCGCGGCCGCGATCGTCATAGTGCGCGAAGGCACGCGATCCACGTCGTTGCTGGTCCGAGACGCCAAAAGACGGGGGTGGCGTCCCTTCGCGCACCATGACGGCAGGGGACGCAATCGTCGCCACTTGCCTCATTGCCCGCCGCCGGTCTTCGCCGGACGCAACCGCTTGTAATAGAAATAACCGGTGATCGATTTGCTGCGCACCAACGCGTACTCAGGGTGCTCGCCCCAACGGACATAGCCGTGCGATTCATACATCGCGATGGCTACCGCCTGCGTCTCTCGCACGTCCAGGTTAAGGATGTGGTAGCCGAGTTCCCTCGATCGTTCCTCCACCGCCTCGGTCAGCATGCGGGCCAGCCCATGACCGCGCGCATACGGCGCGATGTAGGAGTGCATCAGGTTCGCTGCGAAGGCCTGCGCCTCATTATTGCGCGGCGGCCGGACCAGAATGGCGGAGCCGACGATGTCGCCGTTCAGGCGGGCGACGAACAGTTCGCGCTCCGGCACCAGCAGAACGCCGCGGAAATAGGTTTCCATCGTGCGCCGGCCGGGCGGGGTGACCCAGCCGAAACCGCCGCCGTCGATGATGGCGGCGTCGGTTGCCTCGCACAGCGCGTTCAGATCGGCGTCGGTGAATCGCTTGACCTGCTCGACAAGTAATGCCGGTTCCTGGTTGAGAACAGCGCCGGACATGATCAGGGTACCCAGCGGAGGAAGTTGGACAGCAGGCGGATGCCGACGTCCTGGCTTTTTTCGACGTGAAACTGGGTGCCGGCCCGGTTGCCTGCAACGACGATGGCCGGGACAGAGCCGCCATAGTCCGTGGTGGCGATGGTTTCAGCAACAACACCGTGGATCAGCGCATAGGAGTGGACGAAATAGACGTGATCGTCCGGGTGCAGGCCGTCCAGCAACGGATGGGCGCCGGGAACGAAATCCAGGCCATTCCAGCCCATTTGCGGCAATCGCAGGCCGGGGGCGGGCATCTCGGCGACATCGCCCTTGATCCAGCCGAAGCCGGGGGTGACGGTATGCTCCAGCCCGCGTTCGGCCATCAGTTGCATACCCACGCAGATGCCCAGGAACGGGGTGCCGCGACCGGTCGCGGTCTCGATCGCCTCCCGCATGCCGGCAACGGCGGTAAGGCCCGCGGCGCAGTCGGCGAACGCCCCTTGCCCGGGCAGCACAATGCGGTCGGCTTTTGCCACAACCGACGGGTCGGCTGTGACGGTAACGGTCGCCCGAATGCCGGCGCGTTCCGCTGCCAGCCCCAGGGCGCGAGAAGCCGATGCCAGGTTGCCACTGCCGTAATCGACGACTGCGATGTGCATCATCGGGCGGGGTCCGGCCGGAATCGAGCGGTCAATTCGGGGCGGTGCGTCAGCAATCGGAACAGGGCGTCATCCTGGCTGGCAGCAGCCACGACGTGAACCAGAAGGAAGCCACGGTTCTCCAGTGCCCAGCGGCGGAGGTCATGCCCGGTAAACCCCAGTATCACCGCCAGACCCGCCGCCAGGATCGCACTCACGGATACCGTGGTCAGCGTCAGGATCAAAACGTAAGCCGCCAGACTGAGTGCGGCGGCGATCCAGGCGCAATGCGCGGCCAGCCAGAACGGGCCGAGGATCAAGGCCCCCCAGGCGAAGCCCTCCCGCACCAAAACCGGTTCGGCGCCGGCCTTCAGCAGAGCATTGTAAAGCTTCACAGTGCCCCCTTGGTGGACGGAATCGCATCGCCGATTCGCGCATCGGGTTCGGCTGCCATACGAAGTGCGCGGGCGGTGGCCTTGAAGCACGCCTCGGCAACGTGATGCGCATTATGGCCGGCGCGGCGGGTAATGTGCAGCGTCACCATGGCGTTGAACGCCAGCGCCCG
>JANXLQ010000003.1 GCA_025355085.1 Rhodopila sp.
GGAGGCTGGATGTCATTATGAACGAAGACCAGGATCGAAACAGATTGGACAACAGCCCTTACAATCACGCGATCCTGCGTCATATGGCCCTGAACGTCATTCAGAAGGAGGGGTCGAAAGGATCGCTTCGCGGCAAGCTCAAACGGGCGGGATGGGACGATGCCTTTCTCCGTCAACTTCTGGTTGCTTTTTGAAATGCGATTACCCTGGGTCGGATAGCTTTGCCAATGATCGCCTACCGGCGTCGATTCCAATCCTCCGGCTGATTCTTTTAGGTCAGCCTGAAACTGGTTTGGCACCCTCGGTTTCCAGTCCGAGGTAGATCCGTTGCACATCCTTATCGTCGGCAAGGTCGGCTGACGGACCCTGCAGCACCGTGCGGCCGGTTTGCAGGACATAGGCGTAATCCGCGACCTCCAACGCCAATTCGACAGCTTGTTCGGCCAGCAGCAGGGTCAGGCCCTCTTGGCGCAACCGAGCGAGGGTTTCGTACATCGATTCGACGACGGCTGGTGCCAATCCCAGGCTGGGTTCGTCCAGCATCAGCAGTTTCGGGTCGCTCATGAGCGCTCTGCCGGTCGCCAACATCTGGCGTTCGCCGCCTGACAGGGTGCCGGCACGTTGCTTGCGGCGTTCGGCGAGTTTGGGGAACAGGGTGAAGACGCGGTCCAGCAGGGCGGGAACTCGTTTCTTATCCGCGATTACCGTGGCGCCGAGGCGAAGGTTTTGCTCGACTGTTTGTTGGACGAACAGACGCCAGCCCTCCGGCGCGAGTGCCAGGCCGGCGGCGACGATAGCGAAGGCCGGTTTGCCGGTGATGCCCTGGCCTTGCCATGTCACGGTGCCTCCCGCTGGAGGCACCAGGCCGGCGATGGCGTTCAGGGTGGTGGTTTTGCCGGCGCCGTTGGAACCGAGCAGGGCAATGACGGACCCTTGGGGCACGTTCAGGGAAACGTCGGAGACGCCCACGAGGTCGCCGTAGCGGACGACGAGGTTGGAGACAGTCAGGAGGTTGGTGGTCATGGACGGGAGTCCATACCGGCGGGCCTGCTTTCTTCGGCACCAGGGAACTGTATAGGGGAGGCAAGGTTTTTCCCCTCGTGATGGCCACCCACGACCCGGGAGGCGGAAACAAGCAAAGTCGTGGGTAGCCGGGGCAAGCCCGGCCATGACTCACATTCAGACACCCGTGCCGATGCCCTTATCTGGGTGGAGATAAGACCTGGCTCGGCCACAGTACCGGGGATAAGGGCCACTATCACATCCGCACCCGTTTCATGTGATGCCCGAGGTACGCGGCGATCACCGCTGGATCATCGACCACCGCCCGTGGTGCGCCCTGGGCGATCACCTTGCCCTGATGAAAGACAACGGCGCGTTCGGCGAGGGACAGGATGACCTCCATGATGTGCTCAACGATGACAATGGTAATTCCCAAACCTTTGATACGGCGCACGAGTTCGATCGCCAGCCGCACTTCCGCCGGGGTCAGGCCGGCCAGGGCTTCGTCCAGCAGCAGTAACCGGGGTTCCGTGGCCAGGGCGCGGGCGATTTCCAGGCGTTTGCGGCCGGGGGTGCCCAGAGATCGGGCGGGGGAGCCGGCCAGATGCGATAAACCCGTAAATTCAAGAACTTCCTCGGCTTTGCGCATGGCTCCGGCGCGGTGGTGATGGCGCAGGAAGGCGCCGACCATGACGTTCTCGACTACCGTCATGTCCTCAAACGTTACGGGCACCTGGAAGGTGCGGGCCATGCCTAACCGAGCGTGGACCTCCGGCGTGGCGTTGGTGACGTCCCGATCCAGGAAGCGGATCGTGCCGGCGGTGGGTTCCGCGTCGCCCGCCAGACAGTTGAAGAAGGTGCTTTTGCCGGCGCCGTTGGGGCCGATCAGGCCGACGATTTCCCCCTGTGTAACGTCCAGGTCAGCGCCGTCCACCGCACGGAATGCGCCGAATGCCTTGATGATGCCGCGGGCTTCAAGGAACACGCGATGCCCTCCTGGTGGTGATGGCTTCCCATAGGGCGGCGATGCCTCGGGGTTGAAAGCGGGCGACCAGCAGGATGATCGCGCCATAGACGATGAAGGTGATGCCGGTGCCGCCGCCGCCGAACATGGCGTTGGTGGTTTCCTCCAGCGGGATCAGGATCATGGCGCCGACCAGCGGGCCGAACAGCGTGCCGGCGCCGCCGAGAGCGGCGATGATCAGCAGTTTGACCGATATGAGGATACCCAGGGCGCTGTCCGGGTCGATGAAGCCGACCATCACCGCGTAGAGCGATCCGGCGATGGAGGTGAAGCCGGCGGACAACAGCAGCGCATACAGTTTGTAGCGCAGTACCGGCACGCCGAGGCTGCGGGCGGCGCGGTCGCCTCCCCTGATTGCCGCCAAATAGTATCCCATGCGGCTGCGCTGCATTTTCCAGGTCAGGGTCAGTAGGACGACGAGCACGGCCAGAAACAAATAGTGGTATGGAATCGGGCTGAGGAATGACAGATCGGCGACGGTGCGCGGCACCGGGGGTCCCATCAGTCCGACAGCCGCGCCCAACAGCGGCCAGTTCGCCGCGAGTATCCGGAACAACTCGGCGGCAGCGATGGTTGCCATGGAGAAATAATGGCCGCGCAGGCGAAAAGTCGGCGTGCCGATCAGGGCGGCGATTGCCAGGGAGACCGCGACGCCGACCGGCGCGCCGGCGATGGGTGGCCAACCGAGTTCCGTATAGACAACCAGCGAGGCGTAGGCGCCGGCTCCGAAATAAACGGCGTGGCCGACGGAGACCTGACCGGCGTATCCACCGAGCAGGTTCCAGGCGGAGGCCGATATCGCGGCCAGCAGGACCAGGGCGCCGACGCGTTGGAGGAACACGTCGTCCACCAGCAGCGGCCATGCGGCGATGAACAGGAATCCGATCAGAACGAGCGGCCATTGTTTCATGGTCAGTTCGTTCCCATCAGGCCTTGCGGGCGCACCCACAGGACCAGAAGGAACAGGGAATACACGATTACGTCCTGATAGACGGCGCCGATCAGGTAGGCGGACAGCGCCTGTATCACGCCAATTCCCAGGCCGGCGATCAGGGCGCCCGGCACGCTGCCGAAGCCGCCGAGGCAGACGACGACGAAGGCGATCAGCGACAGGGATTCTCCGACGGTGGGGGAGACGTAGAAGAACAGGGCGATCAGGGCGCCGGCGACGCCGGTGGACGCGGCACCGATGCCCCAGGCGACGGCCTGCATGCGGTCCGGCCGTATGCCCATCAGCATGGCGGCGTTGCGGTCCTCGGCTACCGCCAGCAGGCGGCTGCCCAGGGCGGTGCGTGTCAGGACAAGGTGCATGCCAGTGGTAATGACGAGTGCCAATACGCCGGCGAGCAGACGGGAAGCCTCGATCCGCAAACCATAAAAGTCGAACGTGCCGCCGGCCAGATTGCTCGGTAGTGAAACAAAATTGGCGGTAAAGGCCCAGAAGGCGGCGTAGCGAAGGACGAGCGCCAGACCGAAGGTGCCGAGAATTTGGGCCAGCATGGGGCCTTTGGCGACGTGCCGCACGAGGCCGAGATAGACGACGACACCCAGCACGAAAAGGATCGCGGCGGCGCCCGGGATGAAGAAGATGGGACCGAGTTTCAGGAGGGTGAACGCGAAAAATGCTGCGTACATCGCGAGCATGACGAAATCGCCGTGCGCGAAGTTGACGACGTTCATCATGCCCCAGATCAGCGTGAGACCCGAGGAAAACAGCGCATACACCGATCCCATCAGCAGGCCGCTGACCGTCACCTGCAGCAGAATCACCCTGTCACGCTCCTTCGTTTTCAAGTCGTGATCTTGACCGATCGTTGGGGGGGCCACAAGGCGTGTTCTTCAGAGCAGACGCGCCGGATGGACGCTAGGGTCGCGCAACGGGTGCGGCACATTGGACGATGGTGTACAGCGCGGCGTATCCGGACTGCGCGACCAATGCGAAACGTTCGGCGGGTAGTTGGGGCACCGAGTCAGCGCCCGTTAGCAGCACGTAGTCGAAACCGCAGACGTCGGCGATCGCGGCCGTGGCGCGATCGGGCAGATGGCCGACCCGGGCGGCGAGGCTGCGGTAGGGTTCCAGGGTCTCGATCGGCTGCTGGGACGGGTTGTCGAATTCGAACGGCCAGTAGGCGCGATACTCGATCAGCACGAGGCCGCCTATGTGGTGGTCAACCCGCTCGCCGTTGGACAACAGGCGCCATCGGGGGTTTTTGGCAGAGTAGGCCGGAGCTTCGTTCATGCCTGCCTCGGCGACGAACACGGCCTGACCGGGTTGTAGCGGGGATAGGACCGTGCGGAGGTCGGCGAGGTCTGCTCTGTGGGCCACCCATGCCGTCGTCAGCAGCGCCATGCGGGCGGTGAACAAGAGTATCAGAAGCGTGGCGGCGGCATACGCAGCCTTGGCCGGCCATCGCGCCGGAACGAAGCCCGCGAACAGCATAAAACCCAGCATGATCGCGAAACGAGTATCCAGGCCGTAGGTGCCCTTCCAGGCGTACGGTGCAGCCAGGAACGTAACCAACAACAGCACCATCGCGATGGCGGCGGGTGCGGGGACCCTGCCTCGCCGCAGCAACACAGCCAGAACAGGCAAGACGAACACCACGAAGGCCGTCGTCATGTCGAGTATCCAGTTATAGTTCACGAAACTGGTGGCAAGTTGCATTAGTTTCTTGCCGAATGGCAGGAACTGAGCATCGTCGCCAAGCTGCCTCAGGGCGGACAGTGCGTAAAGAACGGCCGGTGTTGCGAAGATCAGGAGAAGGATTGCGCCCCGGCGAATCGCTTCGACCCATCCGGTGCCGGTTCGGTTACGATGTACGTGGAGCAACTCGGCGCCACCGATCAGCGCGGCGAAGAACACCAGCCCCATCAGGTGGCAGGCGAACAGGACGGGTGCGCCGATCATCGCCAGGGCGACCGCGGAAAGCGGTCTTGTTTCTCGCCAGCGCAGCCACGCGCCGGCGAGCAGCAGGGCGATGCCGATAGATATCTCGAAATTTAGAAAACCATACAGCAGACAAATGTTATACGCGATCAGCCCTACGCCCAGCGCCCACCATCGGCCGCCCAGTGCGGTGTTGTAGGCAATCGTTCCCAGCGCCGGCAGCAGCACCGCCGCCGCGATCGCCAGGCGCCCGACAACATGCACCGGCAAGAGATGGATCAGCGCAGGCGCGACCAGATCGAGTGCCAGATTGGGAATAATGGCCCAATGCGCTGCATAGAACCGCGCCAGAACCGCGTCGCCGGGCAGCGATGCCAGGATGAAAACCCGGCCAAGGTGATTGGGATAATCCCCGAGTGGGGGCACATCGACGACAAAAATCGGCGCCACCAGCACCAGGCACAGACCCACCAATGCGGTCCACCACATAAAGCCCAAAGTCTGCCTGCCGGCGTGCGGTACTGTCATTCGAAACCCGATCCGCCTGCTGTTTAGACACTGGCAGTTCGATCATTACCGGGTTTCCGGATGATCCGATATAGCGACGATCATGCAGCGCAGGGGAATCGAATCAACATCCGACTACCCCTGTCATTGCGGGCGCAGTGAGGCGATCTGTTGAAATCGGGGCACCTGTCAGGCGATCGCTTCGCTGCGCTCCCAAAGGCAGG
>JANXLQ010000014.1 GCA_025355085.1 Rhodopila sp.
ACCACGACCCGACCGCCGGTGGCGACCTCGAAGGTGACCCAGCTCACGTCGCTGTCTCGATCACCACGTTGTCTCAATCAGCGGGGTCTCAATCAGCGGGGTCTCGATCAGCAGGGTCACGATCAGCAGGGTCACGATCAGCGCGGCCTCAGTCATCTGGGTCGCGATCATCGGGCGCCGCGGGAAATCATCAGCTTGATATAATCCGCCCGGCTGGTGCCATCATAGGACATACCGAACGGCTTTTTCTCGCTCAATACGGGCTTCACCTCGACCACGACCGGCTTTGCCCGCTTCATCTTCGCGGTCGTCGGCGGCACGATCGATCGGGTCACAGCCACGCTCAGTTCAGTAGCCCCCCGAACAGACCCGTCTGCCCGACCTTCGCGCCAGGACGCCACGTCTTTCGCCAGTTGGCTCTTCATCGCATCGGCGGTCTCTTCCGGCTGGGCAATCTCGGCCGGCGTGTTGTTGTTGTTGTCGTCGGCGGGCGCTGTGCTCATGCGTATGTTCCTTATGGTGAGCGGTCGCGTTAGTAGCACCACCCTCAGGGCAAACGCCGAGGGCTTTGGTGCAGGCGTTGTCGGCGGTCAGGTCAGACAATGCTGACGATAAAGGCTGCCCCTAGCAGGCAGGCGAGGCTTGCCTCGCGCGAATCGAAATCTTATCTGCGCATGTTTGCGTTCAAATGCAAGGCCGGGTCCGCAACCCTCTGCTGGAGTGGCGTTAAATCTGTATCCTGGCGAGGGCGAAATGGCGGCTACAAGCCGTCCGGCATTACCCAAAACTCCGGCCGCATCGGTAATCCATCCGCGCCAACGCACGTCAGGCCTGCGATCAGGATGAGACGCCCCCCCCGAAAAGGATACCGCGTCAGGCTTCTTCGAACGCTGCCGGCAAACGTCCCGCCTTGAATATGATCGTCGGTTCCTCGTCGTATTCGCCTGCTTCCGCGTCGCCCCAGGTTGAGAACGCGACCACGCCGGCCCTTGTCGCCAGCATGTCCTCGGCTTTCTTGCGGGCAACCTCCAGCGACCGGCACTTAACCGGGGTCTCGGCGGTCAAACGTGTGCCCTTGCCTTGTTTGAATGCCTGAACCAAGAAGACCGTCTCACGCGCCATGGGGTGTAGTTCCTAACCTAAGATACAAGTTTACCCGAAAACCGGATAAAGCGTGACGATTGTCTTTGATGCGGCCATGATTTGCTGCGGTGCGGAAAATCCGCACCAAGCCGAACCTACACCCTGACCAAGCCTCACCGATCTAAATTCGCAATAAGGACTAACATGCAGATCCGAGTCGGCTACGAAATCGTCTATGACTGCGTGCAACCCACGCCGATGGTGCTGATGCTGCATGTGCATCATTCCCGAGTCGCCGACCTTATTGTGCCCGACCATCTGGTAACCGAACCGGCGATGCCGGTCACGGCGTATCACGATTCGTTCGGAAACTGGTGCAGCCGTCTCGTTGCCCCCCCTGGCCGCACGCGCATCGCCAGCACCGCGGTGGTTTACGATGCCGGTTTGCCCGACGCGTCCTTTCCATACGCCCAACAGCACGCGGTGCAAGATCTGCCGGATAACGCGTTGGTGTTCCTGCTGGGCAGCCGATACTGCGAAACCGACCGCCTTTCGGACATCGCATGGCAAATGTTTGGTAACGTGCCGACCGGCTGGGGACGAGTCCAGGCCATCTGCGACTTCGTGCATAACCATATCACATTCGACTACATGCAGGCGCGTTCTACCCGGACCGCGTGGGAAGCCTTCAATGAGAAAGTCGGTGTGTGCCGCGACTACGCGCACCTGGCCGTCACGCTCACCCGCTGCATGAACATCCCGGCCCGGTACTGCACGGGATACCTTAGCGACATCAACATCCCCCCGCCCCACGGCACAATGGATTTCGCCGGCTGGTTCGAAGCCTATCTGGACGGCGCCTGGCACATGTTCGACCCGCGCAACAACAAACCTCTGTGGGGCCGCGTCCTAATCGCCCGCGGCCGAGACGCGACCGACGTACCGATCAGCAACGCATTCGGCCCGAACACGCTGGTCAGTTTCAAAGTGGTGGCGGATGAGGAGCCGGTGGCTCAGTGAAGGTTGAGGCTTTGCCCCGAACCCTACCAAAGGCCATCGGCCCTTGGAACCGATAATGAAGGTTGGTGTGAAGCAGGGGGGGCGACACGGCCGCCCCCTGCTTCACACCAACTTTAAATTAACGGTATCTAAGGGACGCCGGCCCCTTTGCGGTTTCGGCCAGTGCCCGGCCTTCCTTAGCCTCCTGCGCCTCAGCCGTAACCTCATTGGAAATCTGAGCCAGGGCGCTTTCGAGACCGACAGGCGTAGCGGTCGATAATTCCAGGGCGGCGCGACGCAGGGCTTCGCGGCGGATCAGGCGGGATGCCATCGTGTTGAACGCGGCTTCGTCGGCTTCGTCCGTCATGCGCTAACCCCTGGGGGGCCTCCCGGATTGCCTGCCGCTTCCGATCTGGAAGCGGCAGGCGTCAGGCTTTAGGCGGCTTCGGGTTCGACGTGATCGCCGACCATCGCTTCGGTCGTGATCATCAGGCCACCGATGGAGGCTGCGTTTTGCAGGGCAATACGCACGACCTTCGTCGGATCGATGATGCCAGCCTTGACCAGGTCCTTGAATTCGCCGGTCTGGGCATCGAAGCCGTAGTTGTAATCGTCCTTTTCCAGCGTCTTGCCGGAAATGACCGCGCCGTCTTCTCCGCCGTTGGCGGCGATCTGGCGCAGCGGAGTCAAGATCGCCTTGCGGACGATATCGATTCCGACGCGTTGATCGTCGTTGTCGCCCTTCAGCTTCAGCAGGATCTGCGAGGCGCGTGCCAGGGCAACGCCGCCGCCCGGAACGATACCTTCTTCGACCGCGGCGCGGGTGGCGTGCAGGGCGTCATCGACGCGATCCTTACGCTCCTTCACTTCGGTCTCGGACGAACCGCCGACGCGGATGATGGCAACGCCACCGGCCAGCTTCGCCAGACGCTCTTGCAGCTTCTCTTTGTCGTAGTCCGAGGTGGTTTCCTCGATCTGCGCGCGGATCTGCTTGCAACGGCCCTGGATGTCGGCCTTCTTGCCGGCGCCTTCGATAACCGTGGTGTTTTCCTTGTCGATCAGCACGCGCTTGGCGGTACCGAGCATGGCAAGGGTCACGTTTTCCAGCTTGATGCCGAGGTCTTCGCTGATCACTTCGCCCTTTGTCAGGACGGCGAGATCTTCCAGCATCGCCTTACGGCGATCGCCAAAGCCCGGGGCCTTCACGGCCGCGACCTTCAACCCGCCACGCAGCTTGTTCACAACCAAAGTGGCAAGGGCTTCGCCCTCGACGTCTTCGGCGATGATCAGCAACGGACGCCCGGACTGGGCGACGGCTTCCAGCACCGGCAGGATCGACTGCAGGTTGGACAGCTTCTTCTCGTTGAGAAGGATGTACGGGTTTTCGAGCTCAACCGTCATCTTTTCAGCGTTGGTAATGAAGTACGGTGACATATAGCCACGGTCGAACTTCATGCCCTCGACGACATCGAGCTCAGTCAGAGCGGTCTTGGCTTCTTCGACGGTGATGACACCCTCGTTGCCGACCTTCTGCATCGCTTCGGCAATCATCTTGCCGATTTCGACTTCGCCGTTGGCGGAGATCGTGCCGACCTGGGCGGTTTCCGCCTGAGTGGTGATCTTCTTGGAGCGCTTCTTCAGCTCTTCGACAACGGCCGCAACGGCCTTATCGACGCCGCGCTTCAGGTCCATCGGGTTCATGCCGGCGGAAACCGCCTTGGAACCTTCACGGACGATCGCCTGTGCCAACACGATCGCCGTGGTGGTACCATCGCCGGCGATGTCGTTAGTCTTCGAGGCCACTTCGCGCACAAGCTGGGCGCCCATGTTCTCGAACTTGTCAGCAAGCTCGATCTCTTTGGCGACCGACACACCGTCTTTAGTGATGCGGGGGGAACCATAGCTCTTGTCGAGCAGCACGTTGCGTCCCTTGGGACCCAGCGTGACCTTCACGGCCTCAGCGAGTGTATCCACACCGCGCGTCATGCGCTGGCGGGCATCGCCACCGAACCGAACGTCCTTGGCAGCCATTTGTATGTCCTTCCCGAAAATCAAATGCGTAGCCGGCTCGCCGACCGGCAACAAAGCCGGTGACGAAGGTTTTGGTCGATGCCACTCGATACCCGGGGCCAGGGATCCCGGCACAGAGTCCTGAATGGCAGTCCGGCGGCTTTGTAGCCCCGCCGCGACAAAAATGTTTCGCCGGTCAAGGGCTGTTAGCACTCTTCCCATGAGAGTGCCAGGGCTAAAATTCGGCGGGTGGACCGTTGAACACCCTCCTCGATAGCCGGTATCGGCCAACACAAAAATGAGCCGATTTTCTTGTCGCACACCTCAACCTCCAGCAACCAGCCACCGCCCATCGAAAAACGCCGGGGCAGCTTGTCATTATCGGGGGTGGCCGAATCCGGATGGGACCGAAGTGCCCGGGCGCTCATAAAAACCCGATTCTCCAGGACGATGTATCCCCCGAGAGAAATCCCATATATGATGGAACTTTGACGTGGGTGGACAAATTGGCGGCAGCAGAAATTACGAAGGCTATGGTGTCGGCGGCGTTCGGGGCAACGGCGGCGCAGGAAAAACCGCGCGACGGCGACCCGTTTGTCGCGGGCGATTTCGTCGTGTATCCGACGCATGGTGTAGGCAAAATCGATAAGATCGGCACCGAGGAGATCGGTGGCCACAAGCTCGACCTGATCTACATCTCGTTCGACGAGAACAAGATGACCCTTCGCGTTCCTGTCGCCCAGGCTCGCGTGACTGGTCTTCGCAAACTTGCGACGCCAGAGACGATGGCTCAGGTCATGGCGATTCTGGCCGGACGTCCGAAGGTCAGCCGGATGATGTGGGCGAAACGCGCACAGGAATTCCAGGCGAAGATCAACTCCGGCGACCTCAAGGCCGTGGCCGAGGTGTGTCGCGACCTGCAATCCGTGGCGAATGGATCGGCCCCCAGCTATAGCCAGCGCAACCTGTTCGAATTGGCGATCGATCGTCTGGCGGGTGAATATGCCGGTGTGGTCGGGACCGACAAGGCGGATGCGATCGTGAAGCTGACGCAGAAACTGACCGATGGGCGGTCCGCCGACTCCGCGAAATCCGAAGCGAAGGCCGATCGGGCGCGCGACGACGCCAAGGCGAAATCGGCCGAGGCCGAGGTATCGCTTGGGGCCACGCCCGTATAGAACCCGCACTTATAATAGGACCCGAGTAGGCAGCCGCTTCATCCCGAAGCACGCCGAAGGGGATGCAAGAGGCGACCATGGTATTCAAACCGAACTACAACCATCAGCGTGCCGAACGCGATCGCGCCAAGGCAGCTAAGAAAGAAGCCAAGCTGCGGGACCGGCAGGACGCACGCCGTACTGAGGAGCAGGGTGGCGAAGCGGCCGCGCCGCCCTCCGGCGCTCCCGCTGCGTCCGATGAACCCCCGGGCGCGGCGTAGCCGACGAAAGGCCGGGACAGGATTGATCCGATGGCGATGAAACGGCGTAACGAAAGCACGTTTGTGCTGTTCGACGTAACCTATGAAGACGGAACACAGACGTCTAACCGGAAAGTTCTTACCTCCATACTAGGTGGCCTGGATGGCGATGAGCCGGCGAAAGCGGTGATTGAGGCGCAGGACCGTGAAATCGGTCTGGCGTCCGGCCGCCCGCGCGGGGAAATCAAGTCGGTGGCGCGTAAGCGGGTTTGAGTTGCTTTGACCGCCGCCCCGCTGGGACGATAGTCTGGCAACGGGGAGAAAATCGGGTCATGCAGCGAACAACGCCTCGGGTCAGCCAGATTCTAGAGACCTCGCTTTACGTGGACGACCTGGACCGGTCGCGTGTTTTTTATGAGCGCGTGTTCGGTTTCCTGGCCGTGTTTCACGATAACCGCATGTGCGCGATGGAAATCCCCGGGGAGCAGGTCTTGCTGCTGTTCCGTCACGGCATGACCGATCAGCCGGCACCGGGGCCGGGGGGCGGTATAATCCCGCCCCATCACGGGCGCGGCGCGCTGCATCTGGCGTTCGCCATTCCATTTGGTGAACTGGTAGCCTGGGACGATCATCTGATACGCCAGGATGTCTTGGTGGAAAGCCGGATTAACTGGCCTCGCGGCGGCACCAGCCTGTATTTTCGCGATCCGGACGGACACTCGCTGGAGGTCGCGACTCCCGGGTTGTGGGGCAATCGCTAAAGTCACCAGCCTCGTGGTTTTGCCGCGCCCGCTCTGTACACAGGTCAGGGCGAGGAAACCGGCAACTTCGGATGCGAACCCAGCGCAAGCCTACTGGACGGCGGGCCGGAAGAAAGGTCAAGTCGAATGGCCGGCCCGGGATTACCATATTCGACGTATGCCGTTATAAAATCGAGCATCGCCTGCTTTAACGCCAGGACAATCGACAGCTCCTGATATCGGGACTCAGTGCATGCTTACATCTTCACACGAAACCCGCCAACAAACCGAATTCGCCCATACATTCGCAGAGTTTTCCGCGTCGCTGCGTTGCAACGATTTACCACCCGGCGTCATCCAGGCGGCAAAAGCAAACCTGTTCGATACCCTCGCATGTGCGATCGCCGGGTCCAACGCACCAGGTGTGGCAGAGGTCCGGGACCTCGCGATTTCCTGGGGCGGTGCCCCGCAGGCTCCGGTCTGGTGTTCCCAATCGCGGCTTCCGGCGCACCATGCCGCATGGGTCAACGCCATGATGGCCCACGCCCGCGACTTCGACGATACGCACGATGCGGCGGTGCTGCATGCCGGCGTGTCGGTTGTCCCCGCGGCCCTCGCCGCCGCTGCATTACGGCCGGAGGCAACCGGCGACGATCTGTTGGCCGGAATAATAGCAGGTCTCGAACTGGTCTGCCGGCTCGGTATCGCCACCACGATCGGCATCATCGAAAGCGGCTTCATCTACACCTCGCTGTTCGGCTACTTCGGCGCCACCGCCGCCGCCGCCAGGGTGCTTGGGCTGGATGCACGCCAGACGGTAAACGCCATCGGGATTGCCTACAGCCAGGCCGCCGGCACGCACCAGGTGACGCGGGATGCCGCGCTGACTAAACGCATGCAGCCCGGATTCGCCGCCAAGGCAGCGCTGATGTCGGTGCAACTCGCCCAGCGCGAAATCCGGGGCGCCCAGAACACCTTCGACGGCGCTGACGGTCTGTTCCGCACCTATCTGCGTGACGGCTACGATCCGCATGTATTGCGCGACGGGCTCGGCTCTCGGTTTGAGTTGGTGGAACTAAGCTACAAGCCCTACCCATGCTGCCGCTTCGACCACACCGCGATCGATGCCGCGTTGGCGGTGCGCCGGCAACCCGGCTTCGATCTGTCCCGCATCGAACGGATCAAGGTCGGGGTGAATTATCAGGCCTATCAGGCGGTATGCACGCCGCCGGACATGCGCCGGCATCCCAAGACCGGTGTCCAGGCCCAGTTCAGCATTCCGTTCACGGTCGCCTGTGCATTGGTGGATGGGCGCGTCTCGTTGAACCATTTCAGCGATGAAGGACTGCGCCGGCCCGATATCCTCGCACTGGCGGCGAAGGTCGAGTGTGCAGTGGATGAGGACATCGAAAAGCACTGGTCCCGTAACATCTCGCCCGCGGAACTGGTCGTTGAAGCCGGAAACGCCGTATTCAGGCAGCGGGCGGATTACCCGCGCGGCCACGTTCGGTTCCCGATGACCACAGCCGACTTCGATTCCAAACTGGACGACTGCATGGCATGTAGCGCGCTGAACTGGCCGCCGGAAACCGCGCCAAATCTGCGTGCCATGATCGGTGGTCTGGAGCATTTGCCTCGGGCGGAGGCAATCGATTCGATCCTGGCATTCGGTGTTATGCCAGCACGGTAACCCAGCACGATAATAACAAATAAATTGAGGTTGCGTTCATGGAATTCAAACTAACGGCCGAACAACGGCAGATCGTCGATACAGTGCGGGCACTGGCGCAGGATAAGTTCAAAAGCCGCGCGCTTAAGTATATGGACGGCACGTTTCCGTGGGAGAATATGCGGGATCTGGCGGAGCTTGGTATCCTCGGCATGGCGGTGCCGGAGGAATACGGCGGCCTCGGGCTGGGCGTGCTCGACACCGCGCTGGTGTTGGAGGAGATCGCGAAGGTTTGTTACGTTACCGCCATGGCCGTGATGGGCGAAGTCGGCGTGCAGACCAAAATCATCTCCGCTTTCGCGCCGGACAGCATCAAGCGCCGCATCCTGCCGAGCGTGTGTTCGGGCGATACTATTCTGGCGGTTTGCATGACGGAACCGCATGCCGGGACCGATGTCGCGAACTACCGCACCAATACGGACATCGTCGGGGACCGGCTTCGGTTGAAGGGCACCAAAACCCTGATTAGCCGGGTGGATGAGGCCAAAACGTTCGTTGTCTTTACGCGCGTCAACAAGCGGCCGGGCCGCGAAGGTATTGGTTGCGTATTGATCGACAAAGGAACCCCGGGCTTCGAGGTCACGGCCCGATACCACACGATGGGCGGGGAAAACCTCGCGGAGATCGTGTTCGACGATTGCGATCTTCCGCTGGAGAATCTGATTCTCAAGGAGGATGGATTCAAGAAACTATTGAACGCCTTCAACACACAGCGTTGCCTCAATCCCAGCATTTCCCTGGGGCTGGCCGAGGGTGCGTTCGAGGAATCGGTTCGATACATGCGCAATCGCTCGGCGTTTGGCCGCCCGATCGGCGAATTCCAGGGCATGCGCTGGAAGCTGGCGGAGATGTATCGCGATATCGAGGTCGGCCGGTCGATCCTCTATCGCGCCTGTTCAACCGCCAATCCGTTTCCCGACCCGTATCAGGCGGCGATCGCCAAGATGTATTGCAACGAAATGGCGATCCGGGTCACCAGCGAGGCCATCCAGGTGCATGGAGGATACGGGTTCACAGACGAATATCCGGTGTCTCGTTTCTATCGCGGCGCGCGCTACGGCACGCTGGGCGGCGGCACAACCGAAACGCTGAAGGAACTGGTGGGCAA
>JANXLQ010000056.1 GCA_025355085.1 Rhodopila sp.
CTATGGCCTACAGGATTTCCGCGCCGGGGTGAACCGTTTGGAAACAAGGGACGTGTTCGGCAAGATCATAGTCGAACTCTGACCCGCATGCGCCGCCAACTGAATGTGTATGGGGAGCGTATCCTCGGCCGTTTGGTGAAATGGCTGATCCGGTTGCTGCGGCGGGCCAATCCGGACCGCGCGTCGGATTTGGTCGGCGGCGTGGCTCGCCGGATCGGCCCATGGTTGCCGGCACACCGCATCGGCCGGGACAATCTGCGTGCGGCCTTCCCGGACAAGGACGCTGCCTGGATCGAGGCCACGTTGGGAGACGCCTGGGAAAACCTGGGCCGTGTCGCGGGTGAATACGTGCATATGGCGCGCATTTGGGACTTCGATGAGAACCACCCCAACGCCGGCCGCATTCAAACCGACAGCCTGCCGTTGTTCGACATGCTGCGGACCGATGGCAAACCCGCCTTGTGCTTTGCCGCCCATCTGGCGAACTGGGAACTGCCGGCCATCGCCGCCTCGGCCCACGGCCTTCCCTCCGCCGTTGTTTATCGCATGCCGAACAACAAGGCGGTGGCGAAAGAGATCATTCGTATTCGCGCACCGTTGATGGGCCGGCTGATTCGCACACGCGCCCAGGCTGCGCTGGAAATGGCCGCCGCCCTGTCGGCGGGTGAGCATCTCGGCATGGTGGTGGACCAACACTTCTCGCGCGGCGTCGATGTCACGTTCTTTGGCCGGCGTTGCAAGGCCAATCCCTCGGTTGCCCGGCTGGCGCGGCGCTTCGATTGCCCGGTGGTTGGAGTCCGGGTGGTTCGGTTGCCGGACCATCGGTTTCGCATTGAAGGCTTTGGACCCTACGAACTTCCTCGCGGAACCGGCGGTCAGGTCGATGTTGTCGCGACGACCCAGATGATCACGACTGTTATCGAAGGGTGGATACGCGAAAACCCAGGGCAATATCTTTGGTTCCACCGGCGCTGGCGGTGATAGGCCCCGGCACCGTCAGGCCGCGATATTAGCCGCCTCATTGGCTCGGCTTTGACGGGCATCAATGTGGCTTCGGCCAGAAATGCCACAGTCTCGCCGTGGCTGTTGGATAAGCACGCTAACGATACCACCCATACAGGAGGCAGGTTGATGCGTTCACTGGTTCTTAACGCGGTTCGGTTTTCGGTTCTTGCCGTGGCCCTTTCGATGCAACCGGTCGCGATGGCCGCCGATTCGACGTCAGCCCCGCTTGCGCCGCTGCCGTCGCCCCTTGTGCCGGAAGGCGCTCGGGTATCCGATTATCTGCGCGCCGCGCAGAATGCCCTGGCAGCCGGGCGTGTAGGCGAAGCGGAAGAGGCGCTGGAGATGGCACAAACCCGCATGCTCGATCGATCCGTGCCGCTGGGTCAGATGAATAACCCGAGTGACAATCTGACGGTTGGGCAAATCTCGCAGGCACGGCAGGCGTTGACGGCCCGGGATCGGGCGACCTGCATGCAATTGATTCAGGCTGCGATTGGTTCGGTCACTGGCCAGGGTCTATGACCCGGGTCCGGCACCTGAACCATTGAGGACGGTCGGATCGTCTGGTGGCTGTTGAAATCAGAATGACACAATTCTGGCATCGACGCCAACCATAGGCTGGATTGAGACCCGCATCGTGTCGTGCCTTGCCGCTATCGGCGGTGCCGGTTCGCCGGCGGTTCCTGTCCCGCCGGTGAACCGATTGAGATTACCGTCGCCACCAGCCTCGCTTCTTTTCCACCGGTTGCTCTGCGTCCGCGCCGATTAGGATCGGCTTGACCACCGGTTCGGATGTCGGGGCATCCCGTTCGGCGACCGAGGCCGTCGTAGCGTTGGCCGGCTCCGATGCCTCGGCGGTTTTCGTCTCTGCCGTGACGATCGGAACCTCACCTGTGGGTTGCGTGGCCGTCGCGTTAACGATTTCAGCTTCCGGCTGGGCCGCGACGGCCGGTTCTGCGCTGACAGGTTCCGCACTGACAGGTTCTGCACTGACAAGTTCCGCGCTGACAGGTTCCGCACTGACAGGTTCTGCGTTGACGGGTTCTGCACTGACAAGTTCCGCGCTGACGGGTTCTGCACTGACAGGTTCCGCGCTGACGGGTTCTGCACTGACAGGTTCCGCGCTGACGGGTTCTGCGCTGACGGGTTCTGCGCTGACGGGTTCCGCACTGACAGGTTCTGCACTGACAGGTTCTGCACTGACAGGTTCCGGTTCCGGAGTCCTGACGGCTTCAAGGGCCGGCACGGATCGCGCCATGGGCATTGCTTCAGCCGCACGTTCCGCTTGATCCATCACGTCGAAAATATCGAACGCGCGTCCACCGAACGGGTCGGCCGGAGTCGGTCCGGCATAGACCGGAACCGACTCGGGCTGGTCGGCACCCGGCACGGCGAACGGCGACAATTCACCCTCGTTCTCGCGACGGCGGCGGCGTCCACCACGCCGTCCGCGGCGGCGATTCCGGGGATCGTCATCGGATGCACCCGGCGCTTCGCCGGTCTCGGATGGCTCCTCGCCAGCCGCTTCGCCAGAAAGTGCGCCAGATGGTTCGCCAGACGGTGCGCCGGCCGTTTCGCCAGAGGGTTCGCCAGATGGTTCGCCAGAGGGTTTGCCTGCGCCGGATATCTCCGGTGCGGCTGTCGCTACAACCGCATCATCGCCTTCAGCACGCTCGTCGGCAGTCTCACCGGCAGCTCCCGCCTGGGGATCATCCCGACGGCCGCCACGACGGCGGCGGCGGCGGCGCTTCTGCTGCCGCTCCGCCTCGTCGCCACCACCATCGCCAGCCGCATCCGCAGCACTGTCTTCGGCGGTATCTTCGTCGCCCTCGCCGCCAACGGTCTCGACGTCGCCGTCATCGGACCCAGCAGAGGCGGCTTCGACCTCTTCCTCGTCATCCTCGTCGTCGATCGGCGGAGGCGGCATCATGGAGCGTTCCGCTGTCACCACAACGGGCATTTCATCGGGCGAGCGGGTCCGCACCTTGTCGATGCGGAACTGCGGTGCGATCTGTGCGTCGTCGGCGGCGATGATGACCTTCATCGCGTAACGCAGTTCGATTTCCTGCAAACGCTCCCGCTTGTGGTTCAGCAGGTACAGCGCGACCGCCGTTGCGGTATAGACGACGATCTCCGCCGAACGGCGCTTGCCGCCTTCGTCCTCGATCCCGCGCAGCACATGGATCGCCGCGTTTTCGGTACTGCGAACATGACCGGTGCCGCCGCAATGCGGGCAGGCGATGAAACTGGTTTCCGCCAGCGACGGACGCAGCCGTTGCCGGCTCATTTCCAGCAGGCCGAAATGGCTGATATGGCCGACCTGGATGCGGGCGCGGTCGTTCTTCAGCGCGTCCTTGATCCGCCGCTCGACCATCGCGTTGTGACGCTTCGACTCCATGTCGATGAAGTCGATGACGATCAGACCGGCCAGATCGCGCAGCCGCAACTGGCGTGCGACCTCATCGGCCGCCTCCAGGTTGGTCCGCAGCGCGGTTTCCTCGATGTTGCGTTCCCGGGTGGACCGCCCCGAGTTCACGTCGATCGCGACCAACGCCTCGGCCTGGTTGATCACCAGATAGCCGCCGGAGCGAAGCTGCACCGTCGGCTGCAACATGCCGTCGAGCTGTGCTTCGACCTGATTGCGGGCGAACAGCGGCTGTCCGCCGTCGCGCCAAAGCTGCACCTTCTTGGCGTGGGTCGGCATCAGCATGCGCATGAAATCGTGCGCCGCCCGCCAGCCTTCCTCGCCATCGACCAAAATTTCGTCGATGTCGCGCGAATAGACGTCGCGGATCGAGCGCTTGATAAGGCTGGCTTCTTCGTAAATCAGCGCCGGCGCCACCGACTTCAGGGTGTGCTCGCGGATGTCGTCCCACAGCCGCAGCAGGTATTCGCAGTCGCGCTTGATCTCCGGCTTCGGCCGGTTGGCCCCGGCGGTGCGCACGATCATCCCCATGCCACGCGGAATATCGAGTTCCGACATCACCTCTTTAAGCCGGCGGCGATCGGTCGCCGAGGTGATCTTCCGGGATATACCGCCGCCCCGTGGCGAGTTGGGCATCAGAACGCCGAAGCGTCCGGCCAGCGACAGGTAGGTGGTCAGCGCCGCGCCCTTGGTGCCGCGTTCTTCCTTGACCACCTGGATCAGCAGAATCTGCCGGCGGCGGATGACTTCCTGGATCTTGTAGTTGCGCATGAAGCGCGGCGTGCGGCGTTCGCGCTGCTCGTCGCTGCTTTCCTGATCGCCGCCACCGACGGTCTCCGGAGGAGGCAGCGTTTCGATATGGTCGTCGTTCCGGTCGTAGGATTCCGAATCGTCGAAGTCCGCGTCGGCGACGATCCGTTCGCTTGGGATCGCCAGCGGCTGCGCGGCGGGGGCGGCGATCAGCGGCGGCATGTCCGGTTTTGCCCATGCTTCCGCCGCATCGCACTCGGAAATCACCGATGCGGCGGGTTCGGCTACGTCACTTCGCTCGGTCTCTCCGGCCGGTTCAGGCGCGACCAGCAACGGGGTGGACGCATAGGCCCATGCTTCGGCGGCCAACGGTGCGACGGCCGGCACGGCCGCTCCGAAATCAACCGTTGCGGATGCAATTGGCCGGTGGTCGGATGCATGGCTCAGCGCCAGCTCCAGGTCTTCTTCTTCCTCTTCCCGGCGGGCTTCTTCAGCCTGCATCTCGATCAACCGCTGCCGGTCGGCGACGGGAATTTGATAGTAGTCGGGATGGATTTCGCTGAACGCCAGGAAGCCGTGGCGATTGCCGCCATACTCGACGAACGCCGCCTGTAGGCTTGGTTCGACCCTGACTACCTTCGCGAGGTAGATGTTCCCTTTGAGTTGCCGCTTCGTCGATGTCTCGACGTCGAAATCTTCAAGTCGGGTACCGTCCAGCACCACGACGCGGGTCTCTTCCGCGTGTGTGGCATCGATCAGCATGCGCTTCGTCATTTAGTCCTGAACTCCGATAGGCCGCCGTAAAGCCGATGCCGGACCATCTGCGGGTCTCAGTCATCGGACGGCTTGCAAGGCTTGCGGGAAGGGGCCCGCCCGAAGGTTCAGGAAAACGATGGAGATCGGGACACGCGACGAACATGCTTCCCGGAAAATCGGGGGAAAGTCCAAAATCGGACGGGCATGGCGCGGCGTGGTTCATCAGTCCCTGGCGTTCGGATGGCGCGTTCCATGGCGAAACGCCGCCCCGTTTGAAAGTCGTCACTCGCGCTGACCAATCGGCGGACGAATCCCGCAGCGATCGGATCCCGGCGCGCCACACATCCAAAATGGCGGGCGCGACGCGGACGGCAATGCGGTCACGGCGGGCGGATCCTTCCCAAAACTCGCCAGCCAGGCTCCGACCAGGCCGATCAAGGGATCACGCGCCGCCGGAGAAGACCAGGGGGATCGCGGAGGCCCGCTATCCCCGGATACATCGCCGGAGCGGTCAGACCATGACGCAAACTGTCGTCCACCGCAAGCGGATCGTAAGCGGGCGCCATGAACCCGCCCGAATCAATGTGCAAGGTGTTAATCCGTATCCAATATGGTAAGAGCAATCATGGATTTGACCCAACCCGTCATGCGTCGCCTGTTGCTGCGCCGGTTCGCGGCAGGTGCGTCCGTGTTTGGCACGTTCCTGCTGCCGGCCGCCCTGCACGATGCGATGGCGGCGAAACCAGGTCACGGCCAACCAGGTCAGGGCCAACCAGGTCATGGCCAGGGCGAATCCCGCAAAATCGAACCCGGGCGGCAAGGCTCCGGCGGCGCCAGGCGACCGGCCCCATTGGTGATGCTGGACCCCGGCCATGGCGGCAGAGACCCCGGCGCCATCGGGATTTCGGGCACATACGAAAAACACGTCTCGTTAGCCGCCGCGCTGGAATTGAAGCGTCAACTGCTGGCAAGCGGCCGGTATCGCGTCGAACTCACCCGCACCCGCGATGTGTTCATTCCGTTGGAGGAGCGGGTGGCCCGCGCCCAGCACCACGGCGCGAACCTGTTCGTGTCCATGCACGCGGATGCCTTGTCGGATCATTCGGTGCGGGGCGCCTCGGTCTATACCTTGGCGCAGACGGCCTCCGATGCGCAGACCGCTGCCCTGGCGCGGACGGAAAACAGTGCCGACCGTTTCGGCGGACGCAAGATGCCGTCAGCCTCGCCAGAGGTCGCGCACATTCTCGCCAGCCTCGTCCGGCAGGAAACCAGGGCCGGGTCGGTGCGAATTGCCCGCGATTTGGTGGGCAGCCTGGATCAGGGGCTGCCGATGCTGCAAAATCCCGCCCGGCATGCCGGATTTGTCGTACTGAAGGCGGCCGACATCCCCAGCGTGTTGGTTGAAATGGGTTTTATGTCCAACGCCAGAGATGAAGCCGCCTTGCGCAAGGCAGACCATCGCCGGTTGGTCGCAAAGGCGATGCATCGGGCGGTCGATGCTTATTTTACCGGCGCCGGCCGCATGGCGGAGATGCCCGGTTCCGGCGACGCGACAGGCTGACCCGCCCAATTTTTCAAACAGATGTAACAAATCGAGGCCCCGGTTCCGGAACGCGCCTGGATAGCAATCTCGTTGCTGGCGATTTCGGACGAAAGCGCCCATATCGCCGCCTATGACAGGACCACTGACCGCTGGCGACAAGCTGGCGCCCACTGCTCGCGACTGCAGTAGTAACCCCGCAGCGCCAAACCCGGCGTCCGGCGCCAAACCGCCGAAGCGGCGGGCCAACAAGGCCGTGCGCGCGATTCGCGGTCTGTTCGGCGCCATCCTCGGCATCCTTCTGCTCGGTGGAGTCGCCGGCGCGGCCGGCGGTTACATGGCGTACCAACACTTCAGCGCCGACCTGCCCGATGTGGATGGCCTTCGCAGTTACCAGCCGCCGGTCATGAGCCGGGTCTATGCCGGCGATTCGCGGTTGCTGGCGGAACTGGCGTCCGAACGCCGGATTTTCGTGCCGATCACCGCGATCCCCGATATCGTCAAACGGGCGTTCATCTCGGCTGAAGACCAACACTTCTACACTCATCGCGGCATCGATCCGCTGGCCATCGTCCGCGCCACTGTGTTCAACTTTTCCCATGCCGGGCAGGGACGCCGTCCGATCGGTGCGTCCACGATCACGCAGCAGGTCGCCAAGAACATGCTGCTGGACAACCAGATGTCGTTTTCCCGCAAGGCACGGGAAGCGATCCTCGCCCTGCGAATAGAGCAAAACCTGAGTAAAGACCGCATTCTGGAACTGTACCTGAATGAGATATATCTCGGCCTCGGCTCCTACGGTGTTGCAGCGGCGGCGCAGTCCTATTTCAACCAGCCGCTCGATAAGCTGACCATCGCCGAGGCGGCATTCCTCGCCGCGCTACCCAAGGCGCCCAACAACCTCAATCCGTTCAAATATCCCGATGTTGCCAGAACCCGGCGCGATTACGTGCTGGAGCGACTGACGGAAGACCATGCAATCGCACCCGCCCAGGCCATAGAGGCCAAAGCCTCCCCCGTGATCCCGTCCGAATTCCGCCGTCCGCCGCCGATCCCCGGGGCGGAATGGTTTACCGAGGAAGTGCGTCGCCAGCTCACTGCCCGATTTGGGCAGGACGCCACGACCCAGGGCGGTCTGATGGTTCGCACCAGCCTCGATCCGGCGCTACAGCTTGCGGCCGAGAAAACCCTGCGCGATGGACTGGTGGCCTATGACCGCAAGATGGGCGGGTGGCGCGGCGCCGTGGCGCATGCCGCCCTGCCGCCGGCGGACTTTGAGACGAAATGGCCCGCCGCATTGAACGAACAACCGCGCCCGCCCGGTATGTTGCCCGCCTGGAGGCTGGCGATCGTCGCCGGCCTTTCGGATTCCGAGGCGAAAGTCCAATGGCTGGGCGCGGCCGCCGAACGCCGGGCGGCGGTGCTGGCGCTGCCCGATACGACCTGGGCACGTCCATTACGCGACGGCAAATTGGGGCCGGCACCGAAGCGCATGAGTGACGTGGTGCAGGTCGGCGACATTGTGATGATAGACCCTCCGTCGGCCCAGCCCGTGCCCGCCGTTGGCCCGGTGGTGCCCGTAAAGGGTAAAAGCCCGCCGCCGCCCATGCCGCCGCCGGCCAATCGGGCGACGCTGCGGCAAATTCCCCTGGTGCAGGGTGCCCTGGTCGCCCTGGACCCGCGAACCGGGCGAGTGTTGGCCATGGTCGGCGGGTGGAGTTTCGAGCAAAGCCAGTTCAACCGGGCCACTCAGGCTAATCGTCAACCAGGCTCCAGCTTCAAGCCGATGGTCTATCTGACGGCGTTGCAGCAGGGCGTGTCACCGAGCCAGAAGTTTTTGGATGCGCCGATCGTGGTGGATACGCCGGAGGGTCGCTGGCGGCCGGGCAACTATGAGGGCACGTTCAGCGGCCCGACATCGCTGCGGGTGGCGCTTGAGGAGTCGATGAACCTTGTCACCTTGCGCGTGGCGCAACAGACCGGGATGCAGGCGATCGCGGACAATGCCATTGCCTTCCACCTCGTGGACTCGATGCCGCGCGTGCTGCCGGCCGCCCTCGGCGCGGTGGAAACCACGGTGCTGCGAGAGGCCGGAGCCTACGCGTCCATCGCGGCGGGCGGGCGAGAGGTCATACCCTCGTTGATCGACAGCGTGCAGGACCCGGCCGGCCATGTCGTGATGCGCACATCCGGCTTGGACTGCTCGGACTGTTCCGATCCATCCAAACCGCCCGCCATGAATGACGAACGCGCGCAGATCGCCGATCCCGCCAGCGTGTTCCAGTTGATCGCCATGATGCAGGGCGTCGTGCAACGCGGCACCGGCACGTTGGCGGGGAAGGGCCTGAACCGGCCGATTGCCGGCAAGACCGGCACCAGTCAGGATTTCAACGACGCGTGGTTCTCGGGGTTTACACCCGATCTCGTAACCGTGGTGTGGGTCGGGCATGACACCCCCGCCTCGCTTGGTAACAACGCAACCGGCGGCGCCGTGGCGGCCCCGATATGGCGCGATTTCATGGCCATAGCCCTGGCCGGCCATCCCGTCCTGTCGTTCCCGATGCCGCCGGGTGTGACGATGGCGTCGTGGGATACCGGTTCGGGAACGGTCACCGACGCCTTCAAGGATGGTCAGGTGCCGGGTGCCTCCGGTCCCATTGGGGCCGCCCTGAGCAGTGCCACGACAGCCGACGGATCGCCCGCGCCGCCCGCCATCGTGCATGGCGGGGTTGATACCAGCATTGGCGGGCTGTATTGACCCGGCCTTACGAGGCCCTTCCTTATGAGCCCCCTCTTTATGAGAGAGCATATCGCACACCATGTCCGCCGAATCCGACGCCCTTAACGAACAGATCAAGCAGTCCGTCGCGCTGCTGAGGAGGCATCTTTGACTGGGATGTCGCCGAAAGCCGCCTCGCCGAACTGAACAACCGCGCCGAAGACCCGGCGCTGTGGAACAATGCCGCCGCCGCGCAGAAGCTGATGCGCGAACGGAACCAGATCGCCTCGGCCATGGAGGGCGTGCTGGCGCTGGAAACGGAGGTTTCCGACGCGTTGGAACTGATCGAAATGGCGGAATCCGACGGTGACACGGCGATGGTCGCCGACGCAATGAAGTCGTTGCGCGCGGCAGCCGAGGAAGCCAAGCGGCGGGAGATCGAAAGCCTGCTGTCCGGTGAGGCCGACGCCAACGATTGCTTCATAGAACTGAATGCCGGCGCGGGGGGCACCGAAGCCCAGGACTGGGCGATGATGCTGATGCGCATGTATATGCGCTGGGCCGAACAGCACGGCTACACAGTCCAGTTGATGGAAGAAAGCGAAGGCGAGCAGGCTGGCATCAAATCCGCGACACTTCAGGTGACCGGCCCCAACGCTTACGGGTGGCTGAAGACCGAAGGCGGGGTCCATCGCCTTGTCCGCATCAGCCCGTTCGACGCGAACGCTCGGCGGCAGACCAGTTTCGCCAGCGTGTGGGTCTATCCTGTCGTGGACGACACGATCGAGGTGGAGATCAATCCGTCCGACCTGAAGGTCGATACATACCGAGCATCGGGCGCGGGCGGGCAGCATGTGAACAAGACCGATAGCGCGATCCGGATCACGCATCTTCCAACCGGCATCGTTGTGGCCTGCCAGACCGACCGCTCGCAGCACCGTAACCGCGCCAACGCCATGGAAATGTTGCGCGCTCGGATGTACGAGGCGGAGTTGCGGAAGCGGGAGGCGGTGACGGCGGCCCAGGAAGACGCCAAGACCGATATCGGCTGGGGGCACCAGATACGCAATTACGTGCTTGCACCGTATCAGTTGGTGAAGGACCTGCGGACGGGGGTGGAGTCGGGCAATCCGAACGCGGTGCTTGACGGAGAACTCGACGCGTTCATGGCGGCGGCGCTGGCGCAGCGGTCAGGGGCGACGCGGTCGGAGGCGAGTGCCAACGCGCGGTAGTTGCCCATTAAACGTATCGATCGTGTCGGGCAGGCTGCGGCTCCTGGAGATTTATAATGCCCGCCGATGGTTGTTCACGCTTATAATCTTTCGACAACGCGATACGTTTGTGCCTGTGGTGTGACCTCTTGCGAAGGGCGGTCGAAGATCGATTGCCCATCGACATTCAGCAGTTCTCATTGTGGCAAAGCGGCGATTGTGTTCCTGGTCGTCATGGTGCGCCTTCGCGCACCATGACGAGGAAGGTGATCGCGGCCGCGAACATCAAAATGAGAACTCCCCATCGACATTTACGGAAATTTGCGCTTCAATGCTAAAGTGATATGTTGGGAACCTAAGATGTCGATTTGTCGGTGGACCATCATCGTGGCGTGTGTGTCGCTTGCCGGCTGCACTCAGTATTGGGCGAAGCCCGGTGGAACCTACGCGGAGTTCGATGCAACAAAAGCTGCGTGCAACAGTCGCGCATATTACCAGTTTCCTCCCGTTTTGCAGCAGGTCATGGTGGCACCGGGCTATATAACCCCTGTGCAAACCAACTGCACGCCAATCGGGTATTCAGTCAGTTGTTATACCACTGGCGGTCAGTATATTCCGCCAGCCTATATGATGGTCGATCAAAACCGTGACGGTAGAAGTAATGAATTCAGATCGTGTCTCTATAGTGCAGGCTGGCAGCCGGTAAAAAACAAAGAGGAAGCCGATGCGGTCATGAATTCCGGCCCGCGCGCCGATTACGGACCGGTAAGTGGACCGGCAAAATAAATACCCAAATTGTTTATTTGTAATAACATACCGGATTTGATCGGCGATCCATCTATGTCGATTGTGTTAAAGAACGACCCGGTAGGTGAACCCAACCGCTATGCATATTCGCGGCCGCATCGCCGAACCCCCGGGTCATGGACGCGCGTTGCTCGGTCGCGATCAAATATGGAGCGTTGTCTGGCGGACTGAGAGGCACCGTACTAACCCGCAACCAGTCTAATGCCAACCGGCGTTGACGCTGACGTGCCGCCGACCGCCCTCGCATCGTCATGGTGCGCGAAGGCGCACCATCCATGTCTTTGCTAGGACGAACAAAAGACGTGGATGCCGACCTTCGCCGGCATGACGGGTTGGATGGCGGTACGTCAAACGCGGTTGGTATAATGCCCTGCGAAGCGTGGGTCCATGAACCGGACGGCCCATTCCGAAGGGCGCCTCGGTCCAACCTTCGATGACGCCAACGATAGTATGGACCGTCCGATTCCTGGCCCACTGTCCGAGATGCATACCGGCAGATCGGAAACGAATGCCAGGAAGCCGCCCCCATCGGTGTAATCGGGTGATTGGCTTCTTGGTAGCGCGGTTGGCTCGGCATGGGTGTACGAGGAAGCGCCTATTTCACCACGAAGCCACGAAGCCACGAAGGAAGCGAATAACCAGCGCCAAATTTGGCTCGTTCCGGCGACCTGTTCCAGCAGCGTACCGCGATAGGCAGCCAGGGAATGCCCTGCCGGATTTACACATCTGCTGGGCGATGGAGGGCCGCTGCCGGGAACCATGTCCAATCGGGGGTTTACGATCAGCGGCAAGCAAGCAATTTTTACCACAGAGACAGAACGAGGTACACAGTTGCTCCGTGGAAGGCACAAAAATGGTCCTGACGAGCAACATCGTCAACGCCGAGGTCGATCAGGCCCCTCAATTCGGGCGCGGACTGGGGCCAGCATATCGGGACGATAATGGACCGGACGACCAACGCACCACATCGCAAAGCGTGCCAAGCGCACTGGCGGAGCAACCAAACAGTTTAGACGCTGCTCGTTACAATCCCCAAGAGAAGATTTCGGCACCAGCGCCCCAAAGCAATTAGGGCACGTCGATCTCCACGCGACGTCAACCAAAGACTGTCCCGCCTCAACCTTCTACCGCCGGGAATCCAACCGAGGCTCCGACCGCTCCGGCCGCACGATCTGCGGTTCCTGCCGCCGAACCGGGCGCATGTGCGGTGGAGGTGCCGGTCGCTCATAGGTTTCGTGGTCGTCGTAAAGGTCTTGCGCCGCAGGTGGAATCGGCGGCCGGTCGCTGACTGACGCCTCCCGCCGCTTGGGCTGCGAAACCGGCGCATAGACATCCTCAAAATCGACATCTCGCGGGCCGGCCGGCAGCCGCAACGCCAAATGCCGGATCTCTTGCTGGATCTCGTCCAGTCTGGCCTCCATCACCTCCAGCCGGGTTTTGACGCCCAGAACGCTGAACGGCATAAACAGAAAGGCGAGCGCGTACAACAGCGCGGGGACAAGGAGCACCAACGGCACCCACCAGGGCACCCAATCGGGAAAGACAAGCGGCATGTTCATTCCCGGTTCCTAGCACCAAAACGGCAGGCGTGGATGGGATTTTCAATCCCTGAATGCAGGTTTCGTTGGGATGTTGCAGACACGCCCTGGTCCGCGGCGGCACAGTTGACGCCGATGCCGGAAATCCTCCGGTATTCACAGGCCGGTCACCGTCTCCCGCTGCCCGCAAAGATCGGGTCCAACGGCTATCCTGGGATGTGCCAGCCGCGATGGGATCGATTCGATACCTCCCGGTGACGTTTTGAAATCCAAGCCAAATCTGGTATGCTACCGATTGAACGCGCCGTTCCTACGTCTCGCGTTGGCTGCATCGGGGCGATCCGGCGCTACTACAGTGCGGAAGCGCTTCGAACTGTGGACCAAACGTTGCGTGGATTCGGCAGAAAAATAAAATCGGAGGCTATCCAGGCATGAATCCAGATCTAGAAATCGCCCGCGCCGCTAAAATGCGCCCCATCCAAGAGATCGCCGACAAGCTGGGTATCCCCTCCAGCGCGGTGGAGCCCTACGGCCACTACAAGGCGAAGATCGGCCTGGATTTCCTCAATAGCGTCGAATCCCGCCAGGACGGCGCCCTGGTGCTGGTAACCGGCATCAACCCGACTCCGGCCGGAGAGGGAAAGACCACCACGACGGTCGGTCTCGGCGACGCACTGAACCGTATCGGCAAACGCGCCACGATCTGTCTGCGTGAACCCAGCCTGGGTCCCAGCTTCGGCATGAAAGGGGGGGCGGCCGGCGGCGGTTACGCCCAGGTCGTGCCGATGGACCAGATCAACCTGCACTTCACGGGCGATTTTCACGCCATCACCTCGGCCAACAATCTGCTGGCCGCGATGATCGACAACTCGATCTACTGGGGCAACCCGCTCGGTATCGACTCGCGCCGCATCTCATGGCGCCGTTGCCTGGACATGAACGATCGCGCGCTGCGCAGCATCGCCGGCAGCCTGGGCGGTGTCGCGAATGGGTTCCCGCGGGAGGACGGCTTCGACATTACCGTTGCTTCGGAAGTCATGGCGGTGTTCTGCCTGTCGCAAAACCTACCGGAACTGCAGGCCCGCCTGGGCAAGATGATCGTCGGCCAGACCCGCGACGGCAAGAACATCACCGCCGCCGACGTGAAGGCCGATGGCGCGATGTCCGTGCTGCTGAAGGACGCGGTTGCTCCGAATTTAGTGCAGACCCTGGAAGGGTCGCCGGCCCTGGTGCATGGCGGTCCGTTCGCCAACATCGCACACGGCTGCAACTCGGTCATGGCGACGCGCCTGGGTCTGAAGCTGTCCGATGTGGTGGTGACGGAAGCCGGATTCGGAGCCGACCTGGGCGGCGAAAAATTCCTCGACATCAAATGCCGCTCGGCTGGTCTAAAGCCGTCCTGCGCGGTGGTCGTCGCGACCGTACGCGCCCTGAAGATGCACGGCGGCATCGCCCGCACTGCGTTGGGGCCGGAGAACGTGGAGGCGGTGAAGCGCGGCATCGCCAACCTGCAACGCCACGTTGAAAACCTGCAAAAATTCGGCCTGCCCGTCGTCGTCGCGGTCAACCACTTCACCACCGACACGGTGGCGGAATTCGAGGCGATCCGCGAAGCCATGAAGGCGATCGGCACCGAAGCGATCTCCTGCACCCATTGGGCGCACGGCGGGGCAGGGGCCGAGGCTTTGGCACATGCGGTTTCGGCGCAGATCGACGCCGGCAAAGCCAACTACAAGCCGCTGTATCCGTTGGATATGAAGCTGGCCGACAAGGTCCGCACCATCGCCAGGGAGATCTATCGTGCGTCCGATATTTCGATGCCCGACGCCGTGGCGAAGAAGCTGAAGGCGTTCGAGGATGCAGGGTTCGGGGATGTCCCGGTGTGCATCGCCAAGACGCAGTACAGCTTTACCGCGGATGCCACGGTGATGGGCGCGCCGACCGGCCATATCCTGCCGGTCCGCGAAGTGCGCCTGTCCGCTGGTGCCGGGTTCGTGGTCGCGATCTGCGGTGACATCATGACCATGCCCGGCCTGCCGCGCGTGCCGTCCGCCGAGTCCATCTATCTGGGCGAAGGCGGTCAGATCGAAGGCCTGTTCTAATTCTTCCGGCACGATGAACATCCGCCTCGGGAATGCCGT
>JANXLQ010000074.1 GCA_025355085.1 Rhodopila sp.
CAAAGATTAGGCTCTTATGGCATTGATTGTTGAAATCGCACGGCGATTGAACCAAGGCGGCCTGCGTAGGCAGCAGGTCTCATTTTGGCAAAGCAGCGATGGTGTGTCTCGTCGTCATGGTGGGCGCAGGTACGCCATCCACGCCTTTTGGCGTCGCGGACCAGTAAAGACATGGATGGTGCGCCTGCGCCCACCATGACCAGAAGGGTGATCGCGGCCACCAACACCAAAATGAGAATTGCTGCCGGCTTGGTGCGGGATTGGCAATATGGATCGGATCGGAGATATACTCCCCAGTAGATTCCGACGGAGGAAACCAGATGCACATCGCAGCGCTGACCCCTGGCTTCGCCGGGGATGTGACCGGTATCGACCTGACCAAACCGCTGACCGCAACGCAGGTAGCGGCCATAGAGGCCGGCATGGACGAATTCGCAGTCCTGATCTGCCACGATCAGAATTTCGATGACGACACCCAACTCGCCTTCAGCCGCAATTTTGGCGAACTGGAGATATCGTCCGGCGGAGAGATGGCGAAGCCGGAGGACCGGCGGCTGAAACTGGAAATGGCCGATATCTCCAACCTCGATCGCAACAGCAAGCTGCGGGGGGCGGACGACCGGATACGCCTGAACGCGCTGGGCAACCGTTTATGGCATTCGGACGCATCGTTTCGCGCGGTGCCAGCCAAATACTCGTTACTGTCCGCGCGCGTTGTTCCGGGCACCGGCGGCAACACCGAATTCGCCGACATGCGGGCGGCGTATGACGCACTGGACGACGCGACCAAGGCGCAAATCGACGGCCTGGTGACCGAACACTCGAATGTTTACTCGCGGGAGATCATCGGCTTTCCGAAAGAAGATTACGGCGCCCACAACCAGGACAAGCTGCGCCCGGTGCGGCAGAGCCTGGTCCGGACGCATCCCGTCACCGGGCGAAAATCGCTGTACCTGTCAGCGCATATCGGCACCATCGCCGGCTGGCCGATGCCGGAGGCGCGGGCGTTCATCCGCGATCTGACCGAACACGCCACGCAACCTTGTTTCGTTCACGCGCATGTCTGGCGGCCCCTGGATATGGTGATCTGGGACAATCGCACCACGATGCACCGGGCGCGGCGTTACGACGACCTGAATGACATTCGCGACATGCATCGTTCCACTGTGCGCGGCGATGCGATGACTGCACCCCAGCAAGAGGCGGCTTGAATCATGCAGATTACACCGTTGAACCGGGATTTCGCCGGCGAAGTTTCGGGCGTCGATATCAGCGTTCCATCATCGCACGATCGGGTCGCGGCCATCGAAGCGGGCATGGACCGGTACGCCGTGCTGGTGTTTCGCGACCAACCGCTGACGGACGAGCAACAATGCACTTACAGCCGTAACTTTGGCGAGTTGGAAGCGACCCTGATCGGCCAGATGTCGAAACCCGAGGACCGCCGGTTGGGTCCGGTGGAGATGGGAGACATCTCAAATCTCAGTCCTGACGGCAAGTTACGCGGGCGTGACGATAACCGGCGGATGTACGCCCTCGGCAACCGGCTTTGGCACGCGGATGCGTCATTCCGCGCGACCGGCGCGATTTATTCATTACTGTCCGCTCGGATTGTTCCAGGACACGGCGGCAATACAGAATTCGCCGACATGCGCGCCGCCTACGATGCATTGGACGCCGCAACGAAGACCCTGATCGAAGACCTGGTGACGGAGCATTCCATAGCGTTTTCCCGAGCGGAACTTGGTTTTGGGGATTATGGCGAGGGCAACGCCGACAAGATAAGGCCGGTGCGTCACAGCCTTGTGCGGACTCATCCGGTCACCGGGCGCAAATCGCTGTTTCTATCGGCCCATATCGGCACGATCGTTGGCTGGCCTATGCCGGAGGCACGGGCTTTCATCCGCGACCTGACGGAACATGCGACACAGCCGCAATTCCGCCATGCGCATCGGTGGCGGGTCAACGATCTGGTCATGTGGGACAATCGCACCACGATGCACCGCGGCCGGCGGTATCGTGACCTGGAGGAAGTGCGCGATCTGCGTCGCACGACCATCAAGGGTATTGGAATAACAGCGGCTCAGGCGCCCGCCATGGCGGCCGAGTAAGAAGGAAGAACGAAATGTCTATCAAGATCACCGACCTGACACCCGGCTTCGTGGGCGAGGTCTCCGGCGTCGATATCACGCAGCCGCTGAACACTGAGCAGGTGGCGGCGCTGGAAGCCGGCATGGATCGTTACGCTGTTCTGGTTTACCACGATCAGCGTGTCAGCGACGACCAACAGAAAGCGTTCAGCATCAGTTTCGGACCGCTGGAGCACACCGCCGGCGGTAACCTCACCAAGGTTGCCGAACGGCGGCTGGATGCCTATATGGCGGACGTTTCGAATCTGGGCGTCGATCAAAAACCTCTGGCGCGCGACGACCGGCGACGGCTGTTTAATCTGGGCAACCAGTTGTGGCACTCGGATAGTTCATTCCGAGCGGTTCCGGCGAAGTATTCGTTGTTATCGGGACGCATTGTTGTGGATGCCGGGGGGAACACCGAATTCGCCGACATGCGGGCCGCGTACGATGCGTTGGATGCGAAGACCAAGGCGGATATTGAAAACCTGGTTTGCGAACATTCCTTGATCTATTCGCGCGGCACGCTTGGTTTTACCGAATTATCCGACGAAGAAAAGCAGATGTTCAAACCGGTGCGGCAACGGCTGGTGCGGGTGCATCCGGTCACCGGGCGAAAGTCTCTGTATCTGTCATCGCATGCAGGTACGATCATTGGTTGGCCAATGCCGGAAGCCCGGGCATTTCTGCGTGATCTGAACGAACACGCGGTGCAGCCGAGGTTTACGTATTCGCACAAGTGGACGGAATACGATCTGGTGGTGTGGGACAATCGGTCCACGATGCACCGGGTTCGGCGCTTCGACGAAACGATGGTGCGTGACATGCGACGGACGACCGTGGCCGGCGAGAGCGTCACTGTTGAACAGATGGCGGCTTAGGCGACGCCCAACAATAAGCACGCCAAGTGGGGCGCGGCCGCACAATCCCGTCATGGCAGGCGAAGGCCCGACATCCACGCCTTTCTTGAGACCAGCGCCGCAAAGCGTGGATGGCGGGCCTTCGCCCACCATGACGGAGAGGGTGCGGTGCGCCTCCACAGGGGCCAGTCAACTCCTCCCATCCGACAGGACCGCCGATTTGCTACGCAAACTGTCAGCCAGCGCCTGAGCACCGCCCCGCGTCAGTAACCGGCGAAAATCGGACCTTTGCACCGCGATCCTGCTGATCGTGCCGTCCGCCAACACGTCAACCACACGCCAGCCGGCCTGCCCCTGCCGCATGACGTAATCTAACTCGTGAATGTCGCCTGATTGCGGAATAATCCGGGTTTGGACAATTTGTTGTGTGCCAACGACCCGTGTTTCCGGGATTACCTCAAATCGCTCGCCGTTATACTCGTTGAAACTGTTGACATAGGACGCCACGGTATAACGACGAAATGCATCGGTCAGCAACTGCTGTTGCTCCGGTGGCAACGCCGGCCATGAGGGACCGACCGATTCTTCCAGGATCACCGATAGATCGAACGTGCGATCGATGATTGGCGCCAACATGTCGAACCTGCGCGGAAACGGCGTCCCGGCGCCGGCCTTCATGATATCCAACAAACCACCAATGAGTTGCTGGATCGGCGCGATAACCGCAGCCGTGTCCAGTGCGCGTGCCGGTAGTGCGGCGAACAGAAAAATTCCGCCAATGGCAGCCCGCCGCCCGCAATATGCTGTTCGCACCGAACCCATCCTCCATGCCGCTTCAAAACTCAGTTAGCCGTCATGTTGGGGCGCCAACCGGCATCAACCAGATACAGTCGTCCGCTTCATTCGGGATAAATCTTCCGGATGGGCATCGGCTCACGCGTTTGTGTCAGGAAGAATGAAAAACCACCCCCAACTCCATTGGGAACCTGAAAGATCGCGGCGTCGTCAGCGGGAGAGCTGCCCTGACCATTATCACCACTGCCCTGCGCATGACAGACAAGGTGGTCGCATGTCTTGGCCTATTGGATCAACCGTTCGACCCGGACGAACTGATCCGAACCGCTCGGCAACGCACCGGCCTAAGCGATTTCGGCGATGCATCGGTCATCGGGCCGCTGACAAGGTTGCTGAACGCCTGTTCGGCAGAATCCGCGCTGAGTGTGGTTGGACGGAGCGCAACAAAGTGGGACGTCGTGCGTTTTCTGACCAACCTGCTGCTGATCCAGGAAGCAACGGTCCGATGCCCCGAGATCACTGAGGCGCCCATCCGCCGGCCAGTTTTCATCACCGGATTGCCACGCAGCGGAACGACGTTTCTACACCGTCTGATGTTGACCGATCCGGCCAATCGCGCCCCGGCTGTTTGGGAAACGATCTACCCTTCCCCCATCGCGGGAAAACGGGATGAAAGGATCGCCCGCGTCGCCGGGCAATTGAAAACGTTTGAGCGGCTGGCGCCGGAATTTCGCGCTCTGCATCCGTTGCAGGCGACATCGCCGCAGGAGTGCAGTGAGATCACCGCGCATGTTTTCCGCAGCCTGCGCTTCGATACCAACTATCATATTCCATCGTATCGCAACTGGCTGGATGCCGATGTCGTCAGAAACCTGCCGGCCTACCGTTTCCACAAGCGATTCCTGCAGTATCTTCAGCATCAGGATGGCGTGCAGTCTCAATGGGTCTTGAAATGCCCTGAACATTTGTTCGCGTTGCAGGCAATTCGTGCGGTTTATCCAGACGCGCGGTTGGTGTTCGTACATCGCGATCCGTTGAAGGTGCTGCTGTCCCAGGCCCGCCTGACCGAGGTTCTCCGCCGTCCCTTCACCCGCCGCCTGGACCCCAAAACACTCGGTCCCAACGAAAGCCGGCGCTGGCTGGACGGAACCAAACGCATGATCGCTGTGGGAGACGACGCGGGCCTGCCCGAAGCCGTGTGCCATGTGCATCACATGGATCTGATTGCCGACCCCGTCAGCACCGTCGAAGGCGTTTACCGCCATTTCGGCATGACCCTTCCGCATCAGGCAGCGTCCGCGATCGAGGACTATGTCACCGCCAAACCGAACGGCGGCTATGGCAGGCATAATTATAATTTCGAAGACCATGGGCTGGAGGAGCGGCAGGAGCGGGCGAAGTTCCGTCCGTATATGGTCCGGTTTGGCGTCACCACGGAAGGCACGTCCACACGCCGCAATGCAGCCGTACCGGAACGCGTCGCCAGTTGACCTATCGTGGCAGGAAACGAACCGGCGCGGCATAATCCGGTTGCGTCGTAACGATGCCGACCGGAAGCACCGGACGTGTATCGGCGCGCGTAACCCGGAACTGCCCGGCGATCGCGGCCAGGACCAATATCGCCTCGGTCATCGCGAACTGGGCACCGACGCAGATGCGCGGGCCAGCGCCAAACGGCATGAACGCGAAGCGCGCGGGCGGCGGCTGGCCGGGCATGAAACGCGCCGGGCAGAACAGGTCCGGGTCCTGCCACAGCGCGTGATGGCGATGCAGCACCCAGGGTGCGATGAAAACGATCGAGCGCGGCGGCAGATCGAGATCGCCGATGCGGTCCTTGACGATGGCTTCCCGTACGACCGTGAAGGCGGGCGGGAACAGCCGCAGTGTCTCGTTCACTACCGCGCGTGTTCGAACCAACTGAGGCACCGACCCGAACGGGTTTTCCGTGTCGATCGTGACGCTGGCTGCTTCCTCGGCCAGCCACTCCTGCTCCTCCGGCGCCTCGGCAAGCGTAAGAAGCGCCCAGAACAGCGTAACCGCGGTCGTTTCGTGGCCGGCGAGGATCAGCGTGGCAACCTGGTCGCGAAGCTGTTCGGTTGAAAATCCAGCACCGGTTTCCGGATCGCGCGCCGCTCGGAGTAAATCGAACAAATCGCGCGGCACATCGGGCTGCGGTGTCGCCATTCGGACGGCGAGAATCGTTTCTATCAGTCCCATCCAGCGCCGCTTGAACCGCATACGTCCGAAATCCCGGGGAGAACGGATCGACGCCGGCAAAAGCATGTCCAGCAAATGGGGTTTCGAATACCTGCCGGCATACTCCGTCAGCATCCGGCGCATCGGCGCGCCGTACATATCCATTTCGAGCGAGAACATGGATCGGCCGGCGATATCCAATGCCAGGGTCTGCATGGTTGCCAGCAGGTCGATCGGTTCCCCAACCTGCTGGTGCAACCGGGCAATCGCCCGTTCGGTGGCGGATGCGATGTGCTGCGCCAGCATTGGCATAACGCGCGGGGCGAGTGCAGGGGCGATGGTGCGGCGCTGCAGTTTCCAGTCGTCGCCTTCGCTTAGCAGCAGCCCCTCACCCGTGATCGGGCGTAATATCCGGATCGACGCGGGGGATCGCCTGTAGTTACCCGGCTCACCAACCAGCACATGATGGATGGCGTCCGGAGTGTTCAGAAGCACGTTCATGCGGCCAAAGAAAGTGCTGACCGACATATCCTGCCGATAGGCGGACGCGGGCCACATGGTCAGCGCATTGGTGCGGACGGCTCGCAGGAACCCCCGCAATGACAGCGGGATTTCAGGGGCGGACGGGACGGAAGGGCGGAAGGGCATGGCCGATGATAGCGTATTCTTTTAACCAGCACAGACACACGCCGCCTGCCCCGGCATCGATAGAGGGCGGAGAATCGCCTCCCCGCCCCGAATTTTTCTCAACCCGCCGCTACTTCCATGACCGTGGCAGGCTTCCACCCGCCACGGCGGCCGGGGTCGTCAGACAGCCGGTTCTATTCCGCGGCAACCGCCTCGGCCGCCGCACCGGCGAGTTCGAATCCCTCATACCCATTAGCGGCGACTTCATCGCATTTCACACGATAGGCCCCGACGCCGCCGATATACGGCATGAACACACGCGATTTACCCTCAATGTTAGCACCCATGTACCAGGAGGCAGCCGAGGGATACAGTGTCGTGTCGGCGACTTCGTTGACGTGCTGGACCCATGCGTTTTCGGCCGCCAAGGCCGGCTCGATGCAGTCCAGGTGGCGGCTGCCGAGGTGGCTCAGGCAGCCGGCGATCCAATCGACGTGCTGCTCGATCGACACGATCATGTTGCTCAGCACGGACGGGCTGCCGGGACCGGTGATCATGAACATGTTCGGAAATCCGGCG
>JANXLQ010000102.1 GCA_025355085.1 Rhodopila sp.
GAGACTCTTCGCGACTGACACGGGGCGGTGTTATGGCCGAACGACGATCCGGCAATCCGCATGAACGGCTGGTTGGAAGACAATCTGGGGGAACGGTTGCCCCGCTGCCATGAACCTTGAGTATGATCCACCGGCCCGGTAAGGTAACGCCCTGTTCCCAAAGGGTGGATCATGCGCGATTTCGATCGGATCACTCTGCGTCCCGGTGTCATGGGCGGCAAGGCCTGCATCCGCGGCATGCGGGTCACGGTTGGCATGATCGTGGGCCAGGTTGGCGCGGAACGGAGCATTGACTCGTTGCTGGGCGATTATCCTTACCTGGAGCGGGAGGACATCCTTCAGGCACTGCGCTATGCCGCCTGGCTGGCCGAAGGGCGGGAATTCGAGATGACCGGGGCGTGAAGCTTTTGGAGAAAAGCGCGTGCTGGGGTGATGGATCACGGTTCAAATAATCAAAGACCCATCTGTCTCCTTGATGGGGAGCGGAAGTCCATCACGGTCAAACATGGCAGTCATAGCCGCGTCGACGGCATCCCCACCAAAGCTTTCATATCCACGACTTAGCATACTCTGCAACTGAGATGCGTCATCCTCGGTGTCGCCCATCGGCCACAACGCCCGCGCCGCGATTCGCCTTTTGCGCTGTATCAGGCTGTGCAGCAGGCAATCGAAAGAATTTTCGCGGAAGCCGCCATGTATGGCCATTGGGACGTGTACAGTGACTGGTTTAGTTTGGCCGATCCGATGAACCCGGTCGTTACACTGTTCTTCGACAGCCGGGTTCCACCAACGAGACAGATGGATGACGTGGACGGCGGCAGTCAGTGTCAATCCGGTCCCCGCAGCCTTGGGACCTAATACGAGCAGGTCAAATCCGCGATCTTCTGCGAGATGCGTTTGGAACTCGTTCACAATTTTCTGGCGTTTGGCGATCGGTGTGTCACCGTTGATGATCTCGACACGCGTTAGGCCAAACCGCTGCCGCACAATTTCAGCAAAGCGGAATTGAACATCGCGGTGTTCAATGAACACCAGCGCCCGTTCGCCGGCGGCTTTAATACGGGAAAGGATGTCCACCGTCGCTTGCAAGCGTGCGCTCAGCGCGACGAAGTTGTCAGCAGACCCACCAGCATCAAAACCGGGATGGACCGAAACGGATCGAATGTGATGTAGCATCTTGAGTGCTGCCCCGCGACCACCGGAGGCCAGTTTGAGACGAGCGACATCATATTCCTTAGCTTGAAGTGAGGGCATCTGCCGTGGATGTATGCGCCGGCTTTTCGCCGGCAGATCCTTTGCCACTTCGTCCTTGATACGTCGTAAGCCAAGCGGCGGAAGCGTTCCCTGTGACTTAAAAACGCGGGCGTGGAGCTCAAGCATATTACTTTCGGTCGGCGTGCCATACCGTTCCCTAAATTCCTTGCCTGCTCCAAGTGCACCGGGTGCCAAGCGGTCCATGATAGTCCAAAGGTCTAACGTAGAATTTTCGATTGGGGTGCCGGTAAGTCCAATTCGGAAATCTGCATTCACTGCTGCCACGGATTTGGATCGGATGGTGTCTTGGTTTTTCGCCGCCTGAATCTCATCGAATACGACGGCCGAAAACGGGATCGTCCCGAGCGAATGCTGGTAGTTAGTCAGGGTCGTGTAAGTCGTCAGCATCCAGAAGCGGTGCGCTCTTCCATCTTCCCTGGCATCGTCGAGCCAATCCAGGTCGAGAACAGGCAGGCCGTTGCCAATTTCGACACCGCGTGTTCCACGCCGTTTCGATGTTGCGATCGATCCGCCATATAGCCGAATCAGCCGTCCAAATTTGCCGGGTTCGACGTGACGCTCAACCTCTTGCTCCCAGTTCACCAAGAGAGATGTTGGGGCGACCACCAAGATCGGCCCGCGCTTTGCTGCTTGCGGATGCCGCATGTGTGCCTGCAACCAATTAAGGAACGCGATCGTTTGCAACGTTTTTCCCAGGCCCTGCTCATCTGCGTTCAAGATGCCGGGCAATCCTGCTTGCCAAGCCTGAGTGGCCCACTTGAACGCATCCACCTGATGAGGCTTCATCTGGGTTCGAATTGTTTCCGGGACACGGGGCTCCGCCATCGGCAATCGGGGCGTAATCGACGCCGCCCAGTCCAGTTCGTCGTAGTTGTCGCCGGTATCCAAGATCAAAGGCCCTGCCTTGGCGGCCATCTGCTCAGGCTGTGCACTCCCCTTCTCAGCAGACAGCTTTTGATCGTGAATCGCCTTAACTGAAGCGATGCGGTCAGGTGTTAGCCCCACTGACTCCCCGGCTATGGTGACCGCCGCATCCGGCT
>JANXLQ010000111.1 GCA_025355085.1 Rhodopila sp.
AGGATCGCGCCCCGGCTGGAGACATGCCGTCGTAACGACGCTTGCATTCGCTCTGCTCGTTATCGGAACGCTGGCATGTTTTGCCGCCGATGCCTTGGACCCGGAGGCGCCGCTTGGTCCGCTGAATGAACAGGTCATTCGTATTCCCGGCGAAGATCTACCGGCTGTTACGCTGCAAGTCACAGTGTTTCGGCCCAACGGCAGCGGTCCGTTTCCGCTCGCGATCATGAATCACGGCGCGACGAATGCCTCGGCCTGGCATCGCGGCGACCGTTATCGTCTGACCAACGGGGCATTTTACTTCCTGTCGCGGGGCTATGCCGTCGCCTTACCAATGATGCGCGGCTTTGCGGCGTCCGGCGGCGAACTTTATTATTTCGGATGCGATTTCGCCGCGATGGGAACCGCATACGCGAAGGACATCCGCGCGGTCATTCGCTATCTTGGCGCCGACCCGCGCTTCGACACCAAGCGCGTCATCGTCGCCGGTCAAAGCTATGGCGGCTGGAACACGCTGGCCGTGGGCGCACTGAACATGCCCAACGTCAAAGGCCTGATCAGTTTCAACGGCGGGATCAAGACGTCCGAGTGCAAAGCCGGCGAAAGCAGTTTGGCGACCGCCGCCGGCACGTTCGGTTCAAAAACGACCGTGCCGTCTATTTGGTTCTATGGCGCTAACGACGAACAGTTTCCCACCCCCGTCTGGCGCGCCATGTATAACCACTACAACGGCAGCGGCGGCCGTGCCGAAGTGGTCGATATCGGGGTGTTCATGAAGAATTCGCACGGTTTTCTCGCCTACCCCGAAGCGCTGGCGCTTTGGACCCCAAAAATCGACAGCTTTCTTGCCGGGATTGGTATGCCCTACGCCGAGATCAACCAGGGCTATCTGCCAGAACCTTTTCCCGCAACGACCTCTTTCGCGGCAATCGACGACGTGACCGCGATCCCGTATCTGTCGGACAATGCCCGTTATTTTTACAGGAAATTTCTCGAAAAACCGTTTCCCCGAGCCTTCGTGATCAACGAAAAAGGCGGTGCATCAAGCTATTACGGAGGATTCGATCCCCTCGGCCGCGCCTTGGCCGACTGCAAGGGCAATAACGAAAGATGCGCGGCGTACGCCGTAGATGATCGCGTGGTCTGGACGCCGTTTCCAACCGTCCCGCGCGACAAGACCTATGCGCTGTCGATCAAGGGCGATTAGACGATGGGACTGGCGGTCCCATCGTCTAAATGTCTTTGACGGTTAAGTAACAGCCGTCAGCATCTCCCACAGTCCATCCGCCCCGTTCGCGCAGGCGTGGGAGCCAACCCGAGCAGCCCATTCCGGATCAGAACCGAATTCTTCGCGCCAGGACCAGAGGCGGCGGGTCGAAAGTTGCAGGGCGTATTCCTTGGTAAATCCGATCGCGCCATGAACCTGATGGGCGATCTCGCAGGCCAGTGTGGCGGCTTCTCCCACGCGTGCCTTGGCCACCGCGATCAGGAACGTTTCGCGTTCGCCATCGACTTTGCCCAGCGCCTCTATCCCCAGATTCGCCGCCGCAACGGCTGCCGCGGTTTGTCCGGCGAGAACCGCGAGGTTTTGTTGCACTGCCTGGAATTTAGAGATTGGGCGGCCGAACTGCACCCGTTCCTGTGCGTAGGTCGTTGCCATATCCATCGCCCGCTCCAGCGCGCCAGACATCATCGTGGCCCGGGCCAGGGCGCCGCGACGATACAGTGCGCCGCGTGAGACGCCGCGACCCAAGGCCCCAACCGCGTCCGCGGACAGGCGGACCCTGGTGAAGCCGAGTGTATCGCGGGACTCGTTGGCGATATTTTTGCCCGTGGTGACTTCGGCATCGCCGGTGCCGTCCAAAGCAACGGCCATTTCCCCATCCGGTCCGTCGGCGATCAATATGGTTCGGGCGGCGTGCGACGCGTATGGAATGCGGGACGCCTTGCCGGACAACATCCAGCCGTTACCGTCGCGAACGATACTCAGCCGGTCCGTTCCGATTACCGGCCCGACAGTCATCGGGCCGTCCGAAAGATCCAGCCCCGCACTGGATGCAACCCAACCGGCCAGCATCGTTTCGGCCAGCGGCAGCGGCACGGAAAAACGACCGGCCACACGCAAGACGGCGTACAAATCCGACCATTCCGCATCCGCACCGCCTGCGGATTCGGGCAAGGCCGCCAGCGGGACGCCGGTTTCCGCCACGACTCGCCAGAGATCGGCGGCGAATTCTCCGGTCTCTGCGCGGTCGATCACCTGCTTGGTGGCTTTGTCCTGGAACAGCCGGGTCATGCTTTCCAGAAGCATCCGGGTTTCGTCGCGAATGGCCATGTTGCAATTCCCCTTCAGCGCAGACCAAGGCCGCGCGCAATGATCCCACGCAGTATCTCTCGCGTGCCGCCCTGGATGGACAAGCGCGGTGCGTTCATCGTACTGCGGGCGATCATCGACACATAGGTATCGATCGCCTCCAGTTCCGGTTCGATTGGAAACAACTGACGGGCGACGACTGGAATATCCTGTTCGTAGCGCGTCCCGAGGTCCTTCACGACGGCGGATTCGTTATTGGGCTGCAAACCCTCATGCAGCATGCCGGCAATCGACAGCGACATGCTGCGCAACGTTACCAGTTGGGCGATCAGTTTCCCCAGTGCGGCGGCAGTTGCCCGATCGGGCGTTGGGCCGGCCACGCGGACCATTTCGCGCAGCATTTGAAACAACACCAGGAATCGATCGGGGGCGCTTCGCTCAAACGCCAATTCGCTGGTGAGCTGGTTCCAGCCGTTGCCTTCCCTGCCCAGCAACCGATTATCGGGCACGAACACATCGGTGAGGAATATTTCGTTGAAGTGATGTTCGCCCAGCAGGTTGATCACCGGGCGGATGTCGATGCCGGGGGTTTTCAGGTCCAGCAGGAATTGCGTCGCGCCGGCGTGGCGGTCGGTTTCATCGTGACCATCGCCGGACATCTTGCAGAACAGGATCGCGTAATCGGACCGATGCGCGTTCGACGTCCATAGCTTGGTGCCATTGATCTTGTAGCCACCATCGACTTTCACAGCCTTGGTCTGGGTGCTGGCGAGATCGGAACCGGAGTTCGGTTCGCTCATGCCAATACAGAACGTCAGTTCTCCGGCGGCGATCTTCGGGCAGAAGAACTGCTTCTGTTCTTCTGTCCCAAAGCGCAGGATGTTGGGGCCGCTTTGGCGATCAGCGATGTAATGGGCGGACAGCGGGGCGCCGGCGGCGAGCATTTCCTCTACCATCACGTAACGCTCGAAGGCGCTGCGCTCACTGCCGCCATATTGTTTTGGCCACGTCATCCCGATCCAGCCGCGCCTACCCATCGCTCGGCTGAAATCGCGGTTGAATTCGCTTTTGTTGAACCCCATCAGGTGCTGATGCTCCTTGATGAAATCCCGCACCTCGGCGCGCATGACGAGGGCCTCGGGCGGAAGTTCGACGGGATCGAAACGGAACATCGGCGTGGCCATGGTTGTTTCCCTACCAGTTCGTGTTGAAGCCGGCGAAAGTGTGCGGAATGCGGCGGATATCGCTTACCAGTTCTTTCGCCAGTCCGGGCGCGATACCGGCCGGGAAATGCAGGTCGATCGAATCCGCAATCCCGCCGAACCGGTTTTCAATCTCTGCCGGTAACGAGTCATACGTGCCGCAGGCGGCGAAAACGCGCACGGCATCGTCCGAAACCTCCGCCCCCATCTGGTCCCACTGTCCGGCCACCGACATGCGATGCAGTTTCGCACCAAGGTCTTCCAATCCGTGCAATGCCAGAATCGGCAGATAGGTACGAGTGGAACCATAAAAACCGATACGCCGCCGAGCATTTTCCATTTCGGCGGCAACGGTTGCATCGTCGGGGCCGGTGCAAATGAATCCGCCGCCGTGAACGTCGAAATTCAACCTGGACCGGCCGCTGCGGCGCATGCCCTCCATCATTTGCGGCAGGCAGACCTGCTCCAGATAGGCACGGGAGCACAACGGATGCAGGCGCACCCCGTCGCCGGCCTGACCGGCGACGCGTAACATCGCCTCGCCCACCGCCGCGACGGTTACAGCGACCATTGGAAGGCCGGTTGGTTCGGGGGAGAAATCGGGGGTCATTAGCGACAGTTTGTAGTGCGGGCTGTCGAAATTCAGCCGGCCGCGGGTTTCCCAGGCTGTCCAGACGGCTCTTAACGCCATGACGTAATCGCGCATGCGGGGTGCGGGTGCTGTCCAGGGGATGCCGAACCGGCGTTCGTTGTGGCCTTTTACCTGGCTGCCCAACCCGAGGACGAAACGACCGCCGGAATTGGCATGGATGTCCCATGCCTGTTGTGCGAGCGTGGTTGGGCTGCGCGGGAAGGCGACCACGACGGAGGGTGTCAGCTCCACCCGGTTGGTTTCCAGGGCGGCGAACGCCAGGGGGGCCAGCGGATCGTGCCCGAGTTCGACCGTCATCAGCGCATCGAATCCGGCGGCTTCGGCAGCGCGTGCCGCTGGCCCCACGTCGCGCCAGTGCCGCTGCGGCAGGATCGTATAGACGCGCATCAGCCGCGCGCCAGACGGCGTTCCACGAATTCCAGGCGATCCTGACCCCAGAAGATATCATCGCCAATGACGTAGCATGGGGCGCCGAACACGCCTTTTGCCAACGCCGCGCTGGTGTCGGCCATCCGCAGTTCGGCCCATTTCGGCTCGCTGCCAAGCTGTAGCACCCGATCGGGGTCGAGGCCGATGTCAGAGATCAGCGCTGCCAGCACGGCTGGGTCGCCAGGGTTTTTTTCTTCCTGCCACAGCGCCTTCAGCACGCGATGCGCCAATTTGATCGCGGGTTGGTCGCCCATGGTTTCGCGCAGCGCGATGACGCAACTCGCGGCCGGCAGTTCGTTCGATGGGAAGAACGCCGGCTGCACATGGATCGGAATGCCGAGATGGTCGCGCCAGCGCGGCAGCTCCTGCAACCGGTATGCCTGGCGCTGCGGGGACCGCTTGGGCAGCGGCAAGCCGCCGGATTCCGCGAAGATCGTGCCGAAATCGACTGGGTAGATCCGCATGGTGGCATTGTTGGCCATTGCCATAGCCTCTATCCGCGCCGCGCCCAGATGGGTCCAGGGCGAGTTGAGTGAGGCATAGTAGTCGATATGCAAGGCCATCCGTTTCCTCCATAGGTGTTTGAAGCAATACTGATGGACGATGCCGATTGGCACAAGCCAGCGGCAATAGGGGAACGACCGGCATGAAGTGGACAATCGGCGACGTCACCGTGACCAAAATCGTCGAACTGGAGATGACGGGCGGCACACGCTTCCTGTTGCCGCAGGCGACGCCGGAGGAAATCCTGAAGCTGGCCTGGCTGCAACCGCATTTCGCGGATGAAAACGGACGGCTGCGCATGAGCATCCATAGTTTCATCGTCGAAACGCCGGACCATCGCATCGTTGTCGATACCTGTCTGGGGAACGATAAACAGGAGCGGCGCATTCCGCATTGGAACGATCGCGACGGTCCGTTTCTCGCCGATCTGGCGGCGGCGGGCTTTCCGGCGGAGTCGATCGATACGGTGTTATGCACCCACCTGCACGTCGATCACGTCGGCTGGAACACGCGGCTGGTGGATGGCAAATGGGTGCCGACCTTTCCGCGCGCACGCTATCTGATTGGCCGGACGGAATACGAGCATTGGTCCGCCGTGAAAGACCGCCCGGATATGGCGCATATCATGGCCGACTCGGTCACGCCGATCGTGGAGGCCGGGCTGGCAACGATGGTCGAGACGAATCAAAAAATCTGCGAGGAGATCAGTCTGATTCCGACGCTGGGGCATACGCCGGGTCACGTTAGCGTAATGATTCAGTCGCGCGGCGAGCAGGCGATGATCACCGGCGACTTCGTGCATCACCCCTGCCAAATCGCAAATCCTGAGTGGAGCACTTTGGCCGACAGCGACCCCGAACAGGGCATCGCGACCCGCCGCAGACTGTTCCAAAGGTTGGCGGGCACGCCGGTGCTGATCATCGGCACTCATTTCGCCGGCGCTACGGCTGGACGATTGGTTACAGATGGCGATACTTATCGGCTGGATGTATGAGCACTCTGGATAACCGCATGACTTATCTGCGCGGCTGTAGGTGTTTGCCCCTCCGTTACGACGCATGATTTGGTTTTCAGTACCCCAACCCATGCAAGAAGTAATGGATCGCCTGCGCGACAAGGCCGGGGGTTTGGACCGACGCGAAATGTCCGCTGTTCAGTTCCAGAAACTGCGCGCCGGGTACTTGCTTCGACATCGGCTCGATGATCGACGTTGGACGCAGCCCGTCATGCCGCCCGGCTGTGAATAGTGCCGGACAGGCGATTTTCGTCAGTTCGTGTTCAATATTCTCCGCAGCCAGCATGCGATTGATCGCGGCGAAACTTTCGGGGTCGTTGCTTAGCCAGCGCGCACGGAACGCCGCGAACACCTCTTGATTGTGCCGTACCACGGGCGGGTATGAATTCGCCAGGCTGGTTTCAACGACCGAGCGCATACCGCCGGCCTCCACCGAGGCTGCACGATTGAGGGTTGCCTGTTTCCGGTCCTCCCCCACCCCGACGGCTGGGCCGTGCAATACCAATGCGGCGGCGCGATCCGGGTAGCGTACGGCGAAATGCACGGCGATCGCGGCACCGACCGCGATGCCCGCCAGTGCCACGGGTCCGGTAATACCGAGTGCGTCGAGGAGTCCGGCGAGGTCGCCGGCCATTTGGTCCCAGGTGACGATGCCTTTGGTTTTCTCGGACAGGCCGGCGCCGCGGGTATCGTAGCGCAGCACGCGCCGTCCGTTGTTCAACGCGGGCAGCACCTGATCCCAGCTATCGAGTGTGCCGCCCATCTCGTGGATCAGCACAAGCGTCGCCGTCCCGCTGCCGGTGAGTTCGTACCGCAGGCTGGTGCCGTTGACTTCGATCCAGTTCATGGCAAACGTCCCTATCCTGTTTTGATTCTGACGATAGGCCGAACCGGTGGCCTCGTGAAGGTGCGCGCATGACACAGACGATGACCCTGCATTGGTCTCCCCGGTCGCCGTACGTGCGGAAGGTGATGATCGCGGTGGCGGAAATGGGTTTGCAGGACCGTATCCGCACGGTTCGCACCGTGGCTGGCGGCACGACCCCGCACCGGGAGCTGATGAAGGTTAACCCGGTGGGCAAGATCCCGACGCTGGAGCTTCTCGATGGAACTGCGATCTACGACTCGCCGGTGATCATCGAATACCTGGATACGCTGCATGACGGTCCGAAACTGTATCCGGCCGCGTGGCCGGAACGCCTGACCGCGCTGCGCCGGCATGCGTTGGGCCAGGGCATGCTGGACAACGCCTTGCTTCTGCTGGCCGAGGGATTCCGGCCGCCCGAACGCCAAAGCGAGCCGCACAAGGCACTGTGGCGCGCGAAACTGGTGGCGTGCGTGGAGGCGTTGGAAGGTGAGGCCGATGCATTGGCGTCGAGCGGCTTTTCGGCCGGGCATTTGGCCATTGGGGTGGCGTTGGGATATCTGGACTTCCGGTTCGCCTCGCTGTCCTGGCGCGACGGCCATCCGCGGCTGGCTGCCTGGCATGAGACGTTCGATGCCCGGCCATCGGTGCAGGCGAATATGCCGGTGGACGATTTATAGTAGGCGGATTCAAGTTCCACGGCGAACACCACCGGACGGCCGCGCAAGCCGGCGGCTGGCACATTCCATTGCCGGAGCGTTGTTCGCTCGACACCATGGGCCGCACACCCGGCATCGCGCGCGATGATATCCACACGCTATGCGTGACGATCCGCTGCAATACCGGATGCGGCACGGAGTTGGCCGCCTCTTTTTGGTTTGGCCGCGGCACCGGGCTGTCGAACCGCCCGCATCAACGCGAACAAATTCTTATCTTCATTGCATCCGAGGATAAAGTACATCGTTTCCCACGATCGCATAGGCCGAACATTCTTTCTTGCAGCAGGGCAGTGACGAGCCGGCCGGGTTGCTGATAAAGTAATGCCTGCGGCCACCGATATCGAAAACCCGGTGTGCCAGACTACCTCATACATACGGACATTCCTGCATGAATCTGCTTTCCTCCATTGATCCGCTGTTTATGCTTTCGGGCTTTTTCGTCGGCCTGCTGGTGGGACAGACGGGAGTCGGCGGAGGCTCTTTGATGACGCCGATCCTGGTGTTGGTGTTTGGTATCCACCCGGCGACGGCGGTTGGCACGGACCTGCTGTATGCCTCTGCGACCAAGTCGGTTGGCACGCTGGTACACGGCATGAACCATACCATCGATTGGCGGATCGTCGGGCGGCTGGCGGCCGGTAGCGTGCCGGCGACGGTCATCACCCTGCTGGTCATCTCCCACTTCAACATCGGCGGCCCCGGGAGCGTCCGGATCATCTCCGTTCTGCTGGGGGTCATGTTGCTGCTGACGTCGGTATCGCTGATTTTCCGCTCGCAGTTCCTGAGTCTGATGGGACCGTTGCTTGATCGCATTACGCAACATCAGGCGACTCGGCTTACGGTGTTGACAGGCGTGGGCCTTGGGGTGGCGGTCACCCTGTCGTCTGTCGGGGCGGGTGCGCTTGGGGTGACCGCGCTGATATTGCTGTATCCCAGGACGCCGATGGCCGTCATTGTTGGATCGGATATTGCCCACGCGGTGCCGCTGACGCTGGTGGCCGGGATCGGCCATTGGTGGCTGGGTTCGGTGGACTGGCCGCTGCTGACGTCGCTGTTGAGCGGGTCTATCCCCGGGGTCATTCTGGGTAGTTATCTATCGGCGCATGTGCCGGATCGCGTGCTGCGGCCGATTCTGGCGGCCGTGCTGTGCTTTGTCGGCGGGCGGCTGGTGCTTTAGACTATGCTCGTTTGAGGTTGCACCCTCTCCGGTGCCCGAACATGGTTTAACCCCATGTCCGGGGTATCCGAAGGGGCGGTCACCACCGGGAGCAACACTGGTGCCAGCGGCGGGTTGCCGCTGATTGGGAGGACGGTCGTGCGGCGAAAGCCACTATTGCGGAGGGAAGACTCCAGACGATCGGCCATCCGCCGGACTGCTACCGGCCTTTCGGAGGTGCCAACGTTCGATAGTGTTGCGGTACAAGCGCCGCCGCCGCCCCGGACCACTGACGCAGACCCGTGCGAAGAGGCGATCAGGCGGATGGTTGAAGCCGCCTATACATAATCCCGCCCATTCGGGGCGACTCGACTACAGCTAG
>JANXLQ010000119.1 GCA_025355085.1 Rhodopila sp.
CCGGTGCCGGTTTCGCTGGCGCGGGCGCCTTGTGCGCGGTCAGGATCGCGGTCGCGTTGGTCACGTTCGGTTGACGGATCAGCAGGGCCTCAACCTCTCGGCGCACCGGTTCCATCGCGGCGGCATGGGCGCGGTCAGTCAACAACGTCGCCTGCACAAGGCCGCCACGCACTTCAATCCCTTCAACCAAACCAGCGGTAACGATGTCTCGTCCCGACGCCGGGTCCTTAATCGCGCGCAACGCCTCACGCAGAGCATCGGAAGAAACATCGACCATGGTTGTATGAACCCTATACCTTGCAAACCTGACACGGGCAGCGGATAAGCACCGCGACGCGTGCGCCTGTCCAGACCGATATGGCGCATCATACCGTTTCCGCCAACGGCTCGCGCGTCGGGCGATTCGACAGGAGCCACCCGATCATGCCTTGGAATAACGGCGGTCCTGGACCGTGGGGCAACCCGCCAGGCGGAAATGACGACAAGAAACCGACTCAGGGTCCGTGGGGCAACAAAGCACCCAATGGGGATGAGACAGGCCGTCCGGACCTCGATCGCGGCGCGCCGCGTCCCGAACGCCCTACCGGAGGCGGCGGTGGCGGCCCGTTCGGTGGCGGCAATCCTCCCGATTTAGACAAACTTATTGCGCAGGCTCAAAACTACATTCGCGGCCTGATGGGCAGCGGCGGTAGTGGTGGCGGCCGATCCGGTGGCAACCCATTCGGGGGCCTGGGTTTTGGCAACGGCCGCAGCCTGATTTTCCTGCTGCTGCTGGTTGTCGTGGTCTGGATCGGCGGCGGGTTCTACCGCGTGCAGCCGGACGAGCAGGGCGTGGTGATGCGCTTCGGCGCCTATTCCTATTGGACCCCGCCCGGCCTGCACTGGCACCTGCCCTGGCCGATCGAGTCCGTACAGCAGCCCACCGTCACCCGCATCAATCGCACTGAAATCGGCTTCCGCTCCGGCCCGGCCGGCCAGATCGACTCAGGTCGCGATACCGCAGGTCGCGACGTGTTGGTCGAAAGCCTGATGTTGACCGGCGACGAGAACATCATCGACATCGATGTCACCGTGTTCTGGCGCATCAGCGACGCCGCCGCCTTCCTTTTCAACGCAGCGGACCCCCAGGCACTGGTGCGCGCGGTGGCGGAAAGCTCCATGCGCGAGGTCATGGGCCGCACTCCGATTCAGCCCGCGCTAACCCAGTTGCGCGCACAGATCGAAACCGATGTGCGCAAGCAGACTCAGGAGGTCCTCGACCACTACAAGGCCGGCGTGGAAATTACCCAGGTTCAACTTCAAAAAGTCGATCCCCCCGGCGCCGTGATCGAAAGCTTTCGAGATGTTCAACGTGCCAACACGGATGCGGAACGTATGCGGAATGAAGCTGAATCCTACCGCAACGACATAGTTCCTCGCGCACGGGGCGAGGCGGCCCGCATCGTCGCCGAAGGGCAGGGTGCCAAAGCCGCCTCGGTCGCGCAGGCCACCGGCCAGGCACAGCGCTTCGACAGCGTGCTGAAAGCCTATCAAGCGGATAAGGCGATCACCCTCCGCCGCATGTATCTGGATACGATGCGGGACGTTCTCGCCCATTCCCAGCCGCTTATCGTCGATGACAAGCTTAAGGGCCTGGTACCTTTCCTGCCGCTGAACGTGCCGCCACCGACGCAGGCCACACCTACCACCCCAGCGTCGTCCGCTACCGTAGGAGCCAACCGATGAACCGGTTCACCATCGCCGGCATCGCTGCAATCGCGGTTTTGGCCCTTCTTGCAAACGCGACCCTGTTCACCGTGGCGCAGACTGAGCAGGTACTGGTCGTGCAGTTCGGTGAAGTCGTGCGCCCGATCGATAAGCCGGGACTTTATGTAAAACTGCCGCTCATGCAGAATATTATCACCTTCGATCGCCGCCTGCTGGCCGTTGAGCTTCCGGGAGAAGAGGTCATCCTGGGCGACCAGCGCCGGCTGATCGTCGATAGCGTGACCGTGTTCCGTATTTCCGACCCGCTGCGCTTCTACCAGGCGATCGGGCCAGTGCCGGACAACATCCGCAGCCGGCTGAACTCGATCGTCTCGGGCAGCCTGCGACGCGTGCTCGGCAACAACAAGCTGGAAGTTCTATCCATCGACCGTGAACGAATCATGACCACTATCCGCGGTCAGGCAAATACCGAAATGCAAGGATTCGGCGTCACCATAGAAGACGTCCGAATTCGCCGCGCCGACCTGCCGCAAGAAAATACTCAGGCGATCCTGTCGCGAATGCAGTCCGAACGCCAACGCGTCGCCGCGCAAGCCCGTGCCGAAGGTGCCGAGGTATCCCAACGCATCAAGGCCGATGCCGAACGCGAACGCACGGTCCTGGTTGCCGATGCCCGCGCGACAGCCGACAATCTGCGCGGCGAAGGCGAGGGTGAGGCGACAAAGATCTATGCCCAGTCGTTCGGCCGGGATACCGAATTCTTCTCGTTCTGGCGGACCCTGCAAGGTTATCGCGACATCTTCGAAACCGGTGCTGCACGTTTGGTCGTCAGTCCGAACAACGATTATCTGCGTTACCTGCAAGCACCTCCGGCCGATCCATCCCGATAAACCTCGGTGAAAGAACGCCCCGTGTGTTTCAACCAGGAGGTTGCCAGCCCGGGGCGTCCGAACCATATGCGGCTCATTCGCCAGGAGACCCGATCATGCGCCTGTTCCGCTCTACCATCGCCCGCGCCACTCTGCTGGGTGTTTCTTTTTCGCTTGTGACGCCGGCGGTACCGATCGTTCATCCGGCCATCGCACGCTCCGCCCCCGACAGCTTCGCCGATTTGGCGGCGAAGCTGTTGCCTGCGGTGGTCAATGTATCGTCAACACAGACCATCAACGCGAAAAACAATCCAGGACCCGGCGCAGGGCCAGAAATCCCGATGTTTCCGCCCGGCTCTCCGTTCGAACAATTCTTCAAGGACTTCCTTAACCGCAATCGGCCGGGCCAGGGTGGCGGCGGCGGCGGTGGCGGTGGCGGTGAGAATCCGCCTCCGCCACGCCGTGCGCAAAGCCTGGGGTCGGGCTTCATTATCGACGCGTCGGGATATGTGGTCACCAACAACCACGTCATCGACGGCGCAGACGAGGTCACCGTTATCCTACAGGATAATACGACGCTGAAGGCTCAGGTCGTCGGGAGGGACGAAAGCGGCGACATAGCGCTGTTGAAGGTAAAATCGGATAAGCCCCTGCCCACTGTCGATTTTGGCGATTCCGGGCAATCCAGGGTCGGTGACTGGGTATTGGCGATCGGCAACCCGTTCGGCCTGGGTGGCACGGTCACAGCCGGTATTGTCTCTGCACGCGGGCGTGACATTCATCAGGGCCAGTACGACGATTTCATTCAGACCGATGCAGCGATCAACCGTGGCAATTCCGGCGGGCCGCTGTTCAACATGGATGGGCAGGTGATCGGCATCAACACGGCTATCTTCTCGCCGACGGGCGGGTCGATCGGCATCGGGTTCTCAATCCCTTCGAACATGGCGAAGAACATCGTCGCCCAGTTGAAGGAATTCGGTCATCCGCGCCGCGGCTGGCTTGGGGTGAAAATCCAGCAGGTCACGCCGGATATCGCGGAGAGCCTGGGACTGAAGGATGCTTCAGGTGCGATGGTCGCCGGTACCACCGATGGCGGCCCGGCCGAGAAAGCGAAGATCCACAGCGGCGACATTATCCTGAAGTTCGACGGTCAGGATGTGAAAGAAATGCACAACCTGCCACGCATCGTCGCCGATTCGGTGGTCGGTAAGGAAGTGCCGGTGGTACTGTGGCGCGACGGCAAGGAAATGACGGTGCAGATCGTCTTGGCAGAGCGCCCAGCCGATGCTCAGTTGGCTTCGACCGACGCGCCAAAGCCGGGCGATACCACCAAAGCGACCGACCTCGCAGGTCTCGGCATGAAGGTCGCGCCGTTCAGTCCGGAATTAAAGGACAAGTTCCAACTTCAGGACGGCCAAAAAGGGGTAGTCATTACCGATGTTTCGCCCAATACACCGGCGACCGCTCGGGGATTGAAACCCGGCGACGTGATCCTGGAAGTACAGCAGGTCGAGGTTACCTCCCCCGCCGATATCCAAAAGCAGGTCGAAGCCGCCCGGAAGGCGGACCGCAAGTTCGTCTTGATGCTCATTCAACGTGAAGGCGGCGTGCAATACATTCCACTGTCGCTGTCGAAAACCGCCCCCGGCAAGGACAAGCAACCAGGCTAACTATTGGTCCCGGATACCTCATGGCGGGTAACGTCCGCCATCCACGAAACGCGATGCTGGTTCAGACAAAGACGTGGATGGCAGGCCGTCGCCTGCCATGACGAGAAGGGGCCGAACGGTCAAAATATTGGGCCGTCGATATTAGACCATGATCGTTTGAGGTGGAAGCAACCTCCAACGATCATGGTCTAACGCGGGCTGCTAAGACGTTACAAACGCTGATGCCGGATATCCCTGTGCGAACAGCAAGGCTCGAAGATCGGCGTGGACAATTTTCGCTCGCGCCTCCTTCGCCACGATCGGCTTGGCGTGGAACGCGACACCCAGCCCGGCGGCACGGATCATGTCCAGATCGTTGGCGCCATCGCCAACTGCCAATGTCGCATGCAGTTTCACACCGCGTTGGTCAGCAAACGCTTTCAGCGCAGCCAATTTGCTGTCACGGTCCAGGATTGGTTCAGCCACTTCGCCGGTCAGCACTGCGCCATCGTCCAGCAAAATGTTGGAGCGATGCAGATCGAACCCCAATTGGGACGCCACTTTGCCGGTGAAAAAGGTGAATCCGCCGGAAACCAAAGCTGTCAGCGCACCATGCGCGCGCATTGTCGCCACAAGTTCTTGCGCGCCCGGTGTCATCCGCACCTGCTGCCAGGTCTTTTCCAGCGCACCGATATCGAGCCCCTTCAGCATCGCCACGCGTTCCCGAAGCGCCGCCTTGAAATCCAATTCCCCATTCATCGCACGCTTGGTGATTGCAGCGATTTTCGCGCCGATACCGGCGAACACCGCCAGTTCGTCCAGCGTCTCACTTTGGATGATTGTGCTGTCCATATCGGCGATCAACAGCGCCTTGCGCCGCCCCCGAGCCTTGGTGAGGATCGCGTCGATGGGCTTGCCATCGATGGCCGCACGCAGCGCGGTCTGGTCGAGCGCGACGGAAAGCGGGATATCCGCCGCTTCCCCCGGCGAGAGAACCACGGGCGGCGAACCCCGAACCGCGTTGCGGATCTGGTTAAGCATTGCGGGAGTCAGACTTGTCGCCTCGCGTTGGGCGACCACGGTGAGTATAAAGGTCATTGCGACCGGAACCTGACAGCCGCCCCCCGGACACGCAAGCGAATGCTGACCGAATCACCGCAGATATCGAGGTGTATAACCTCACTATCAGCTTGCGGAATTACTCCGCCCCACCCAGATTGCATGCGGTAATCGGAATGTGTCCATGGCGTTAAATCTTCGTTCAAGACTCTGCGTTGCGCGGTCATTTTCGCCGCAGAGCAAAGCCGGATATGGGACAGGTCAGGGACGCGGTCGCGAAGTTCGGCAAGCCCGTATCGTCCCTGGGTTTGCCAGGATTTCGAAGATGTCTATGCCACCGATGCACCGTCTGTTTTTCTGACCCGTGGCAGAGGCGAACACCCTGCCGCGGGCGCTGATTGTCGCCGGCCCGACCGCCAGCGGCAAATCCGCCTTAGCCATCGCGATCGCCGAACGTCTGAACGGCACGATCGTCAACACCGACTCGATGCAGTTGTACCGGGAGCTTCGGGTTCTCACTGCCCGGCCCAGTGTGGAAGACGAAGCCCGGGTGCCGCATCGCCTCTACGGCATCCGTCCGGCATCCGAGGCCAGCAATGTGGCATGGTGGCGGGACGAAGCCCTGGCCGCGATGGGTGAAATTCATTCGGCTGGCCGCCTGCCGATCTTGACCGGCGGTTCTGGATTGTACTTCGCTGCCCTGACGGACGGTTTGACCGACATCCCCGATCCCGGCCCGGAAGCCCGTGCGGAAGCGCGCCGGCTGCTGGCTGAACAAGGCCCAGCCGCACTCCACGCCAGTCTGGTCCATGTTGATCCCGCCACCGCGGCTCGGCTGCACCCCGAAGACAGCCAGCGCATCGCCCGCGCCTGGGAGGTGTGGCGCGGTACCGGGATCGGTCTGGCCGCGTGGCAAAATCGCCGCAGCGAACCTGCCCCGTGGCACTTCACTGCCATCCGGCTCGATCCACCGCGGGACGCTTTAAGAGCTGCCATCGCCATCCGCCTCGGCGCGATGCTGCGTGACGGCGCGTTGGATGAGGTCCGCGACCTATTGGCCTTGAACCTCGATCCAAGTCTGCCCGCTATGCGCGCCCATGGTGTGCAGGAGCTTGGTGCCTACCTGAATGGCAAGGCATCACTGGAAGAAGCCGGCCGCCGCACCGAACTGATCACCGGTCAATATACCAAGCGTCAGGCGACATGGTTTCGCCACCGTCCGCTTGCATCGCATGCCTGCACTTTAACGATAAATGCGCGATTTTCTTCTCTTGCGCAATTTTCGGAAAGAGAATGCGATGAATTGTTCACGTTTATTCAAAACGAGGGTTGACCAGGACATCCAAGCGTCCTATTCGTTCGCATCTATTCAGCATACGGGAGCCGGACACATGTCGGCGGAATTGACTCAGTCGGGAGCAGAAATTCTTCTACGGGCTCTTAAAGACCAGGGCGTAGAGGTTATCTTCGGCTACCCCGGCGGCGCCGTACTCCCGATCTACGACGCGTTGTTCAAGCAGAACGCCATCCGGCACATCCTTGTCCGCCAGGAAGGCGGCGCGGTTCATGCCGCCGAGGGCTATGCCCGCTCCACCGGCAAAGTCGGCGTTGTTCTGGTGACATCCGGCCCCGGCGCCACCAACGCAGTGACGGGTCTGGTCGATGCGCTGATGGACAGCATCCCGATCATTTGCCTGACCGGCCAGGTGCCGACTCATTTGATCGGTAACGACGCGTTCCAGGAAGCTGACACCACGGGGATCACGCGCCCCGCTACAAAGCATAATTACCTGGTGAAGCGCGGCGAAGATCTCGCGCGCATTGTCCACGAGGCGTTCTACGTCGCCCGCAGCGGCCGCCCCGGCCCGGTGGTGATCGATCTGCCCAAAGACATCGTCATCAACCCGGCGCCCTATTCGGAGCCGACATTCTCCCACCCCAGCTACCGTCCGCGTACCGATCCGGACCTTGGGCAGATTGCCAAGGCTGTTGCGCTGATGAAGCAGGCGAAGCGACCGATGATCTATGCCGGTGGCGGCGTCATCAATTCCGGGCCGGAGGCTTCGGAAGCGCTGACGAAGCTGACTCGGCTGACCGGATTCCCGATCACCAACACGCTGATGGGTCTTGGCTGCTACCCTGCGAGCGACCCGCAGTTCCTGGGCATGCTGGGCATGCACGGCACCTACGAGGCCAATTTGGCCATGCACGGCTGCGACATGCTGTTGGCCGTGGGCGCACGGTTCGACGACCGGGTGACCGGACGGTTGAATGCGTTCAGCCAGGAGTCCCGGAAGATTCATATCGACATAGATGGGTCGTCGATCAACAAGAACGTTCCGATCGAGGTGCCGATCATCGCCGATGCCGGCAAGGCATTGAATGCTTTGCTCGCCGGCTGGGAAGCCAGCGATGCGCCCGTGGATAAGCCGGCTTTGGCGTCCTGGTGGCGCCAGATCGACGAGTGGAAGGCGAAGGACAGCCTGAAATTCACTCAGGCCATGACGCGCGGCAGCATTATCAAGCCGCAATACGCCATTCAGCGCCTGTTCGAGATCACCCGCGCCCGCAAACAGGAAGTTTTCATCACCACCGAAGTCGGCCAGCATCAGATGTGGGCGGCACAGCACTTCCACTTTGAAAAGCCGAACCGTTGGATGACCTCGGGCGGCCTGGGGACGATGGGTTACGGATTGCCCGCCGCCATGGGCGTGCAGATCGCGCATCCGGATGCGATGGTGATCGACATTGCCGGCGAGGCCTCCATCCTGATGAACATCCAGGAAATGGGCACGCTGTCGCAGTATCGCCTGCCGGTGAAGGTGTTCATCCTGAACAACCAATATATGGGCATGGTCCGCCAGTGGCAGGAACTGCTGCATGGCAGCCGTTACTCGGAAACCTACTCCGCCGCGCTGCCCGATTTCGTCAAGCTGGCGGATGCGTTCCACGCCACCGGCATGCGGGCACAGACGGTCGATGAGTTGGATGACGTCATCAACGCGATGCTGGATTGCCCGACGGCGGTGATCGCCGACATCGCCGTGGATCAGAAAGAGAACTGCTACCCGATGATCCCCAGCGGCGCCGCGCACAATCAGATGCTGCTCGGCCCTGAACACGAGGCATCGGACATCGGCGTCACCGACGCGGGTATGGCACTGGTCTAGCGTCCCTTCCTCGGCGTTTGTCGCATCGTGCGGCGGACGCCGAGGGTGAGCCGGCACGAATTGGCGGCTGCCTATTGCCTATCCGGTCGCATCGGGGCATGACCCCGCACGCGTTGGACATCCCTTTCCTTTCGCAGTTTGGTTCATGTGATGCTCAGTCCTACCGACACGACCCCGCGCAGCGCGACCATATCGGTCCTGGTGGACAACGAGTCCGGCGTTCTTGCCCGCGTCATCGGCCTGTTTTCGGGCCGTGGCTACAACATCGACAGCCTGACGGTCGCCCCGGTCGATGCCGCCGGCCTGCACAGCCGCATCAACGTCGTTACCTCTGGCACCAGCATGGTGATCGAGCAGATTAAGGCGCAACTCGACCGGTTGGTTCCCGTGCATCGCGTTGCCGACCTGACGATGGAAGGCCCGCACGTCGCCCGCGAACTGGCGTTGATCAAGGTCATCGGCACGGGCGAGCAGCGCGTCGAAGCGATGCGCATAGCCGATACGTTCCGAGCACATGTGGTCGATACCACGCTGGGAAGTTTCGTCTTCGAACTGACTGGCGCGACGGACAAAATCGACGCTTTCATCGAACTGATGCGCGACCTTGGCCTGGCCGAGGTCTCTCGCAGCGGTATCGCTGCGCTGGCGCGTGGCAGCAGAGTGATCTAAATCGACCAAGACGGAGGAACTGATACTATGCGTGTTTACTACGATACCGATGCCGACGTGGGCCTGATCAAAGGTAAGAACGTTGCCATCATCGGTTATGGCAGCCAGGGCCACGCCCATGCGCTGAACCTGAACGAGAGCGGCGTCAAGAACCTGGTGATCGGCCTGCGGGCTGGTTCCGCCGGCATCGCCAAAGCGGAAGCTGCTGGCCTGAAAGTCATGGACCCGGCCGATTGCGCCAAGTGGGCCGACGTCGTCATGGTGCTGACGCCTGACGAGGGCCAAGGCGATCTTTACCGCGACAAGCTGGCGGCGAACATGAAGCCCGGCTCCGCGCTCGCGTTCGCGCATGGCCTGAATGTGCATTTCAACCTGCTCGACCCGCGTTCGGACATCGACGTGTTTATGATCGCGCCGAAGGGCCCCGGCCATACCGTGCGCAGCGAATACCAGCGCGGTGGCGGCGTTCCCTGCCTTGTCGCAGTGTCCCAGGACCCGTCCGGCAATGCGATGGAAGTGGCATTGTCCTACGCCTCTGCCATCGGTGGCGGCCGCGCCGGCATCATTGAGACGACCTTCAAGGAAGAATGCGAGACCGATCTGTTCGGCGAGCAGGTTGTCCTGTGCGGTGGTTTGGTCGAGCTGATCAAGGCTGGATACGAGACCCTGTGCGAAGCCGGTTACGCACCGGAAATGGCCTACTTCGAATGCCTGCACGAAGTGAAGCTGATCGTCGATCTGATCTATGAAGGCGGCATCGCCAACATGAACTACTCGATCAGCAACACCGCCGAGTACGGCGAGTATGTCACTGGTCCGCGGATCATCACCGACGAAACCAAGGCCGAAATGAAGCGCGTGCTGGCTGACATTCAGACCGGTAAGTTCGCCCGTGACTGGATGCTGGAAAACAAGGTAAACCAAGCCAGCTTCAAGGCGACCCGCCGCCGCTTGTCCGAACATCCCATCGAGGAAGTCGGCGCCAAGCTGCGCGCGATGATGCCGTGGATCAGCAAGAACGCGCTGGTGGACAAGGCCAAGAACTAAGCATTTCGAAAAACCCCTGGCCTTTCGGATGGCCAGGGGTTTCGGTTGGCCGGGGGTTTCGGCCCGGGCGCAAACGCCACGATACGTTGCCGGCGCTTTCGGCTATACTGTGCGAACCTGACCCGGGCTGCCCGGATCGGCCATCCTGCGTAGGGTTCGCGATGATCAATGCTTTTGTTTACGACAACGCCCACTTGCAGCGCCTGAGCGACACCAGTTCGGTCGATACCCTTCGCTCGGCATCATGGATCGATCTGCAAAACGCAACGACCGATGAAATCGAGCGCGTGAAAGCGGCGACCGGGCTAAAAGTCCCGTCGGAGGCCGAAGTCAGCGAAATCGAAACATCCAGCCGGCTCGCCAGCCGCGATGGCACGCTTTATCTCAGCATGCCGATGATCCGATTTGCCGATGACGGACCACGCACCACGTCTGCCGGTTTCGTCGTGTCGCCCGCGTTGTCGATCAGCGTCAGATTTGCACCGAGCCGCATTTTCGATACTTACGCGGAACATATACGGTGCCGATCGGCGCCGGACGCAATTGGGGCGCATATCTTTGTCGGTCTGTTGGAGGCCATCATCGACCGTCAGGCCGACGCGCTGGAGCAAGTGCGTGGCGATCTCGATTCGCTGTCGCACGGTATTTTTGCTATGGGCACCAATCAAGAGGGCGGACGAAAGGCCGAGGACGCTACGTTGCGGCGGACCCTTGGGCAACTAGGTCATATTGGCGTTCTCATTTCGCATGTACGGGACACCCGGGTGGGCGCTGCCCGTATCGTACCCTATGTTGAGGCCATGGCATCGGAGTGGATGCCGAAAGAACTGATGTCCCGGCTGGCGATCCTGCGCCTGGACATTGCCTCGGTCAGTGACTTCGATACGCACCTGAACGATAAATTGCAGTTTCTGCTGGATGCTACTCTGGGTTTCATCAGTATTGCCCAGAACAACGTCATGAAGGTGATGGCGATCGCCTCGGTGGTCGGCATTCCGCCGGTTTTGATCGCTGGCATCTATGGCATGAATTTCAAGAACATTCCTGAATATGACTGGGCTTACGGGTATATTTGGGGATGGGGCCTGATCATTGTGACGACCCTGATTCCGCTCGGTGTATTTCGCTGGCGTAAATGGATATGAACCATCGCCTCGACAGACGATCTCCGAAGCGATGCTGTCGATACGATAGAAGTAAATTTTGAATATTGATTCCACTCACCCGGCGATGGACACTGTTTATACCAACGGCCCAATATTTTGACCGTTCGATCCCTACTCGTCATGGCAGGCGAAGGCCTGCCATCCACGTCTTTGTCTGATCCAGCATCGCGTTTCGTGGATGGCGGGCCTTCGCCCGCCATGACTGTGACTGTGACTGTGACTGGTCAGAATATAGGGCCGTTGATATTAGATGTTCCATCGTCGTTTTCAGCGCACCCGCCGTCGCCTCAAATAACACCATCCCGCCGCCATGCCGCCCGCTCGGTTTCCCCATAACCCATCTCCGCCAGCACTTCGTCCGAATGCTCTCCCAGGCCCGGTGCCGACCGCCGCACCAGGCATGGCGTCCCGGAGAATTTCATGGGAAATCCCAGCATCCGCACGATCCCCTGGCCGGGGTGGTCCACGTCCATGACCATCTCTTGCGCCAGGATTTGGGGATCCTCGAACACCCCCGCGATGCTGTTCACCGGTCCGCACGGCACACCCGCCGCGTTCAAAACCTCCACCCAATGCGCCGTCGTGTCCGCCGCCAGTTTCCCGCCAACGATGGCATTGATGCGTGCCCGGTTCGTAACCCGAGCGGACTGGGTGGCATAGAGAGGATCGGTCTTGAGGCCGGATTCGCCTAGGACGTCGGCCAGCCGGCCAAAAAACGCGTTATCGGCAGGAGCTAACGCAATCTGGCCGTCACGAGTCGGAAACAAACCATAAGGCGCGGCGATCGGATGGTCGTTGCCGCTGCGGGCCGGGGCTGTTCCGGTGGCGAAGTAGTTAGTCGCGATGAAAGACAACAAACTGACCATGCCGTTGGTCAGGCTGACCTCCGTCCGTTGTCCCACCCCTGTTGCGCGCGCGTTTGGCACGGCAGCGGCGATACTCAACGCGGCATAAAGGCCCGCCACCAGATCGCTGATCGGCAGGCCGGACCGCAGCGGCGGATCGTCCGGGCCGCCGTTGACGCTCATGAACCCGCTCATGGCCTGGGCAATGAAATCGAACGCCGGGCGATCTTTATAGGGACCGGTGCTGCCGAAACCGTTGATCGAGCAAATCACCAGCGACGGCCGCAATGCTTTCAGCCGCGCATCGCCAAACCCGAGCCGCGCCAGCACGCCGGGGCGGAAATTCTCGACCAGCACGTCGGATCGTTCGATCAATTGGCCCAGGATTTCCTTCGCTTCCGGCTTGCGCAGGTCCAGCCTGATGGAGCGCTTGTTGCGGTTGAACTGGGCGAAATACCACGACAGACCGTCCTTGATCGCGCCCTGGCAGCGTACCGAATCACCCTCGGGTGCTTCCACCTTGATGACATCGGCCCCCATGTCGCCCAGCAGGGCGGTGCAGAACGGACCGGACAGTACGCGCGTCAGGTCCAGGACCTTGACTCCAGACAGTGGCATTTACGTTTCCCATTGGTTGATAACCTGCATTGTCCCACTGTCAGGGGCGTTTGCGAAGATGGCCGATATTTAATGCGAAATAGCATCGTTCGCCACTTTTTCGCCTTGGGGTGATCGCGGCGGGGTCACAATTATGGGGCCTTATCCTCCTCAGCCGGGACCAACCGAAGACACTCCCCGGCGATAGGAAAAACGACCATGACCCGCATTTCCAGCCTGATCGTCGCCACCACCCTGGCGATCCTGCCGCTCAGCGCCTTCGCTCAGCAGAATGCGACCCCAGCCAAAAGCGTTGCGCCTGCGGTGATGACCAGCGCCACACCTTCCAATGCGACGCCTTCCACCACGACGCCTTCCACCACGACGACTGCCATCGCAGCGCCCGCCACCACGGCGACTGCGGCAGGGACTGGAAAAACCGAAACCACCGCTATGCCTAAGGTGATCCAACCGGCGAAGTCCGACGTAAAGGACATGCTGCCTTCTGCAAAAACCGAAGTGCATGGGTCCAACCCCGCCACTTCGCATCACGCGAAGGCCGCCGTACCGGCGAAAACCGGCGAATTGCCGAAGTCATAATCGCCTTACGGGCGGCCAGGGAACGCATCCTCCCCCGTTGCCAACCACCGCCTGTGACCGATGAAACCCGGCCTGCGAAAGCGGCCGGGTTTCATTCGTGGCCGCGCTTAAGCGCTTCCGTCCTGGTCATGTATGAACCGTTGCACTTTGCCGCGTGGCATGTGACACGGTCCTTTGGAACATGACCCCGGAAGGAGCCAGAACTTGGACGCACAGGCCCCAAGCCTGACCGTAGCAATACCGAACCGGCACGCTGAACGGCGCTGGTTGCCGGCGGCGTGGTCCGGTCTGCTGATCGCCATCCTCGGTTTCCTGGTTTTGTATCCCACGGCGATGCTGCTGATCGGCGCGCTGACCACCACCAATCCGGTGGTCGAGGGTTTCCATTTCGCTGATTTATCGATTAGCAATTTCCTTACGGTCGCAACCAATCCCAATGTCGGTGCAGCGTTGGCGAATTCCATGATCGCGTGCGGCGGCGGCACAATCGTGGCTGTCGTGATCGGCTTGTCGTTCGCGTGGGTCGTGGTGCGCACCAACACACCCTGGAAGGGTCTTATCGCCAGCGCCGGCATGTTGCCGCTGTTCGTTCCGCCGCTTGTGGCGGGCGTCGCCTGGAGCATCCTCGGCTCCCCCAAGACAGGCCTGCTCAATCTGTTGGCTGCCAAGGCCGGCATCCCGTTCCACATCGACCTTTACACGATGCCGGGTATGATCTTCGTCTTCGGTATCTACTATGCGCCCTACGTCTATATGTTCACCGCGGCCGCGCTGAAGAACATGGACCCGTCGCTGGAGGAAGCCGCCGAGATATCCGGCGCCAGTGCGCTCCGCACCATGGCGACAGTGACCTTCCCGCTGATTCTGCCGGCGATTATCTCCGGTATGCTGCTGTCATTCGTTGTGATGCTGGGCATCTACGGCGTGCCGGCAGTGCTGGGCTCGCCGGCGAACATTTCAATGCTGACGACCTACATCTTTGCCCTGACCGCGTGGTCGCCACCGCTGTACAACACGGCAGCCGCCGTCGCCGTGATCCTGATGATCGTGACTGGCTTCATGGTGTGGTTGCAGCAAAAGGTGCTTTCGGGACGAAGCTATACCACCGTCGCCGGCAAGGCTTTTCGCCCACGGCCGCTGAACCTTGGGCCGTGGCGCTTCCTGACGCTGGCGATGGCGATTGTGTACCTGATCGTTGTTGTGATTTTGCCGTCGATCGCGCTGTTTATCGCGGCATTCCGGAAGTTCCTGTTCATTCGGGATATACCCTCGCTGTTCGACGCCAAGCAGTACGGCTGGCAGCACTTCATCAAAATGTTCGACAACCCGCTGACCATCACCTCGATCGTCAATTCGCTGAAGGTGGGCGTGATCACCGCCGTGGTCGGAGGCATTCTGGCGTTCGCCATCGGCTACACCGTCACGCGATCCAGGGCACCGTGGCGCCGGATCATCGACATCATCACGACAATCCCAGTGGCGATACCTGGTCTCGTTATCGGCGTCGCCTACCTTTGGGCGTGGATCGGGCTTCCCATCGGCCTCTACGGCACGCTGTGGATTTTGGCTTTTGCCTTCGTCGCCCGCTTCATGCCGGACACTGTTAAGGTCCTGTCCACCTCGCTGATGCAAATCCATCGGGAGCTTGAGGAAGCTGCCTGGATCTGCGGACGCAGCACCGTCGGCACGATAACCTCCATCGTCCTGCCATTGGCCCGGCCCGGCGTCGTTGCCGCCATGACCCTGCTGTTCATCCTGGCGATCCGGGAACTGGGATCGTCCCTGTTCCTGTACTCCAGTGGAACCATGGTCATGGCCGTACAGCTTCTCGGCTATTACGAGGGGGGCAACATCGGTATCACCGCCGCCTTCAGCCTGGTGCAAATGGTATTGCTGGGCGTACTGATCACCATAACCAACCGGATCTCGCGCGGCTCCACGCCGACCGGTCCGGCCAGAACCGGTTGAGGAAATTTCCAATGAAACTGTCCCGTCGCCAGTCG
>JANXLQ010000167.1 GCA_025355085.1 Rhodopila sp.
ATTTGGGGTGGCATGTCAGGGACAGCATGGGCGTTTGCTTTTGTGTCATGGCCGGGCTTGGCCCGGCCACCCACGGCTTTGCTTGTCGCGGCACCGCAAGTCGTGGGTGGCCGGGCCAAGCCCGGCCATGACACAAAAGCAAACGCCCGTGCTGTCCCTGACATGCCACCCCAAATGAGGGCAAGGTCCAGACCTACGACCCGCGTCGCTATTTTGGTTACGTGGGAGTTTAGGCAGGGTCCCACCCACTATTCCTCCGCGACCGTACCCAGGCCGCCGACGAAGTCCTCGAAGTCCTTTGCCTCGCGAAAATTGCGGTACACGCTGGCGAACCGGACGTAAGCGACTTTGTCCAGTTCCTTGAGCGTGTCCATCACCAGTTCGCCTATCTGCTTGCTGGGGATGTCGCTGTCGCCGGATGCCTCCAACTGGCGGACGACGGAGTTGACGATCCGCTCGATCCGTTCCTCCTGGATTGGGCGTTTGCGCATCGAAATCCGGATGGACCGGGCCAATTTGTCGCGGTCGAACGGCACGCGGCGGCCGTCGGATTTCACGACGGTCAGTTCGCGTAGCTGCACCCGCTCGATCGTGGTGAAACGCTGCCCGCAATTGGCGCAGAAGCGGCGTCTGCGGATGGCGCCGCTATCCTCGGTGGGACGGCTGTCCTTCACCTGGGTGTCGTCGAAGCCGCAGAACGGGCAGCGCATGGTGGCTTACCGATACAGCGGGAAGCGGGCGCACAGTTCCTGAACGCGCACGCCGACGGCTTGCTCGACCGCCGTGTTGGTGCCGTCATTGGACCGGCCCAGACCCTCAAGCACCTCATTGATCATCAGACCGATCTGGCGGAATTCTTCCGTGCCGAAGCCCCGCGTGGTGCCGGCCGGGGAGCCCAAACGGACGCCGGAGGTGATCGCCGGCTTTTCCGGATCGGACGGAATGGCGTTCTTGTTGGCGGTCATGTGGGCGCGTTCCAGGGTGGCTTCGGCGGCCTTGCCGGTGACGCGCTTGGGGCGGAGATCGACCAGCATCAGGTGGCTGTCGGTGCCGCCGCTGACGATATCCAGGCCCTGTTCCTTCAGGGTTTCGGCCAGTACGCGGGCGTTGTCCTGGACGGCTTTCTGGTAGATGCGGAATTCGGGTTTCAACGCCTCCCCGAAGGCTGCCGCCTTGCCGGCGATGACGTGCATCAGCGGGCCGCCTTGCAGGCCGGGGAACACGGCGGAGTTGATCTTTTTTCCCAGGTCCAGGTCGTTGGTCAGGATCATGCCGCCGCGTGGCCCGCGCAGGGTCTTGTGCGTCGTGGTGGTGACGACGTGCGCGTGCGGCAGCGGGCTGGGGAACAGTTCGGCGGCCACCAGCCCGGCGAAGTGCGCCATATCGACCATGAAAAAGGCACCGACCTCGTCAGCCACTTTGCGAATCCGGGCGAAATCGATGAACCGGGCGTACGCCGAACCGCCGGCGATGATCAGCCTGGGTTTTTCGGTGCGGGCGAGGTGTTCGAGTTGCTCATAATCCAGGATGCCGTCTTCCTTGCGGACGCCGTACTGTATGGCGCGGAACCATTTGCCGGACAGGTTGGGCGCGGCGCCGTGGGTCAAATGGCCCCCCGCGTCGAGGCTCATGCCCAGGATGGTGTCGCCGGGTTTCACCAATGCGAGGAACACCGCTTGGTTGGCCTGCGCGCCGGAGTGCGGCTGGACATTCGCAAAAGCGCAGTTGAACAGTTGCTTGGCGCGCTCGATCGCGAGGCTTTCCGCCACATCGACATAGACGCACCCGCCGTAATAGCGGCGGCCGGGGTAACCCTCGGCGTATTTATTGGTCAGCACCGATCCCTGGGCTTCGAGGACGGCGGCGGAGACGATGTTCTCCGACGCGATCAGTTCGATACCGTCTTGCTGGCGATGGAGTTCGGCTCGGATGGCGGCGGCCAGTTCGGGGTCGGTCTCGGCCAGGGGAGCGGAGAAGAATCGCTTGGTGTCGTGCTGGTTCATCGAAGGTCCCAAACTGGGTTGCGGTTTCGTTTACCACGGTGCTGTAGCATGTGCCGCATGGTCGAGAAACCCGAACTGTTGCGTGCGACTCCAGAGGTGGTTCAGATTGGATCGATGCCTGACCCGTCGATTATCCATTTGCCGGACCTCGCCGCAACAGAATCGCTCGCCGGGCGCTTAGCGGCGGTTGCGCATCCTGGCGATTGCATCTTGCTGGAGGGGCCGCTGGGCGCCGGGAAGACCGCCTTTGCCCGGGCGTTTCTGCGTGCGGCGGCGGACAATCCGGCAATGGAAGTGCCCAGTCCGTCTTTCACTCTGGTGCAGATTTACGACACAAAAATCGGTCCGGTGTTCCACTACGATTTGTGGCGCCTGGATGGGTCCGATTCGCTGACCGAGCTGGATTGGGAGGATGCGTTGGACGGAGTCGTGCTGGTGGAATGGCCGGATCGCCTGGGCGCGCTGCGGCCGGAGGGCGCTTTGACGATTACATTGCGGCTGGGGGAAGGCGAGGCGCGGGAGGCGACGCTGGTAGGGTGGGACAAGTTAGGCGATAATGTGATCGGATAGTCAGTCAGCACCCCACATACAGTGTGTCGAGGCGGCGTCGATACGCTGTATGTGGGGTATGGAGGGATCTCGAATCGTCGTCACGTTTCGAATTTTCGCCAGAGAACGGCGATCTCACGGAACCGCTGTAATGTTGAGGACGGCGCCTGGACACCCATCATACAGTGTATCGACGCTGCCTCGACACACTGTATGATGGGTGGCATGAGCAAGACTCCACAATTTGAGTTGCCTTTCGTCGATTTGTTCGCGCCGGACGATAACCCAGCGATGTGGACGCCACGGGAGATGTGGGTACGCCTCAATCAGCGGCTTATGGGGCATTTCGCCGAAGATCGGCGAATCGATTACAAGCGCGCCGGGCGTGTGGATTTTGAAGATCTTGCGACCTATTTCAGTACTTTTTCTAACACGGTCGATGGCGGACTGATCGTCTTTGGCGCCGATAGCCACGGCACTGCTTTGGGTTGTTCGAAATTGGCACAAAGTGTGATGAACGGAATCGAAACTTGTCACCTCAACATGTGTCCGCAGTCGCATCCGGAGTTTCGCCGATTTGCGGTGGTTGTCGATAACGTGCCTGATTTTTGCCTTGCGGTTTACATTCCCTACGTCGGGCGGCTGGTTGAAACCCGCAAGGGCGACGCTTGGATCCGATACGGAGACAGCCGACACAAAATGAGCGACGAAGAAAAGCGGGATTTTCGTTCGACGCGGCAGGAGCGGGCGTTTGAGATCGACACCGCCCCATACGCGTATCCAGCCGATTTCGATCTCAGGATTATTCAGGATTTCTGCGATGCGTTCAGGCAGCGCGAAAGCCGGGCCGCATGGTCGAACGAGGAAATTTTGGAGGACCGGCACTTAGCGAAACGTGAGAACGGCAGGGTCGTACCGCTCAATAATTTAGTTCTCCTCGCAGGCCTCGATCCGCGACGGTCGATCCCAGGATGCCGTGTCCGTATCCAACGCTTCTTGTCGGTCGAAGGTGTCGGGGATAACTACAATCCGATCCGGGATAAATTTGTCGAAGGTAATATCGTCAAAATAATACTAGACGCAAAAACTATCATCGATGACACGATATATTCCGTGACATGGTTGAATAAAGATGGAAAATTCGTTACCACGCCGGAGTATCCGCGATGGGCGTGGTTCGAAGCACTGGTCAATGCATTGGTACATCGATCTTACAGCTATAGCGGAAGCGAGGTCACCATCAAATTCTTTCCGGATCGGGTGGAAATCGAAAGCCCCGGCGGTTTTGTGCCGCCGGTCAATGAAAAGACCATCTACAGCGTCCGGGCAGCCCGAAATTACCATCTCATGGACGCATTGCGCTATCTCGGCTACGTCCAAATGGCCCGTGAGGGGACGCAACGTATCCGGGCGAGCATGATGGAGTGGGGGCTACCCGATCCGTTGTTCCGGCAGGAGGCGTTGCACGGCGTTGTCGTCAGAGTGACGCTTCGGAACGATCATGAAACCAGAAAGCGTGCCACCGACAGGGATGTCGCGCAATTTTTTGGCGTGGATGCCTGGAAAAAATTACAGGAGCACGAGATTTCAATTGTAGCATTTGCGTTCCATAATAAAAATATTCAGGTTTCCGATGCTGCTCGCTTGAGCGGCCGGACCTGGCATACAAGTAAAAAAGATCTCGATCGTTTGGTCAGAAAAGGCCATCTCATTTTCATTAAGGGTGAATACGAGCGGGACTCGAAGGCGCATTATGAGATAAGGGGGCAGGCCGATGAAAACACCCTGTGAACGAGGAATAGCGACATACGGTAAGATCGCCCGAACCCGGTTGGCACTGTGATCTCCAGTAGAGCCGCGCCTGACTCTGACACAGGGGTATGCAGTTTGATGCGGTGCGCGGCATGAACCGCGATGACCTGATCGCGTTCTTTCTTGCCCGCAACGGCTACGCCCCCGGCGATGCCGAACCGCTGGCGCAGGATGCCAGCTTTCGGCGGTATCTGCGCATTCGCGGCGACCACCCGGCCGTGCTGATGGACGCCCCGCCGCCCGAGGATGTGCGGCCATTCCTGCGCATCGCTGCGCATCTGCGTGGCCTTGGTGTATTGGTTCCGGCGATCCTGGCCGCCGATGAAACGCTGGGTTTCGTATTGGAGGAAGATTTCGGGGACGATCTGGTGTCGGTACTTCTGGACCGTGGCTGCGACGCGGACCCGTTGTTGGATGCGGCGGCCGATGCGCTGGTGGTCATGCAGCGCGCCGCGCCGCCGGATTGGTTGCCGGCGTGGGATGCGCCAACGATGGCCTCGACCGCTTTGGGTACGCTGTTTGACTGGTGGTGGCCGGCGCAGTTCGGAACGCCCGCGCCTCAAGCCGCGCGGGACGACGTGGCGGCCGCGCTGGAAACCATGCTGCAACCGGTCGCGACCGGTCCGAAATGCTTTGTCCACCGGGACTACTTTGCCGGCAATCTGCTGCGGCTGCCGAGCGGTCGAACGGGCATCATCGACTTCCAGGGCGCGGCGATCGGGCACCCGGCGTACGATCTTGTTTCCCTGTTGCAGGACGCGCGGCGGGACATCCCCTTGGCATCCAGGATTCGTGCCCTGGAGCGTTATCTAACCGCCAGACCCGATCTGGAGGCAGACAGATTCCGTGCGGCGTTCACCGCCTGCGCGGCCCAGCGGCATCTTCGGGTTGCCTGCCAGTGGGTAAGGCTTGCCCTGCGCGATGGCCGGCCCCAATACCTCGCCTATGGCCCTCGGACGTGGCGCCTGCTGGACGAAGCCCTGTCGGAACCAGCCGCCGCACCGCTCGCTGCCGCCTTGGATCGTTGGATACCGGCCGCCCTGCGCGGTAACCCTTCAGGACTCGCACCATGACCGTTTCCCCGCATTCCGCCATGATTTTGGCCGCAGGGCTTGCCACCCGCATGCGGCCGTTGACCGATTTCACCGCCAAACCGCTCCTGACACTCGGCGGGCGGACGTTGCTGGACCATGCACTGGATCATCTGGTGGATGCCGGGGTCGAGACAGTTGCGGTCAACGCCCACTGGCAGGCCGGCATCGTGGCCGCCCATCTTGAGCAACGGCCCCCACCGCCGAAGACCGTCCTGCTGCGCGAGGAACACCTGCTTGAAACCGGCGGCGGCGTTCGGGCGGCTTTGAACGTCCTCGGCCCTGACCCGTTCTTCGTGGTCAATGGCGACGCCTTCTGGTTGAACGGCCCGATGTCCGCGCTGCTCCGGCTGGCGGCGGTGTTCGACGATTCGGTGGACGGAGTCTTGCTGGTCCACCGCACGTCCCACGTCCATGCCGACGTTGGCTATGGTGACTTCGCACTCAACAAATGGGGCATCCCGCGCCGCCGCCAGGAACGCGAGGTCGTGCCTTACATCTACGCCGGGGTGCAACTGATCCACCCGCGCCTGCTGGCCGATATGCCCGAGGGGGCCTTCAGCATGAACCGCGCCTGGGATATCGCCCTGGCCGCCGGACGCCTGAAAGCCGTGGTTCACGACGGGCTGTGGTTCCATTTGTCCACGCCGTCCGACCTCGCGGAAGCCGAACAGATACTGGAGGCTCGTTTCACCGGCGCAGCCCGCTGGCCGTGGCTCTAAATCTTTACGCGGTCCCACCGCATGTTCCATTTCTGGATGCCCTCGCGCGCGGCTGGCTTCGAAGTTGTCACGAAAAGGCGGGGGGCGACGATCCGCTAACGGTCAGCAACGGTCTGATTCTGCTGCCTACCCGCCGTTCCGCCCGGTTCCTGGCCGAGGCGTTCCTGAGGGTTCGTAACGGGGCGCCGATGCTGCTGCCCCGCATCACCGCTTTGGGCGCTTTGGACGAGGCGCCCCTGACACTTGCCGGCGCCCTGGATTTGCCGCCGGCTGTGGCGCCAATGCAGCGTCTGGCCGCGCTGACGAAGCTCATTCTGGCAATGAACGGGGATGGCGGGGCGCCGAAATCGGCTGACCGGGCGTGGTTGTTGGCCGAAGAACTCGCGTCCCTGATGGATGAAGCGGAACGTGCCGGAATTGACCTTGCCCGGCGCTTACCGGACGCAGCCGACCCCGAATACGCCGCCCATTGGGCGAAGACGCTGGAGTTCCTCCACATCGTAACCGGCCTGTGGCCTGTCTGGCTGGCGGACAACGGCGTCATGAACCCCGCCGCGCGACAGGTAGCCCTGTTGGAGGCGCAGGCCCTGGAATGGGAGGACAATCCGCCCGGCTATCCGGTCCTTATCGCCGGCACCACCGCCGGTATTCCCGCCGTCGCCCGGTTGTTGCGCGTGGTGGCCCGGATGCCGTTGGGGCAGGTGGTGCTGCCGCAGTTGGACCTCGGGATGGATGAGGAGTCGTGGGGCGGGTTGGAAGCGTCTCATGCTCAGGCGGGTTTGGCGCGGTTGCTGGCGGATCTGGATGCCACGCGCGGCGATGTGCGCCCCTGGGTCAGCGGCGCGCCCAGCGGTGCGCATGGCGAGGTGCCCCCAGATCGGTTTGGGGTGCTGTCCCGATCGCTGCTGCCGGCCAGTGCGTTGCATGACTGGATGAGGCGGGGGGCGGTTTCGCTTGACGGCCTGTCGCGGTTGAAGGCGGCAGACCAGCAGCAGGAAGCCCGGGCGATCGCGCTGGTGTTGCGGGAGGCGCTGGAGACTCCGGGCGCCCGGGCGGCGCTGATAACACCGGATCGGAATCTCGCCGGACGGGTGACGGCGGAGCTGCTGCGCTTCGCAATCGTCGCGGATGACAGTGCGGGGGAGCCTCTGGGCGACTCGCCGCCCGCCGTGTTTCTGCGTCTGCTGGTGCGCGCGGTGGCTGAAGAATTGGCGCCGGTACCCTTATTGGCCTTGCTGAAGCACCCGCTTTCGGGTGCTGGTCTCAGCCCAATTACTTGCCGGGAGGCGGCGCGGCGGTTGGAGAGGGTCTGTTTGCGCGGCCCCCGGCCAATGCACGGGATCGCCGGTTTGCGGCAGGCAGCCGAACGGGACGCGCCGGCGGTCGCGTTCCTGACGCGTCTGGAAGCGTGTCTGGCGCCGGTGTTGCGGATTGACGCCTCAATGGAGATCGCGCCCGGAGAGGCGCTGGCGGCTATCATCGAAGCCGCCGAGGCCCTCGCCGCCACTGACGAAACCGCCGGTCCCGCTCGGCTTTGGGCAGCAGAGGAAGGCGAGGCTTTGGCCATTCGGCTGGCGGAACTGCGGGATGCGGTGGTGCTGATGCCCGATCTTCGGCGCCGCGTGCTGCCGGGGTTGCTGGACGCGGTGCTGGATGGTCAGGTCGTCCGCAGCCGGCGCGCGTTGCG
>JANXLQ010000033.1 GCA_025355085.1 Rhodopila sp.
CCGGTCGTCGCCAGCCGCCGGTCGAACCGGGCTTGGCTGCCGCCGCTCATAGTTCCACCTCGCCTTTTTGCAATTGTCGCATCAACAGGAATACCAGCGGAATCAGCAGTGGCAGGGCTGTTAGCACCGTTGCCATACCAAGTGCGGGATTGCCGAGTTCGAAGGCGTTGCGGATGCCGAGCGTGGCGAGAACATGAGTGGACAGGGCCGGACCGCCGCCGGAGATGAAGCGCACAGAGTTGAAATCACCCAGCGCCCAGATCGTGCTTAGCAGCGTGCAAACGAAATACAGGCTGGCAAGCAACGGGAAGGTGATGTGGACAAAGCGGCTCAGGCGGCTGGCGCCATCGACCTCGGCGGCTTCGTACAGGTCGCGCGGTATAGCCATGCGGCCAGCCAGGAAGATGATGGTCCAGAACGGTAACCACTTCCAGATATGCGAACAGATGACGGAACTGAGGGCTAATGTGGAGTTATCCAGCCACGGTGGTCCGTCAGTGTGAAACACCTCCCAGATCATATTGTTGATCAGGCCCCACTGGCTGTTCAGCATCCAATGGATGGAGATAAAACTGGGAATGCCGGGCACCGCCCAGGGCAGGATGAAGATGAGAAGCAGGGTCTTGATCCACAGGCCCTTGCGCATGAACAGGCCGGACAGCAGCAGCGCCAGAATCAGCTTCACGTTGACTGCGACAAGCAAGTAAATCAACGTATTGAGGACCGCCGACGGGAATACCGGGTCGGCCCATAACTGTCGGTAGCTCGCGGGGTCGCTACCGAGCCAGAAGCCGTAGCCGACGGGGTAGATCACGAAAGCGAAGAAGACAGCGATATACGGCGTTGCGAAGGCCAGCGCCCATAGACGATCGCCGCCCACCAAACTGGGGCGTCGTATTTGACGAGAGACAACAGGGCGCAGCGCCGCGTTGTCTATGGTCGTGGAGACAGCCATCGGACCGCGTCCTTCCTCTGGTCCTGGCTTATCGTACCAGGATGGTGTCCTTGTTGGACTTGCCCGAATTTAGCGGCCAGCGAACCTGCCCTGTCAACTACAATGCCGTGTTGCGGGAAAGTTCGTGACGCCGGGGGAAGCAATGCGCCGCCTATGAAAGCGTCGGCATTCGATTATGTCAGGGCAAAGACCACCGCCGAAGCCTGCGCACTGTTGACCGAGTACGGGCCCGATGTGCGGTTGCTCGCGGGCGGCCAGAGTCTGCTTCCGGCCATGAGTTTGCGGCTGGCCTCGCCGGGGATGTCGATCGGCATCGGACGCATCGGACGCATCGGCGGCCCGGATGCGATCGAGGTACGGGGCAAGGTCCTGCGAATCGGCGCCCTCGCCCGGCATCAGACAGTGTTGCGGGATGCGCGTGTCGTTGAGCATGTGCCGCTGCTGACGGAGGCATTGCGCCATGTCGCTCATCCAGCGATTCGGACGCGGGGAACGGCCGGCGGGAATTTGGCGGGGAATTACTGCCGCTGCACCGGCTATCATACGATCGTCGATGCCATCGTCACGACGGCGGCGGCGGGGCGGCGGGCGGGCGGATAAACGGTGAATGGAGGCCGTGTCTTTCCTGATCGTCAAACACGGACCTAGAACAGGCATCCCCACAATCGCCGAAAACCGCGCGGACTACAGGTGAGGTTCGGCAGCACCGGTGAGAAAACCGGGTGGCTCGGTGCGATATTTCTTTGACGGAACGGCAAAAGAATCAGTCATCCCCGGCCGCCGTTTTCTGCCGCACATGGCGCCGCATGAACAGCAACAGTATCATCGGCGGCACGATCGTCAGAATCATCAGCCGAAAGTCGTTATTGTAGGCGATAATCCGTGCCTGATGGTCGATGATGCCGTCCAGTAGCGCGGCACCGTGGCGGGTGAGGGGATTGAGCGTGTGGGACACATAATCGCCCATCTGTAGTGCCCGGTTGAACGGCGTAATCCCAGCCGCGATTTCGGCGTGGGTCGTCTGGACCCCTCGGGTCAGGGTGAAGGACGTGACGGAAATGCCGATGGCCGAACCGATATTGCGGGCCAGGGATTGCAGCGATGTGCCCTCTCCGCGGAGCTGTGGCGACAGCGTGGTGTAGGCCATCACCGACATCGGATTGAACACCAGGCCGATGGAAAACCCCTGCAGCACCAAGGTCAGCATCATCTGCTCCTGCGTCACATCGGGTGTCCATGTGCTCATTTCATACAGCGCCCAGCCGAGGACCAACAGGCCGCATGCCATGATTTTGCGCTGATCCACCCGCATACCCAGCCGGCTGGCCAGGAACATCGACATGATGGTGCCCAGGCCGCGCGGGGCCATCGCCCAACCGGCGGTATAGACCGGGTAGCCCGCCAGATTTTGCAGGTAGGGCGCCAGCAGCGCCGCCGTCGCCAGCATCACCGACGAGATACAGAATACCATCACCATGCCGGCGCTGAAATTTCTGTCGCGAAACAGGGCGATGGTCAGGAAGGGTTTGTCCGAGGTGAACATGTGGACGATGAACAGATAGAAACCGAGTGCCGCGATAACCGCCTCGACGATGATTTCGCGCGATGTGAACCAGTCCAGTTCCTGCCCGCGATCCAACATGAGCTGCAACGACCCGCAGCCCAGCGCGAGCACGGCGAAACCGTACCAACTAAAGCGCAGGTTGTCTTGCGACGGCGTCTCTTTCATGAAGAACGCCAGGCCGAGGATCGCCAGGATACCGAACGGCAGGTTCACATAAAAAACGAACCGCCAACTGAAGGCGTCCGTCAGGTAGCCGCCCAGCGTCGGACCCATGATCGGCCCCAGGGTAACCCCCATGGAGAACAGCGCCATTGCCTGGGCGCGTTTGGAAAACGGATATATGTCCAGCATCGTCGCCTGCGACAGGGGTGCGATAGCCGCCCCGCAGATGCCTTGCAACAGGCGGAAGGCGACCAGTTGCTCCAGCGTTTGCGCTGCGCCGCAGAGCATCGAGGCGATCGTGAAACCGATCAGGGCGCCGATGAACAGCTTTTTGCGGCCGAAGCGGCGTGCCATCCAGCCGACCGGTGCGGTCATGATCGCCGCCGCGATGACGTAGGATGTCAGCACCCAGGTTACCTCGTCCGTGGAGGCGGCCATGCTGCCCTGCATGTACGGCAGCGCGACGTTGGCGATCGTGGAATCCAGGGTTTGCATCAGCATGGCCAGCATGGCGGACGCGGTGATCAGGCCTCGGTGCGGAACCCGGGTGGTGTCGGACATGGGCTTACGAAAGCCCGTGCCGGGTGATGAACAGGGAAGTGTTGCGCGGCATGGCCCAGGACGTTTTGTTGTTCCCGGGAGTGTGCGCCTGCTTCCCGAGATACGCCACATTGACGGTGGCGGCGGCGGAGGACGCGGCGGAACAAGTCGTTGTGGACTATCAGGAACTGGACCCGGTCACCGGCATGACGGGTTGGATGGCGGTACGTCAATGTCAACGCCGGCAGGTATTACCCTTCGATCGGCAGGCTCAGGATAAGATAGCTGAACGATTTCCCATGTGAATCCAGGTTAAGCGACGTGTTCACCCCGCCCTCCAGCGCATCCAGCATGACGAAGTTCAACCCATGCAGGTTATCCATCTCGTAGCGGGCGATCGTCCCTGTAAACAGCTTCGGAAACGCCGACTTGATCCGTTCGGCGGTCAGTTGCCGTTTCAGCAACGGATAATCCTTCGGATCGTATGCCCACACGGAGATATTGGACGTATTGCCCTTATCTCCGGCCCGCGCATGCGCAATGTCATGAATTGTTTTCTGGCTCATGCGACGAACATCTCAAATGTGGGGGAAGTCTGGTCGCGGGCGATCAGGCAGGAATGGGTAACGACGCACGGGGTCACCTGACCGCGATATCCGCCGCCGCCGGCCGGACCGCAGCACAGCAACGATTCGACCTCCCACAGCATCATGTCGATATCGTCGCGATCGGTCGAGCGCAACGCCACGTGCAACCGGATATCGGCACTGTCGCTGACTGGCACTTCGGCCGTTTGATGGAGCGAGTTCATCCCGACCAGATCGATCCGCAAATCGCCGCCCAACCGGTTGATCCGCGTCAGCCGCTCCCGAATCACCTCAGCCGCCAATGTGGCGCGGGCGCGCGCATTCGGGCCGGCGTAACTGATCCCGCCCTCGCCCAGAAATCCACCATCGAAACCAATCGTTACCTTCAGTTTCTCCGGCCGGGCACTGCCGTCCGCCCCGGTCAGCCGCACCCGGTCGGTGCCGATTTCCGTGACGCTGACACCACGGAAATTCGCGGTTACGTCCGGCGTCAGATAGGCGGCGGGATCGTGGACCTCATACAGCAACTGTTCCTTCACCGTCGCGGGCGTCACGCAGCCGCCGGTGTCATCCAACTTGGTGATGACGAAGCTGCCGTCGGCGGCAACCTCGGCGATCGGAAAGCCGCAATCCGCCAAACGCGGGACATCCTTGAAGCCCGGGTCGGCGAAATAGCCGCCGGTAACCTGCATGCCGCATTCCATCAGGTGCCCCGCCAGCGTGCCTCGGCCCAACGCAGTCCAGTCATCCAGCGCCCAACCGAAACGATGCACCAGCGGTGACAGGAACAGCGCCGGGTCGGCGATGCGGCCGGCGATCACCACGTCCGCGCCGGCTTGCAGCGCAGGCAGCAAGGCCTCGACGCCCAAATAGACATTCGCGCCAACCATCCGCAGACCGACGTCTTTCACCGCCCCCGGATGGTCCATGAATTCCGTATCGGGACCGATCAGATGGGTGACGTCATCCCCCTCTACGCACGCCACCTTCAGGCCGGTCAGCCCGAGCTCCCGAGCGATCTCGATGATGAGGAGGGCGGCGGCACGGGGATTGGCGACGCCCATATTCGTAACGATTTTGGTGCCGTTGGCGTAACAATGGGCAAGCACGCCGCGCATCCGCGCACGCAGTTGGGGGTTGTAGCCGCGGGCCGGGTCCAGCATGCGATCACGATGCCCGAACGCCATGGTGCGTTCGCCGATACACTCGAATATCAGGTAATCGAGCGCCCCGCGCTGTGCCAAATCGACCGCCGGTCCCAGCCGGTCGGACGAGAATCCCGCGCCGCAGCCCAGGCGTATCGTCTGTATGTCGTTCATGCGTTGGATGTCTCCTTACCCAAGGCATAGCTTCTGTTGCACCTGAACGGCAAGCAAGGAACCAAGTGTCAGGGGCCGGCGCATACGGCGCACTGCCCCTCGGCTTCTATGGTCGCTTTACCCAGTTTGAACCCGAGTCGTCTGGCGGCATCCGCCAGGGCGTGCGCCAGTTCGTGGTCCTCCAGTTCCGCCACCTTGCCGCACGACCGGCAGATGAAGAACTGTGCGGCGTGATCGTGGTCTTCCTCCGCGATGCAGCCGACGAAGGCGGACAGGCGTTCCAGCTTATGGACCAGGCCCTGTTCCTGTAGGAAGTCCAGCGCCCGATACACCGTGGGGGGCGCCGCGCCGTGACGCGTGCTGCGGAGTTGATCTAACAAATCGTACGCCCCCGTGGGTGCGTCGCGGTCGAGGATAAGCCCCAGCACCTGACGGCGCAGATCGGTCAACCTCGCACCTCTGCCTTCACAGATATCGGAGGCGCGGGTCAGCAATGTCTCGGTGCGGGGGGAAAACCCCATAAGGCACTCCTTGGCGGCGGGCACGCCTGATGCATAGATATCATTTATGAATGACATTGCGAACCTCGGCCCTCTGGCCCCATCCACCGGCCCCATTCTGGACGCTATTCGCTTCGACGCGAACGGCCTGGTCGCCGCCATTGCTCAACAGCACGACACCGGCGAGGTGCTGATGATGGCGTGGATGAACGCGGATTCCATCCGCGAAACCCTGGCGACGGGTCGCGTCTGCTACTTCAGCCGCAGCCGGGGAAAGCTTTGGCGTAAAGGGGAAAGCTCCGGCCAGACGCAACACCTGAAGGACCTGCGGGTCGATTGCGACGGCGACACCTTGTTGCTGCTGGTGCATCAGGATGGGGTCGCCTGCCATACCGGGCGGCGCAATTGCTTTTTCCGAGCGGCCAGGGACGGCGCGCTGGTTGAAATCGCGGCGCCCGAAGTTTCGCCCGAAACGCTGTATGGCCACACTCATGGCTGAGACCACGCCTGTCACAGTGCTGACCGGCTTTCTGGGCGCCGGCAAGACCACGCTGCTGAACCATCTGCTGCAACAGCCAGAACTTGCCGGCGCCGCCGTCCTGGTGAACGAGTTCGGAGAGATCGGGCTGGACCACCTGCTGGTTGAAAAGATCGACGACAGCACCGTCCTGCTCAACGCGGGCTGCCTTTGCTGCACAATCCGAGGCGACCTTGCCCGCGTCCTGCGGGAGATGCTGCCGCGCGCCCGTCGCGGCGACATTTCGCGGATTGTGATCGAGACCACCGGCCTTGCCGATCCGGTGCCGATTTTGGCGACGTTGATAACAGACCCGGTGGCGGCTTCGGCGTATCGGTTGGATGGCATCGTGACGGTGGTCGATGCGGTGAATGGCGCCGAACATCTGGACAGTCAGGACGAAGCCGTCCGACAGGTTGCCGTTGCCGACCGGATCATTATCAGCAAGGCGGACCTGGCTGATACAGCGGCGCTACGTGACCGTTTGCACGCGCTGAACCCCGGGGCTCCAATCATCGAGGCCGCGTTCGGCAAAGTCGATCCGGGCTTCGTTCTGCGCGCCGGTCTGTTTGATCCAGCCGCGAAAATCCCCGATGTGGCGGGATGGTTGAACGTAGCGGCGGTCGAAGCCGATCACCGCCATCATCACGACCCCAACCGTCACGACGCCCGGATAAGCGCATTCTGTGTCACGCTGCCGGATCCGCTGGATTGGCCGGGACTGTCGATGTGGCTGGAGATGCTGGTCGCCTCGCGTGGCGAAAATCTGCTGCGGGTCAAGGGCATCCTGAACCTGAAAGGCCACGACCGGCCGGTCGCTATCCATGCCGTGCACCACCTTATGCATCCGCCGGCCAAACTTGCAGCGTGGCCGGAGGGCGATCCGCGCACCAGTCGCATCGTCTTTATCACCCGCGATTTGCCGCGTGCCGTCATTGAGGATGGTTTGCTGGCTTTTCAGGCCGTGTCGAAGGGTTAGACCAACGGCCCAATATTTTGACCGTTCGGCCCCTTCTCGTCATGGCAGGCGAAGCAGGCTGTGTGAAAACTCTCGCCCGCGCTTTTGGCGGAGAATGGTTTTCTCCGGGGGCTCCTCTCCGTCATGGCGGGCGAAGGCCCGTCATCCACGCCTTGCTGTCCCGGCCCAGAAAAGG
>JANXLQ010000213.1 GCA_025355085.1 Rhodopila sp.
AAGGTCCGCTACACCGAGGAAGCGATCCGCGGCGCGGTGGAGCTGTCGGCGAAATACATTCATGACCGGAAACTGCCGGACAAGGCGATCGACGTGATCGACGAAGTCGGTGCCTCCCGCATGCTGTTGCCGGAGCACAAGCGCCGGAAGACGGTGACCTTGCGCGACGTGGAAGAGATCGTGGCGAAGATCGCCCGGATTCCTCCCAAATCCGTCTCGGCCGACGACAAGGAAACGCTGCGGAATCTGGAGCGCGACCTGAAGTCGATGGTGTTCGGCCAGGATAAGGCGATCGAGGCGCTGTCCGCGGCGATCAAGCTGGCGCGTGCCGGGCTGCGCGAACCGGAAAAGCCGATCGGCAACTACCTGTTCTCCGGTCCCACCGGCGTCGGCAAGACCGAAGTCGCGCGGCAGTTGGCTGCCACCATGGGCATCGAACTGATCCGCTTCGATATGTCCGAGTATATGGAGCGGCATTCGGTGTCGCGTCTGATCGGTGCGCCGCCGGGCTATGTCGGGTTCGATCAGGGCGGCATGCTGACCGACGCGATCGACCAGCATCCGCATGCGGTGTTGCTGCTGGATGAAATCGAAAAGGCCCATCCGGACCTGTTCAACATCCTGTTGCAGGTCATGGATCACGGGAAGCTGACCGACCACAACGGCAAGACGGTGGATTTCCGTAACATCATCCTGATCATGACTACCAACGCCGGTGCGTCCGACATGGCGAAGGAAGCGATCGGGTTTGGCCGGGATGTCCGGCAGGGCGAGGATGACGATGCCATCAAGCGGATGTTCACCCCGGAATTCCGCAACCGGCTGGACGCGACGATCACCTTTGCCGGTTTGACTCAGGAAATCGTCGGGCGCGTGGTCGAGAAGTTCGTGATGCAGTTGGAGGCCCAACTCGCGGATCGGAACGTGACGATCGAATTGTCGTCCGCCGCGAAGGAATGGCTCGCCGAACGTGGCTACGACCGGTTGTATGGCGCACGGCCGCTCAGCCGGGTGATTCAGGAGCACATCAAGAAGCCGCTGGCCGAGGAACTGCTGTTTGGAAAATTGGTCAAGGGCGGCGCCGTGAAGGTGACGCTGAAGGACAAGAAGCTGGAGTTCGAATACACGGAGGCCGCTTTGCCCTCTCTGCCGAAGCCGGAAGGCGACGACGACGGTGGTGCGGGGAAAGAGGAAGAGGTGGAGGTTTAGATACGGGCTGACGTCCGCCCTCAGCCGGGGCGGGCGTCAGACAATACTGATCTGATAGCGGTCGAGTATTGGCGCGAGTTCTGCGCAGTCGATTAATCGTCTTCTCGGACCGGCGCTTAATTTTGTGGCAACAGCTCGATCGTAGATTGCGAGATTTTCTGCTCGTTCGAACGCGATGGATATCTGATCCCGTCGGGTTGATCTGGATGTTTGTAGAACGTCAGGCTTGCCCGTCTGCCCTCGTTTTGTGAGTGCGCGCGGACGGCATCGGTTGGAATGCCCATGACGATTGGGTTGCCACCGCGCAGATCGACCAGATTGAGTGGCCGAACCACCGTGATTGGGACATGGACGTACTGCGTCAGTTCTTCGGTTGATATTGGTAGCGATCCAGGCTTGTGGTTCCGCTTGTCTCTCACCAGCGTCTCAAGGAACGCCACTTCCCATGTCGAACCGACATAAAAAACCCCGAAGGGTCGCTTTATTCGGCGCGGGTCGGAAAAGCGAGTCGGGCCAAAACCGAAACCTAGCGGGTCTTCAAAGCGATCTAAAAAAATATGATGGTAAACGAAACCCGTTTCTATCGATGCGGGGAGGACAGGGGGTAAGTAGGCCAGAGCCATCAGGGCGTCCCCGGCGCGATGCGCCTTGTGCGGATTGGAGATGCCCGGCAAAACCCGCTCCGGTTTAGATACAAATACGGTATCAATACATTACGGTCGATGCAAGCCTATTGACCAGGCGCCAGCCCCGGCTCGAAACGCAAGCGAGATTAGGAAAATCCGCCACTTGCCACATTTTCCGCCGCCGCGATCACCCGTCCGACATGCCCGCGTCGCAGGGCGTCAAGCGCCCGCACCCCATCTAGTTCCGCATGGTGTTGCAGCAGAAAGCGGTAGATCGTCCACGGACTGTCGCCGAGGATTTCGAACAGACGCGGCAACATCGGCAGCAACTGCCGATGCTCGGTAACCTGCCAGTCCGGGTAACGAATACCACGTTTTGCCAGTTCCAGCCCCAGCACCTCGTGGCGCTTGCGCTTGAGGCGCACCCCTTCCTCGGACATACCCAGGCGCCCGGCCATATCCGCCGTGCTTAGCATATCAGGGTCAGCAAGGAGTGCCTGTTTGAAGCCCTCGCCGCGCATCCTGGCGGCATCAAGCGCCTGAGTCAGCGCCGATGGCTTTGGCTGTCCGGCAGGCTCGCGCACGGTCTTCCCCGAGACAATGGTTGCCTGAACGGTGGCAAATTGTCCCGATGCGACGCTTTCGGCAGCGCGACGGCTAAGGATAACCCTGGCTGGCGTGATGCCGCTAATACCGGCGCCTTCTAACATTGTCGCAATCCGAGCGAGGTCATGGTCAGGGATCGCGTGCAGCGAAACCAGCGCGGTCATCTCGACGCTTTGTCCCGATTGACGTGACCCGGAACCATGTTTCGCAGCCTGTCCCATCAGCATCTCCTGCTTTGGCCAAGTTAGCCAAGTTCACCAAGTATGCCAAGCAAAATGGTGAGGTTGATTCTTACCAGGGCAACTCCTTGCCCGTGTAATCCAGGAACCGGTGCTCTTGCGCGCCGCTTTGCTGTTCTATCGCATGCACGAGCCCCGCCGCGCTGTCGTTCACCGGCACCGGCGCACTCGATCCACCCATGTCGGTCGCCACCCAGCCCGGATGCAACGACACCAGGGTCAGGTTCCGGCCGCGCATTTCCGTCCATAATCCCCGAGCCAGGGAATTAAGCGCCGCCTTGCTTGCCCGGTACAATTCGTGTCCGCCCGCATTCGCCGACACGCTGCCCATCACCGAGGAGGTGAATGCCACGACTCCTGAATCCGGTCGCACCCGGGGCATCAACGCCCGAGCCAGACGGATCGGTGCGATCGCGTTGGTGAACATGAGGGCGCCGATCTCAGCCTCGGTAACGGCGCTGGCGCTGCGGTGGCCGGGACCGGACACACCCGCGTTGAGCAACACCGCATCCAGGACGTGATCGCCCATCGTATCGGCGAATCTATCCAAAGCGGCTGGATCGTTCACGTCCAAACGCGGCACCGATACCCGCCCCGGATGGGACGTCGCGAGCCGATGCAACTCCGTTGCCCGCTCTGGGTCGCGCGCCGATGCTATGACATCCCACCCGCGCGCCAGGAATTCCTTCGTTACAGCCAAACCGATACCACGATTGGCACCGACGATAAGCGCAAGCCGATGTGCAGCCATAATTCAATCCTTTGTAGGGTTACTGTGTGCCCATTCGAGATAGGATAGCGCCGGCCGTCAGCATGGATCGTTGAATGACTGAGGACAACCGAGGGGCACCTTCGTCCGGCCGAGGATCTGATCAACCACGGGTTCATCTTGAACCTTCGGTTCCCGCGCATGCCGGTGCGTAGCGGCAATGCCTTTATTGTGACCGGTCTCCGCCGCAGGGAACCACATCCTTGTTGCCTCCATGTCGCCGTCCATGGGCGAGCGGGCCAACAGCGGGCACCCTTTGTACCCGTATGACTGGCAGCCTCGACGTTTCAGGGCCACCGAAGGTTCGGGCCGGGCAACCAGCCTGAACCTGCCGAATGAGGGCGATGTCGAGGCGACCGCTATCCCGAAAGGACGTCTCCGAACGGCAGCCACGTTGTGCCATCGAACTTCACCAGCCGCATTTGCTTTAGCGGGTAGAAATCGTTCGGTCCTGTCTTTACCCGGATGCCCGGTTGCAGCATCGCCGGCGCGAAATCCAAATTGGTGGCCTGCCGCATGATGTTCTCACGTGACAGATCGTTGCCGCACTGCTTCAGCGTCTGCACCAGGGTCTGCGCCGTGGAATAGCCATAGACGTTGTTGACGTCTGTCAGATTGGCGGTCGGATAGTACTTCTCCAGGAACGTGCGCCACTCCAGGTAGGCTGGGTCGTTCGCCCACTGCTTGTCGGTTGGGTCCTTCAGATAACTGGCGGTGATGACACCGAGCGCTTTCTCCGGGCCGGCCGGCATGATCGCGGTGGCGACCGAAGAACCCGTGGAGGAGATGAAGAACAACCGGGGCTTCCAGCCGATATCGAACGCCTTGCGGATGCCCATGCCATTGAATTTCGGGATGCCGGTCATGAACAGCACGTCGGCACCCTTGTCCCGCAACGTCAGGATCTGCGAGTCCACTGTCGGGTCCGAGACCTCATACGTGGCGGAGGCGACGATCATTTTGTCCGCTGCCTCGCCGAGGCCGTCCTTGAAGCCTTTGTAGTAGTCGCGTCCGGAATCGTCGCCCTGGTAAAGGATCGCAACCTTGGCATCGGGGGCCTGCTGGAGCGTGTATTTGGCGAAGATATGGCCCTCTACCTGGTAGGTAGGCTGCCAGCCGATGCTCCAGGGGAAGTGTTCGGGATCACCGAAGTGGGTGGCACCGGAGGCGATGAAAAGCTGCGGCACTTTCTTGGTGTTGACGTATTTACGCGTCGCGTTGGTGGTGGGCGTGCCGAGGGGATTGAACAGAAAGGCGACTTTGTCCTCCTCGATCATCCGGCGGGTCATTTCGACGGTCTTCGGCGGCAGGTAGCCGTCATCCAGCGACAGCATCCGCAGCTTGCGGCCGTTGATGCCGCCCTGATCGTTGATCATGCGGAAGTAGGCGTCGGAGGCGGAGCCGATGGTGCCGTACGACGATGCCGGGCCGCTGTATGGCATTGTCTGGCCGAACAGGATTTCCGTGTCGGTCACGCCAGGGGCGTTTTCCGCGCGTGCGGGTAGTGCGGTTAAGGCCGCTGCCCCTGCGAGCAGGCCTCGGCGGGTAGGATGGTTCATGGATCGCCCCTCGAAATTTATTATGGGAACAGCAGACCTAGCGCGGCGGGACGTGTCAACCTGCTATCGCTAGCTCTGTCGCTAGCTCTTGGAATGTCCGGGTTTTGTAGCTCGTGAAGTGTCCGGTCCAAATTGTCCTGGATAGGGGGCACGAAAGGACCGGACTCGATCCGGGTACCCGTACTGCCGCCGGGGCCATTTGAGACTTGCCGGTCCTGGCTACCGCGCGCACTCCACCACGACGGTCCCGACTTTGCCGCCTGCCTCAACGGACACATGGGCGGCAGCCGTTTCAAACAGAGGAAACGTGCCGGCGACCGATAAGATGCGGCCGGGCGTGCGAATGAACGCCGCCAGATCCTGTTGCGCCCGCTTGCGGTTGGCATGGGGGCTGGTCGGCAGCACGAAGCCTCGGACCGTCAGGTTCCTGGCCATTAACTGACGCAGGTTGACCTTTGGGTCCAACGCACCGTTGGTGGCGTAGTAGGCGATGCTGCCGTTCTCCCGCACCGCCGCCAGCGTTGCCGCCAGGTTCCCACCCAGATCGACATCGACGACGTGATCGACCCCGGCGCCGCGCGTGATTTCGGCCACGCGGGCAGCGACATCCTCGGTGCGATAGTTCACCGTATGCGCCGCTCCGCCGGCCCGGGCGCGCTGTGCTTTATCCTCGGAGCTGACGGTGGCGATGACTTCGGCCCCGGCCCAGGCGGCGAGTTGCACTGCATAGTGTCCGACCGCTCCGGCGCCGCCCGTCACCAACAGCGTCTTCCCCTGCACCGAACCGGCCGCGAAAACGCAGCCATGCGCGGTCATCGCGGGTATTCCCAGCGTGGCCCCTTCTGCGAACGACACATGGTCTGGGAGTTCGGTGACGAGGCCGGCGTCCAGCACGATAAACTCGGCGGCGGTGCCCATCCAGCGCCCGTTGCGCTGACCGTTATAAAGCCAGACCCGCTCGCCGATCCGATGTGCCGGCACGCCCGCACCGGCCTTGTCGATCGTGCCTGCTCCGTCACTGTTCGGGATCACACGCGGATACTCGGCAGGCACGGCACCCCGGCGGCGATATGTGTCGGAAGGGTTCACTCCGGACGCTTCCAGACGCACCCGCACCTGACCAATGCCGGGTTCGGGGGTGGGCAGTTCGCCGGTGACGATCACCGCATTGGCCGGTCCTTGTTGGTCGTACCAGACAGCGCGCATGGTTTTTTTCCTCCGAATGCATGTTTGAAATCACTGTATCGGTGTCAGGTATTTCCGTCACCAGGACGACGCAGTTCTGGCTATGACCTCAGGAAAAAGCCTAGGCTGGCTATAGACAATGTGGTCTGGAGAACGTGGCGTGCCCTTTGGTGACGATTACGATGGCTCGATCGTCTCGGTTCTGGAGCAACTGCGCCTGACCGCCGATTTGGAAGGGCTGGCGATGCTGGACCTTAGCGACGACGCGGCGGATGCACCGGTAGCATACAGCCTGGGCAACGACGAACCGCGCACAACCGCGATCGGCCAGACGCTGCTCACTTCCAGTCCCGGCCGGCCGTCGCACACGCTCGGTGCGGACGCGCGTCCGATTCTCGCTTGCCCCTGGGTGTTGCCGCCGGCGCGCCCGGGCGGCCTGGTCATGTGGCGAGCGCCTGGATCTCGCCGTTGGACGGACGCCGACCACGATCTCGCTGCCTCCGTCGCCATGTTGCTGCGGACCATCGTCGGTTCCGGTATGGGGCAGGTTGGCATCGACCGCCTGACCGGTCTTCCAAACCGTCGTTGGTTTCTGGACGAGGCCGACCGTCACATTGACCGGCTGGATCAGGATGCGATGACCGGCACGTTGTTCCTGGTCGATATTGACGAGTTGCGTCGCATCAATCTGACCCTGGGACGCGCCTACGGGGATCGTGTTCTGGTCCGAATGGCCAACCAATTACGTGCCATGGTACGGCCCACCGACGTGGTCGCGCGGGTCGGTGCCGATGAATTCGCGATTTGGCAAGACGGCATGGATCATCTTACCGCCGCCGAACGGGCCGAGGCGCTGTGCGGACGGCAAATTTTCCAGGATGTGCCGGATAGTCGGGGGGTGACGTTTTCGATCGGGATTGCCAGCCGCCGCGCGAATAGCGCCGATGATATTCGCACCCTGCTGCGGCGCGCCCATATGGCTGCCCGGGACGTCAAATCCAAGGGCGGCGGCGGGTGGCGGGTGTCCCATTCCGAACCGATGTCGCGAAAATCGGGGTCGTCCGCATAAAGGAAACAGGTGCGGCGCCAGCTATGTTCACGACTCGGCCCGACCTTTCGACCTCTATTCATTCGGCGGCTACTCGGGCGCACTGCATTCGGTGCTTGCTCGCCACCGCCAGCCGGTTGACAATCTCCGGATGATTCCGGTTCAGGCCACTGCCGAGCTTGACGCCGCCGCACAGTTTCAAGAGGTGCGGCCGGATCATGTACGTCGCGTCTTCGGACCCGCTTTTGCGGCATTGGACCTGGGCACCAACAACTGCCGGATGCTCGTGGGCACTCCCTCGGGCGATAGCTTTCGTGTACTCGACAGTTTTTCTCGCATTGTCCGCTTGGGCGAAGGCTTGCACAGCACCGGCGCCCTGAGCGAAGCGGCGATGGAGCGCGCGATCTGCGCACTGCACACCTGTGCGGCCCGATTGGCCCGCCGTCAGGTGCGTCAGGTTCGTGCTATCGCCACCGAGGCATGCCGGCGCGCCACTAACGGTCCAGCCTTTCTTTGCCGCGTAAAGCAGGAAACCGGGTTCGACTTCGGCATCATCTCCAGCCGGGAGGAAGCCGAACTTGCGTTGGAGTCCTGCACGCCGCTGCTGCCCGGTGACGGACGGCGGGCGCTTTTGTTCGACATCGGCGGCGGATCGACCGAACTCGCCTGGGTGCGTCTGACCAACGGGCGGCCTGATCTGATCGGCTACGATTCGCTGCCCATCGGGGTGGTGACGCTTGCGGAACGCTGGGGCGATGCCGGTTTCTCGCCCGATGGTTTTGAAGCGATGGTGTCCGACGTCGTGGAGCGCCTGCGCCCTTTTGAGAAAGTCCATTGTATTGCCCGCGAAATCCGCGAGGGCGGCGTTCGCCTGCTGGGCACCAGCGGCACCGTCACCACCCTTGCGGGGGTGGCGTTGAATTTGGATCGTTACCGCCGCCTAGCGGTCGATGGCGTCGAACTTTGCAGCCAGGATGCCGCCGATGCCCTGTCCCATCTTCGCGCCCTCGGCCGGGAAGGCTTGATGCTGCACCCTTGTGTGGGACCGGAGCGGGTCGAGTTCGTGCTGCCCGGCTGTGCCGTCTTCGCCGCCATCGCCCGCGTCTGGCCCACGTCACACATCATCGTCGCTGACCGGGGGCTGCGGGAGGGTATCTTGCTGCGCCTGATGCGCGCCGACCGCCTGCGCCAGGACCGGCGCCGAGAGCCCTGCCGCCCATGACCAAAGCCCCAATGATACCGGCGTCCCGCAAGCTGTCGGTGTTCGTCAAATCGTCGAGGAAGCGGAGTCCCGCCTCCACGGCCTGGCTGAAGCGCCAGCTTAACGATCCGTATGTGATCGCGGCGAAGCAGCAGGGCTGGCGGTCGCGCGCGGCTTTCAAGCTATTGGAATTGGATGATAAATTTAGCCTGATCCGCAAGGGTGTGCGGGTGCTCGATCTGGGGGCGGCACCGGGCGGCTGGACTCAGGTCGCGGTGAAGCGCGGGGCGGCGTCGGTTGTCGGGGTGGATTTGCTGCCGATCGATCCGATCCATGGCGCCACCCTGATCCTCGGGGATTTCACCGACCCCGCGATGCCGGAGCGATTGACCGCGGAGTTGGGTGGTGGTGCCGACCTGGTGCTGTCGGATATGGCGCCGAACACCACCGGGCATTCCGCTACGGACCACATCCGGATTGTCGCGCTGGCGGAAATGGCGCTGGATTTTGCCATTCAGATTTTGTCGCCGGGCGGGGCGTTCGTGGCGAAGGTGTTCCAGGGTGGTTCGGAGAAGCAAATCCTGGATGTGCTGAAGCGAAACTTCGCGGTCGTACGCCATGCGAAGCCGCCCTCCAGCCGGAAGGATTCCAGTGAGCTTTATGTCGTTGCGACCGGCTTCCGGGGAGGCAAGGCGTAAGCCGATTGACGCTCGCCGTTGATACGGTTGAGCGAAGGGTTGCGATCCAAAGACGCCGGCCTGTGCCCGTTATACCCGGCAGTTTTCATCTTGGTGTTCGCGGTTGCGATCACGCCTCGTCATGATGCGCGAACGCGCACCATCCATGTCGTTGTTTGCACTCATAAAAAACGTGGATGCCGACCTCCGTCGGCACGACGGACTTTCCCGGACGGCGAGTCAATGTCCACCTTGATCTGACACTGCCGGCCGGCGAGTCGGTGTCCACCCGGCCCGCTGCGATACTGATGGACCGATGTTTGATCGATCATCGGATCGTAGCCCGGTCACAACGGGTTTGTGGGACATTCTCAGGCCGCGATCACTCCTAGCCGGCCAAGGATCGGAAGCCGGACGGCCATAAATGCTGTCACGGATTCCCTCAGGATCGCGTGTGCCTGAGTTCTATCTTCAACGATCTTGCCGTCGCGCTGCACGGATCGGCCTGATTGACCCAAATCGGTCAACAGGGGGTCGATCATGGCGTCGATTTGCACGGGGCGCCCGTTGAACATTTCTCGTAAGACCAGCATTTCAACCGGATTAACAGCCGCGCCGGTCCCGGTGCTTGTTCCAGCCAGGAGGGCGATGTCACCGCCATCGGCGGAATCGGCGCAGATCGCGGCGTTAAGACGATCCGTTCCGGCACGCCCGTTTGCCCGCACGGCCAGCGGCAGTGCAGGTTGCACATAACCGCTCGCCATCAATAACGAAATGGCCTGCGACAGATCGGTCGGCGCACGGCTGGTAAATGGGTGCGAACGGCGGATCGTGCCGACGGTGTGGCCACCCGCCATGATCATGTCCATCAGTGGGCCATAAACCTCCGGCAATCCATCCACCTGCCCCAGCGGCGAGTTCAATTTGACTGGGTCCTCCGGCTGCCGGCCTGTCCAGATCAGCTCAATTTCGTCGAACAGGCGCAGTTGTTCTTTGTTGGTTATCGGTAACGTGCCGCGCCGATAGATGTCGCGCCGAAAGGTTTGCGCGACCCCGAAGTCGCGTAAGGTCTCTCGCAAGATACGATCGGGGGTTGCCGCCATTAGACTCAACATCGTGGGCGGGACCGAAATTGCCTCCAGATTTTCCGTCGGCGTCGCACTGCCGATGTAGGTGCATTTCACATCCGACATCGCCTCGGCCATTTCGGCGAACATCAGCGGATGCCAGTCGGCGTTCAGAAATTCATGCGCCAGGTAGCGGGTTTCCTGCGGACGCGCGTCGGTCAGGCGCTTTACGACGGTTGGATTGGCTGGAAAATAAAGCGCGCCGGCGTCCTTCAGGCGATCGAGGTAGTCGAGAATGCCCGTCGTGGCCTGGTCCGATCGCGCCCGGGTCGATCCCATCAGCGTCCGCATCAACGACCGCACCGGCAGCATGGACGCCCACCCCGTCGCGAGGTTGTAGCTTAGATACGCCAGCCCACCCGCCCGCAACCGTTGTCCGATGATTTGGATCAGGCTGGCTCGGTCTTCAGGGGATATCCAGCTTGCCACGCCATGCGAGGCGATGAAGTCGAATTCCGGCAAATCGGCCGGCGGCAGGGCCGCGATGTCGGCGAACGACGCTTCCCGAAAATGCAGGTTGGTCAGTCCGGCGGCAGCGGCGAGGTGCCGGCCGCTTTCGATATGCGCGGGATTGAAGTCGAATGCCCAAACCTCGGCATGCGGGCAGGTCGCGGCGACGATTGTCGCGGTCAGCCCGTGACCGCAGCCCAGGTCGGCATACCGGAATGGCCTGGTCAGATCGGGAGGGCGCTGACCCAGCAGCAAGGCCATGGTTGCCAGCCACGCCGGCGTCGTCTCCTGAAATGCCTGCCGCGTATAAACCACGTCGGAAACATAGCCGTTGTCCCACTTAGCCACTGACCTGCCCCGTATTGTTTGTTCGTATTCGATATCAGGGGGCAGGGCTGCCGTCATCCCTCTTGTGATGCGATCTGATTGCCACGTCCTCCAACCGAGCGTTCAGTTCTGCGCCGAGCAGGACGGCGTAGGCCGAGACGTAGAACCAAAGCATCACACCGACGGCGGCACCGAGAGAGCCATAGGTCGCGCCGAAGGTGCCGAGTTGCGAGACATAGAGGGACAGAAGTTCCGACGCGATCAGCCACAGCACGGTCGCAAGCGCCGCCCCCGGTTTAATCCGGGGAACCAGGGGCGGGGTTCGCGAGGGGCCGAATCGATACAGCAGCACGATTGCGACGAAGAAGAATCCGATCAGCATCGTCAGGCCCGCCGCATGGATCAGGGTACCGGCATGGCGCGACAATCCGAGAAAGTCGATCGCCGGCCGCAGTAGCAGAAGCACGCCGATCGCCAGAATCGCGCACAACACGGCAACCAGCGTCATTGCCAAACCGATCGCCTGAAACCTTAAAAACGGTCGCTGTTCGGTTACATCGTAGGCGACATTGACTGCGGACAACACGGACTTGCTGCCGGTGGCGCTGCTCCAGAACGTCAACAGGAAGCTGACAAAGAGGTTGGCGCTCAGATCGCCATTAGTCTGGCTGACGAGTTGATGCACGCGGTCCGCGATCAGGCCGAACGCCGGCGGCGGCAGCAGGCCGGACAGTGTGATCAACTGCTGCTCGGCGGTCGCCGGGTCCAGCACCATGCCGCCCAGCGAAATCAGCATGGAGATTGCCGGAAACAGCGCCAGCGTTGCGTAGAATGCACAGCCGGCGGCGGCGAGGGAAACCCGGTCGGTGGTGCTTGCCCGCAACGTCCGTCCCAGTAAACCGTGCCAGGCCGGCCGAGGTCGAGTCGGGGCGACCCGGACGGCGGAGTTTTGGGTTGTTTCCGATGTCACGTCGCCCTCGGTTCCAGAATCGTGAACGTGATGTGGCGGCGCCGGGCCGGTTTTTTAACCCGCACGCCAATTTCCTATTGCATGGGGGGGGGAGGGGTCTTAAGTGCCCCTCACGCAGCAACGCACGTGCCTCTGGCCCTCTGTGGTTACGCAACGACGTCAAGCGTTCTGGCAATCGTTTGGTCGCTGGTTCGTTCGACCGTTTCGTCATCTACGCTCATCGTCTGGAAAGGTGAGCGTCTAACTAGGGAGGCCCGGTGCGATGAATTCGAAAATCGCTCGATTCCTGTCACAACACCAACCGGCAACGCCGTGCATGGTGATGGACATTGATCGCGTAGAACACAATTTCCGCGCTTTACGAGATGCGCTGCCTTTGGCCCGTATCTATTACGCTGTGAAGGCGAATCCGGCCCATCAGGTGCTGGAACGGCTTGTTGGGCTGTCAAGCCATTTTGATGCCGCAAGTATTGAAGAGGTTGATGCATGCATCGACGCGGGGGCCAAGCCGGCTGCGATCAGCTTCGGCAACACCATTAAGAAGGTGTCGGCAATTCGTCGTGCGCATGATGCCGGCGTAACAATGTTTGCGTTCGATTCGCGGGAAGAACTGGCGAAGCTCGCCAGCCACGCCCCCGGCGCGCGCGTCTATTGCCGCATCCTGGTGGAAAACGAGGGCGCCGAATGGCCATTGTCGCGCAAATTCGGCACGACGATCGAGAGTGCTCGGGAATTGATGCTGGAAGCCGGTGAACTTGGGCTGGACCCGTATGGCCTGTCGTTCCACGTCGGCAGCCAACAGACCACGACGAACGCGTATGAGGTCGCGATCGGCAAGGTCGCGATGCTGTTTACCGACCTGTCAGAGGCCGGGGTCAATCTGCGTATGTTGAACCTGGGCGGCGGCTTCCCGACCCGGTATCGCGACGACGTGCCGGAGATCGACCGCTTCGGTAACGCGATCATGAGGGCGATGACCGAGCATTTTGGCAATAACCTGCCGGATATGGTGATCGAGCCGGGCCGTTACGTCGTTGGCGACGCTGGCGTGGTGCAGGCCGAGGTGGTTCTGGTGAGCCAGCGCGACCGCAACGATCCCGTGCGCTGGGTGTACCTGGACATCGGCCGGTTCGGCGGTTTGGCTGAGACTGAAGGCGAGTCGATCAAGTACCGCATCACCACGCCGCATGATGGGACTGCGATGGGTCCGGTCGCGATCGCAGGTCCGACCTGCGATGGCGCCGACATCCTGTATGAGAAGTCGAACTACCGGTTGCCGCTGGCGTTGACCTCGGGCGACCGGGTGGAACTGCAAGCGACGGGTGCGTACGTGACGACGTATTGTAGTACGAAATTCAACGGCTTTGCGCCGTTGGCGGAGTACTACTTGTAGGTTCGCTGCGTCCGGCGTCGGGCGGAGACTTCCCGCCAGCACCTTAAATGCGGTGCTGGTTATCGGGTCACTCTCCCCGACACGCGCCAAGCCTGTTGGGCTTCGCATAGCGCGGACTTTGCCGGCGACTTCATCCGGCACAGATGGACCAAACGTGGTCCGGCCATCTGTCTGCCGGTGAGTCAACCTCGCTGGGCTTGCTTTATCTATGTGGCGTCGCGCCCGCCCAACGTCCGAGACTTGAAGTCCTCCGGCACCGGCGCACCGACATCGGTGAACGCGCGGCGCACGGCATCCGGAGTTTGCCCGAATATCTGCTTGCGGTTCTCTCCTGCCCAGGCGGCCGACCCGACCGGCGCGTCCAGCGACTGCTGGAACACCGGCATCACGTAGCGGGCGAACAATTCATAGCTGCGCATCGTCTGCTCCCGAGTCGCCCATTCGTGTGCCCGGAACAAAATCCCGCCGAACCCGCCCTGGCTGTATTCCAGCAGCCGCTTGATCCCCTTGGCGACCGTCTCAGGCGAGCCGATCAGCGTCGTTCCCATCTTCACCCCATCGGTTAACGGGTCGTCGGACCGGCCGGGCGGGCGACCCAGCGTGTCCTCAAAGTAGGTGATGGTTTCGTTGCGCTCGCCCTTGCGGACTTCGTGCAGGGCTTGTCCATCGTCCTCGGAGATATGGGCGTTGACCACCACGCGCCACTTCTTCCGGCTGATGGTTTTGCCCGACTTCGCTGCCGCTGCTTCGGCGATCTTCCACTGGCTGGCCAAAGCCTGGGGCCCGCCCGGCAAACCGGCGCCGATCGACAGTACGCCGGTGCCGTGCGTTCCCGCCGCGATCATGCCGAACGGAGTAATCGTGCTCGCCACAGCGATTTCGAAATGCGGATCGCTGTAGGGTGCCAAATGCAAACGAGCGTCGTTCATCTCGAACCAATCGGTTTTGATGGTGACGCGGTCCTCCATCTTCAGAAGTTGCATGATCGCATCCAGCGATTCCAGCATGCGCGGCCGCTGCGTGGCTGGCGCAATCCCCAGCATGTAGGCGTCCGACGTCAGCGCGCCGGGTCCGCAACCCAGCATGGCCCGCCCGCGCGTCATGTGATCCAACTGCACCCAGCGTTGCGCCACCATGAAGGGATGGTGATACGGCAGGCTGGTGACGCCCGACCCCAGCTTGATGTGCTTCGTCTTCTCGGCTGCCGCCGCGATGATCAGTTCGGGGGAAGCGATGATCTCCCACCCGGCCGAGTGATGCTCGCCGATCCAGGCCTCATCGTAGCCGAGGTAATCCAGCCACTGGATCAGCTCCACGTCGCGATCGATCGCAAGCGTCGGGTTTTCGCCCAACCGATGGAACGGGGCGAGGAAAATGCCGAAGGTCAAGCCGCGACGGGCCATGGGTGTTGCTCCAAAATATCTGTCCCATCGTGCCCTGGATACCAGCCGGTAGCCAAGTGCCAGAGACGATGGCAGTGTCCGATTTGACCGTAATCGCTTGAGGCTGCTTCTGCCTCAAACGTGAATCACGCGATCGAACATAGAGTTGGACCATGATTGCGCACGGAAGAGGGTTCAACCTCAAACGTCATGGTCTAACGACAGCAATCAGAGGGAACAGTCATGCGTTTAGCGGATAAGGTAGCGATTATCACAGGTGCGGCTTCGGGAATGGGCGCCGCGACCGCGCGTCGTTTCGGCAAGGAAGGGGCGAAGGTCGTCATCGCCGACATGCTGGAAGAAGAGGGCAGAGCGGTCGCCGACGACATCAACAAAGCCGGCGGAAAAGCGGTCTTCATGGTGCTGAACGTCACCGACGAGGCCGGCTGGAAGACCGTCGTGGATGAGACCGTGAAGACATTCGGCAAGCTCGACATCCTGGTCAACAACGCCGGCATCAGCGGCAGTGCGACCAACGACCTTCTGGACTCCGCGTTGTGGGATCGCGTGATGGCGGTCAACAGCACCGGCGTGTTCCTCGGCACAGCGGCTGCCGTGCGGCAGATGCAATCGAACGGCGGCGGATCGATCGTCAACCTGTCGTCGATCTCTGGCATCGTCGGCCAGACGATGGTCCACATGAGCTACAACGCCGCTAAAGGTGCGGTCCGGATCATGACCAAATCGACCGCCGTGCAGTTCGGCAAAGACAAGATACGGTGCAACTCGATCCATCCCGGACTGATGCCGCCGATGCGCACGTCCGGTGCAACCGCCGATCCGGTTGTCCGCGCCAAGATGCTGAAAGCCGTGCCACTTGGCCGCAACGGGGAAGTGGATGAGGTCGCCAACGCGATTCTGTTTCTGGCCTCCGACGAGGCGTCCTACATCACCGGGGCAGAACTATACGTCGATGGCGGTTATCTGGCGATGTAATCACTTACGATAAGGTGCTTGCAATCGGCGAACCTGTCGTTCGTTGTGTCCCGACGTAAAGGGCGCGACAGGAGAACCGATTGCATTCCATCGCGGCCATCTGGGGCATCGCCGGATTAGCGACCGCCGGCGTCATTGTCCGCCCTTGGCGTGTGCCGGAGTTTGTATGGGCAGTGGCCGGGGCGGCGCTGCTGGTTCTGGCCGGCCTTTTATCCCCAGCAAATGCGCTGGCGGGTGTCGCGAAGGGGACCGACGTCTATCTGTTCCTTATCGGCATGATGGTGCTGGCCGAATTGGCTCGGAAGGAAGGTCTGTTCGATTGGCTTGCCGGCCATGCTGCCGCCCGTGCCAAGGGTTCGGCCAAGCGGCTGTTCGCGCTGATCTATTTGGTCGGCACGGTAGTGACCATATTTCTTTCAAACGATGCCACCGCAGTGGTGCTGACCCCCGCAGTGGCGGCCGTGGCAAGGGCCGCGCGGGCCGACGAACCGCTGCCGTTCCTGCTGATCTGTGCTTTCATCGCCAACGCGGCGTCGTTCGTTCTGCCGATCTCCAACCCCGCAAACCTCGTGATTTACGGCAGTCACATGCCGCCGCTGCTGGAGTGGTTGCCGCGCTTCGCGCTGCCGTCGCTGCTGTCGATCGGGACGACGTTCGTGGTCTTGCGTCTGACCCAGCGCCGGGCACTGCTCCAGACGCTGGCGGCGTATGTGGACGTTCCACCGTTATCGACCGGCGGCCGGGTCGCGGCACTGGGTATTGTAGCGACCGCGACGACTTTGATGGTGGCGTCGGCGTTGGATTGGCAACTTGGCTTACCAACTTGCAGCGCCGGTCTGGCAACCGCTGCCGTCGTCTTGCTGCTCGCTCGGCAATCGCCTTGGCCTGTGATGCGGGGCGTCTCCTGGGGCGTGCTGCCCCTGGTAGCGGGATTGTTCGTACTGGTGGAGGCGCTGGATCGCACCGGACTGATCCAGGATGGGGTGAATTTAATGAGCCGGCTGATCGCATGGTCGCAAGTCGATGCGGCCTGGATCGTCGGCGCCGTTGTAGCCGTGACGTGCAACCTGATGAACAATCTTCCCGCAGGACTGATCGCAGGTACGATCGTGCAGGCGGCACAGGCCCCGTCGCTACCGACCAGTGCCATATTGATCGGGATCGATCTGGGGCCGAACCTGTCGGTGACCGGATCATTGGCGACAATCCTGTGGCTGTCGGCGTTGCGTCGGGAGGGATTGCACATCGACGCCTGGACGTTCCTTAAGCTTGGTAGCGTGGTGATGCCGCCCGCGCTATTACTGGCGCTGGCCGGGTTGATGGTGCGGTAGTCGTAATCTGTCGTTGGCTGGACATTGGAAGCCCTCCAATGTAACGCTGCGGGACACAACATATATTTGGAATATCGATCTCACGCCTTGCAGACGCATTGGCGCAACCGCTTCGCGTTATTTTAGGCAATCGGAACTGCCGGGAAGCGGCAACCGTTGAACCTTGATGCTACCTTCGGCAAGCCGGCAGGCTTTTGGGCAATGGTACCACGGTGCCGCTACAGTGGTGACGAACGGGCCTTCTACGATCCATCCACGCCTGTTTGTCCTCCGTTGACCGGAAACAAGCCCGAGCGACAAGGTGAACGGAAGCCCGGCCGTTAACCGATCGGTAAGTTTTCGCTGCTATGCCTGCTGTTGGCGTTGGAAACCGGGCATCTGGCATGAAAGGCTATCTCGACAGCATCCGGAAATTTGGCATGGTGCGCGTTGCCATGCTGGCGGGCGTGACGCTGGGCATCATCGTGGCATTCGTTTGGTTGGAAATGCAGGGGCCGGGCCGGGCTCGCATGGCGGTATTGGCATCCGATCTGGATCAACAAAGTGCGCAACAACTTGCGACGGAACTGACCAACCGAAAAATCCCCTACCGGTTAGAGGGCGGACAGGTTTTGGTCCCGGACAGCGATATGGCCACAGCGCGGACCTTGCTGCCGGGCAATGGTCAGTCAGGCGGCAATATCACCGGTTATGAGATATTCGACCGCGGCAACGACCTGGCGGTCACAGATTTCGACCAGCAGGTGAAATTGACGCGCGCGCTGGAAGGCGAACTCGCCCGCACGATCGTGTCGGTGCGTGGCATTACCCACGCCCGGGTCCACCTGGTGCTGCCGCACCGGGAGCCGTTCGCCCATAACCGCCAGCGGGCCGGCGCGAGCGTGATGCTGACGATCCCCCGGCGCCAGGCGCTGACGCCGGAGGCGATCCAGTCGGTGGTTAACCTTGTGGCGGCCGGCGTGCCGGGATTGCGGCCGCAGGATGTGACCGTGGTCGATTCGAACCTGCATTTGCTGATGCAGGCCGGCGACGGCAACGATCCCCGTGCGAAGTCTGCAATGGAAGATAATATCCGCCAGAAGACCGAAGCCAGGGTGGCCCAGGCGGTGGAGTTGATGCTGGAGCGCAGCCTGGGCTCCGGGCATGTCCATGCGGAAGCGTCGATCCGGATGAACTTCGACAAGGTGAATGAGACGCAGGAGAAATTCGATTCGGACGGGTCTGTGGTGCGCAGCGTCCAGAATGTAACGTCGAACAACAAGACCACGGACAAGACCGGCCCCGTGTCATTGCAGAATAATCTGCCGAATGCCGATGCGGGGGCGGCCGCGAGCGGCAGCCAGGAGGGGCGGCAGGAAGAAACGACAAATTATGAAATCGGCAAGACCGTGCGCGCGATCGTGCATGACCAGCCGCAGGTGGAGCGAATCACTCTGGCGGTGATGGTCGATGGCATCGATGAAGTGGGCGCGGACGGCAAGCACACATGGAAGGCCCGCGACCAAGCGGCACTGGACCAGATCGAGAGGCTGGTAAAAAGCGCGATCGGCTTCGATGAGAAGCGTGGCGACCGGTTGGATGTCGTCAGCATGCCGTTCGTTACTACGCAGGAGGCCGCCGAAGCCACGCCTTTGGTTCGGCCCGTCAAGGCGACTGGCGACTTACTGACCTTTATTCAGATGGTCGCGTTCGGTGTGGTCGGGTTTGGAATCATCGTCATGACGGCTCGCTCCATTTTCACAGCGCTGAACAAGGAGCCGGGAACGCTGACGATTGCCACCGGCGCGAACGGAGAGATATCCGGCAACCCCGTTCCGGGTATCGGCCAACCAAGGGCTGCCGGCCCGCTGGGGATCGAGCACGGCAGCGGCGATCCTGATCGGACGCTCGGCGAGGAGCAAGACGACACGGTAATAATGAATCAAATTCAGGGCCAGTTGCGGGCGTCATCGATCCGGAAGGTGACGCACTTGATGGAGCGGCATCCGGATACCACGCTTGGAATTATCCGTGGCTGGATTGCAACGGATCACGGTTGAAGGCGTGCCGCCGCTTTGCCGCCCAGAGGTCGCGTCTGAAATGGCCCCTAGAGTAATTGACCGCCATCCACCACGATTGTCTGGCCCGTCACCCACGACGCCAGCGGCGATGCAAGGAACATCACTACATTGGCGGCTTCCTCCGGCGTTCCCAGACGACCGAACGGGATCGAGTTCAGTACCGCGCCGTAAAGCTTCGGGTTGTCGGTCTTCCGGCGATCCCAGACCCCGCCTGGAAACTCGATCGAACCCGGTGCGATGCCGTTCACACGCACACCGGACCGGGCATACATCGCGGCCTGGGTGTTGGTGTAATGGATGACGGCGGCCTTGATCGCACCGTAAGGCGGCTGCCGAGCCGCGGATCGCAACGCTGAGATCGAGGACGTGTTCACCACGCAACCTTTCGATTCTTTCAAAAACGGCAGCGCCGCCTGAGTCGCATGAACGATAGCCAGCATGTCGATTGCTAAACTGGCGACCCATCCCGCCTCATCGTCGGTCGATCCGAACGCCGAGGCATTGTTAACCAGGATGTCGACCCCGCCGAGTGCGGCGGCGGCCTCGGCGATATAGGTCTTGATCGACGCCTCATTCCCCAGATCAACTGAAGAGGCATGGGCCTTGCGCCCCAACGCGGCGATTTCGGTGCGTGTGGCTTCCAGTGCGTCGGCACCGCGTGCGCAAATCGAGACGTCGGCGCCGGCTGCGGCCAAACCCAGCGCGATGGCGCGTCCGATACCGCGGCTGCCGCCACAAATGACGGCCTTGCGACCGGTAAAGTCGGTGTTCATGGCGTTTCCCCGTTGTGTCGGACGGATCGAACACTGTTTTTAGGTCGGGAGGCAAGCAAACCGGAGGATGGGTTGGCATGGAGCGCCTGATCGGTGGTTACGATCATGTCGCGCTGACAGGCAAGGCCGGCGGTGTGACGGTTCGGTGCTGGCCTGATCGCGCACAGTAGAGAGGAAGCAGCTTCCATCAGACGCGAAATGGATGTGGAAAACGCAATCAGGGCCTGCGTCATGAATGCCGCGTTTCGAGGGTAGGTTCCCGTTGGAGAAATGATGTGCGCATACCCGTACCGATCGTTTGTCTGTCTCCAAGTCGTCGTTCCGAGACTAATCTGTAAAATCGGCCGCGCAGCAGCAAGCCCACCGATTTGTAGCAGTTCTCATTTTGGCGTTTGCGACCGCAATCACCTTCCGCATCATGGTGCGCTGTCCACGTTTTTTCTGGTCCAAGGCGCCAAAAGACGCGGATGGCGCGCCTGCACCGGCCCCGAATCATGCGTCAATGCCCGTGAGGGCAGGGTCGAAGCGTTGACAGGGGAATGCATAGGCCAGCCATTGAGCCGCGAAAGTCATTATCTCCCGGATGCCGGCATGGTGCAGTTCATGGAAGGCAACACGGATCGAGGCGTTATGGGAGTCTCGGGACGGTCCGGCGTGGTCACAGCCCCGGCCAGCCGTGCTACAGCGGTTGGATCGCGTCCGTAGCGTCGTAGCATGTGAAAGACGGAAGGAACGGTTCACCGCCCTGATGCCTTATCTGATGTCGCCATGCTGACGTTCGCCTGCGGGGAACTGAAGCGGAATGCGGCGCCGGGGGTGGACGGGGTGACGTGGCAGGACTACGGCGAGGGGCAGGACTACGGCGAGGGGCAGGACGAACGGCTGGCGGATTTGAAAAATCGCCTGCACCGTGGCAGCTACCGCGCCCAACCGTCACGCAGGCACTTCATCCTGAAAGCGGACGGGCGGCTTCGGCCGCTGGGTATCGCGGCGCTGGAGGACAAGATTGTCCAGCGCGCGGTGGTGGAGATACTGAACGCCATCTACGAGGAAGACTTTCTCGACCTCTCGTATGGGTTCCGCCCCGGCCAAGCGTTTCGGTCAGCTTTGGCTGACCAGCGATCGGACACGTTTGGCGTGCGCCAACCGATCGCGAGGGACGCCAACGAAACGCCGGGGACGCGATCGGCACGATGCGCTGAACGCCCTGGCGGTGGGGATCGATGGCGGACGGGTGAACTGGGTCCTGGACGCCGATATACGGGCCTTCTTCGACAGCATCGACCACACCTGGATGATGCGGTTGCCGGAGTACCGGATTGGCGACCGGCGCTTATTAAGACTGATCCGCAAATGGCTGGCGGTTGGGGTAATCGGGGAAGACGGGGTGCGTCGACCGACGACGGTTGGAAGCCCGCAAGGGGCGGTGATCTCACCGCTGCTGGCAAACGTTTACCTGCACTACGCCTACGATCTGTGGGCCGCGCAGTGGTCTCGAACGAAGGCTCAGGGGGCGATGCTCGTCGTGCGCTATGCTGACCAGCGTTTCGTTGGCATGCGCCAAGCGCATCGAAACGCGAGGGACGATACGGTTGCCTGCTTCGAGCACCAGGACGAGGCCGAGCGGTTTGTTGCGGACCTGCGCCTCCGCATGGAGATGTTCGGATTGGAGCTTCATGCCGACAAAACCCGGCTGATCGAATTCGGCAAGCGGGCCGCCGCGAACCGGAAGACGAGAGGCGAGGGCAAGCCGGATACCTTCGATTTCCCGGGGTTCACCCACATCTGCGGGCGCTCGCGGCGCGGCTACTTCCTGCTGCATCGGCATACGAAGCGCAAGTCGATGATGGTAAAGCTACAAGAGATCGCCGAGGAGCTTCGCGAACGATGGCATACGAGCATCGCGGAACAGGGTAAGTGGTTGGGACAGATCGTCCGGGGGCACATCCAGTATTTCGGCGTGCCGACCAACAGCCGCGCGCTTCAGGCGTTCCGCTATTACGTTTCGGTCCTGTGGTATCGCGCCCTGAAAAGGCGGAGCCGGAAAGACACGACGACGTGGAACAAGATGGGTCCGCGTATCCGGGACTTCTTGCCGATGCCGCGTATCTGTCACCCATGGCCAACACGAGCATGACGAGACGGCACACACTCAAGGCAGGAGCCGTATGCCTAAATT
>JANXLQ010000243.1 GCA_025355085.1 Rhodopila sp.
CCGCGAAATCGCCCGCCACGCAGCACTTGGTGGCCGCGGTCCGGTGGTGATCGGTTCGGCGGAGGAAGTGGCGGAGGAACTGCGTGCCTGGGTCAAGGAAACCGATGTGGACGGCTTCAACGTGGCCTACGCGCTGACGCCCGGCACGTTTGCCGACATTGCCGATCTGGTGGTGCCGGAACTGCAAACACGCGGCTTGTTCAAGCATGACTACGCCCCCGGCACCTTCCGGGAAAAGCTGTTCGGACGCGGCCCCCGGCTGGAATCCACCCATCCGGCCGCCGCCGTTAGAGTATTCCGATGATCCGCTGGCTCGGGACTTTTCTGCTGCCGGCCCCGCATGGCACTACGGATGACGCTACGATGTCGATGCCGAAGATATTGCTGATCGCCGTCTGCGCCGGAGGTTTGGTTTTCTCCACGGAAAGCCGCGCCCAGAATGACAACATATCGTTTGCAGCGCCCGGTTTCTTGATCAAGAAGCCTGGACCCGGCGTTCCCGATGTTAAAGCACAGCCCGTTGCGTGGCCCAGGCTGGACCCGGGCGCTGTGCTTTGCCGATCGGAGGCCGACCTGAACCGGCTGGGGATGCGCCGAGCGGGCGAAACGGTGGACGGTCCGGTCGATTGCCGGATCGTGCGGGCGGCGACCGGTATTGCCATTGTGCAACGCAAGGGGCCGGGCAGGACCGAGGTCACGACGAGCGATGCGAAAGGCCTCACCAAAGGTTGGACCGACGCATGGTTGCCGGAAAAGGCACCCGTGCGGCGTTGACGCATCTGGGGGCTGCAATCTTCTGTTCAGGCTGGTGCGGACGGGTCTTACGTCCGCACCAGCCACACGGCGGGTGTCTAATCCTCGCTTAACCCCAACGCCAGATCGGCGACGCCTATTGGATCCTCCAGTGCCGCCAGCCGCCCCGCTGCCAGCCATGCGAAACGTTCCATCAAGGCTTTTCGCCGCGCCGGGGCCAGGCGGACGGATAACGGCTCCCGGATCACGTCCGCCTCCCGCCCCGCGCAAATGATCAGGCCGGGTTCGAGCGGCAGGATATCGCGCGGGAAATCGGCATCGACGGCGAAGAAAAACTGATCGCAGAACGGCTGGTATTCCAACCATTTGTTGTCTGCCAGGTAGTCGCGCAGGCCGGACTTCACTTCGATGCAGACAAATCCGCCGCCGGGCTGCAAGGCCAGGATATCGGCGCGGCGTCCGTTCGCCAGCCGCACCTCGTGCAACGGCGCCCAACCGAGCCGGAGGCACAGTCTGGATGTTGCGAGGCGAACGAGGCTGGTGCGTTCGGGAAAGCCAATGCCGTCCATCACGTCAGCAGTTTGTCGATCGCCTGAGCCAACTTTACGTCGTTGTCCGTTAGTCCGCCGGACTCGTGGGTTGTTAGCTCGATTTGGACCTTGTTCCAGACGTTCGACCATTCCGGATGATGGTTTTGTTTTTCCGCCAGCAGAGCGGCCCGGGTCATGAATCCCCATGCCTCATTGAAGTCTTTGAATTTAAAGTCGCGGCGGATCGCATCGCGATCGGGCATCCGAACCCAGCCTGGAAGTGTCGTTGGGAGTGTTGCACGTTCCGCATCGGTAAGAAGCGTTGCCATTTCAGCCTCCTGTTTCGGTTAAACGCCGCATGTCCTCCAGCGCCTCCGCGAATTCGGTCATGAAGCCGGAGACGACTTGGCGGCAGGTTGGGATACTATCTACCAGGCCGACGCCCTGGCCGACAAAATAGCTGACCAGTTCACGGGCGTTTGCGTTTCCAGCCTCGGCCGCGCGGGTGATGCGGTCCAGCGCCGGTTCGCTGATGAGGCCTTGCAGCGGCATCGGCAGGGTGCCGGGACTGTTCGGCCCGTCCCACGCGCCGGTCCATCCCGAACGCAACTGCCGCGCCGGTTTGCCGGTTCGGCCGCGCGAGCGCACGGTATCGCGCGACCTTGCCGCCACCATTTTGTCGCGGAAGACGGGGGAGGTTTCGGATTCCGTGGTGGCGAGCCAGACCGATCCGGTCCAGACGCCGGCGGCGCCCATCGCCATGCAACCGGCCATTTGGCGGCCGGTCATGATACCGCCTGCCGCCAACACCGGGACCTTGCCCTGGACGGCGCGGAGGACTTCGGGGACCAGGACCATGGTGGAGACCTCACCGCAATGGCCGCCCGCCTCGCCGCCCTGGGCGACGATGATATCGACGCCGGCCGCGACCTGCCGAACCGCGTGTTCGCGGGCGCCGGCCAGGGCGGCACAGGGGATGCCGTGGTGGCGGGCGCGTTCCAGCATGGAGGCAGGCGGCAGGCCCAGCGCGTTGGCAATCAGCCGGATGGGGTGGCGAAATGCGACGTCCATCAGTTTGTCGCCGGTATCGAACTGGTAGGGCACCGGCCGGTTGGGGTCTTCCCGCGGGTGCGTACCTTGCGTCGGATCGACGTTGTTACGGCACAACAGGTCGTGGACGAAGGCGCGATGGCCGGCTGGGATTTGATCGGTCAAATCCCCCAGTGTGGCACCTGCCCCGGTTCGGATCGTCAGGTTTTCCGGCACCAGCATATCGACGCCATAGGGATGGCCGTCCACATGCGCATCGATCCAGGCCAGTTCCGTTTCAAGCTGCTCCGGCGTCGTCCCGGAGGCACCGAACACGCCGAACCCGCCCGACCGGCTGACCGAGGCGACCACGTCGCGGCAATGGCTGAACGCCAGCAGCGGGAATTCGATGCCGAGCATGCGGCAGAGTTTGGTGTCCATTGGGCGGCGGCCTTGTTAGCTTCGCGGTGGGAGGCCCGGTTGCTGGTGTGAGCGGTGGGGGAGATTGCCGTGCCGCTGCGCGGCGTGCAATGACAGGCGGTCGTTCGTTTGAGCAACTGGCAAACGTCGATGCCCTGGTCACCCGAACCGAAGCCGGCGGCTCGGGTCCAGACACCGGGACATTGTGTATCTCAAAGATGCCGGAAGTCTTGATTTTCGTGGCATCGCGTCCCGATCGACTGTCGTTTTTGACTCTCGACGACATGCCTCTGTAGCATTGGCCAGCCGATGTCACCGCTCTGGAGAAGATCACGCAAAGGTGTCGATAAGCAGAAAAGCCTGTGCCAACCCGGCACGGATAATCAAACGATGGTTGCAGGAATCGGTCAGGCCCCGATACTCAAGCATGGACTTTGGCCGTCAACTCGATCCCAAGCGCCTTCATCACCGAAATCGTGGTTTTCAACGTCGGATTGCCGTTCTCGCTGAACGACCGATAGAGCTGCTCCCGGGAAAGGCCGGTCTGGCTGGCGATCTGTGCCATACCCTTCGCACGCGCCACCACGCCAAGTGCATGTGCAATATACCCCGCGTCTTCCGATTTGAATGCTTCCGCCATGAAGATTGCGATCGCCGCGTCGGAGGTCAGGTCTTCAGCCGGATCATAGGTCGTGTGTTTCCCAGTCATTCATTCACTCCATTCAACCACGAGCCGTTTTGCTGTCCTGATATCGTTCGTTTGGCTCCCCTTGTTCCCGCCGCCCAGTAGAATCACCACCGAGTTGCCCCGCTTGTGAATATAGATGCGGTAGCCAGGGCCGTAATGGATGCGCAATTCGCTGATCCCGTCTCCGACCGGCGTTGCATCGCCCGCATGGCCATAGGCAAGACGATCCAGGCGGGAGGCGATCAGCGCTCGCGCTCGCTCATCCTTGAGCTTTGTTCGCCACTTGCGAAAGATCTCCGTCTGCTTCAATTCGAGCATGCCATGATGTAGTCTTTAGACTACATCGCGTCAACGCCATTCAGCCGGCAATGCGGCAAACCCACCCTCCAGCTCGCTCAGGCGGACATCCTGATCGGCGGGTCGATGTCAGCCGGCAGCGGACACACATACGGAGTCTTCCCCACCCGCGCCTGATGATCCGCCTTGGCGCGGGCCAGCAACGTCTCGTCCCGGATCACGTCCAGCGCGGTGCCGGCCATGACTTTCGCGACATGCACCAGCCCCTTGTGCGCCGCACCCATCTTGCCTTGGGCGGTCAACTGCCAGGAGTGACCCGGCGTACCGATCGCGTATGTCGCGCCTCGCGCCTGCACCGTCGGCACAACCCAGCTTACGTCGCCGACATCGGTGGACCCGACGCCGCCGTTCGGTTTGGCGTCCGCCGGAATGATCTCATCGCACAACACGGTATTGGGCTTCACGGGGATGCCGGCGCGGCGATACGATGCCTCGATATCTTCGTTAGACAGGGTCGCCTGGAATTCTCGGGCGGCGATGCGATCGCTTTCGTCGAACGGCGGTGGCCCAATGCGGTCCAGGGTGTCCTGCATCGCCCGCTCCAACGGCGTGTTCGCGAGCAGGTTGGATACCGCACTGACTACCTGAGCGGTCACCCGCGTTTCCGTCATCAACGCCGCGCCATCGGCGATTTTACGCACCCGGGCGATCAGGCTGGATAATTCGGGAAGTGTCGTGGCCCGGACCAAATACCGCACTTTTGCAAATGCCTGCACGACGTTCGGCGCCACCCCACCGGCGTCCAGGATTGCGGCATGGACCCGCGCGTCTGACGGCATGTGTTCGCGCATATAGTTCACGCCGACGCTCATCAGTTCCACCGCATCCAGCGCGCTTCGCCCCAGATGCGGCGATGCCGCTGCGTGCGCCGCTCGGCCATGAAACGAAAAATCGATGCGTGTATTGGCCAGCGAGTTCGCCTGATTGACGCCGGAGAATGACGACGGATGCCACGAAATCGCGACATCGACATCGCTGAACACGCCAGCCCGAGCCATAAAGCCTTTCGCGGCGCCACCTTCCTCGGCCGGGCAACCGTAGTAACGAACGCGGCCCTTGATGCCGTTCGCTTCCAGGTAATCCTTGACCGCCGTGGCGGCGAGCATCGAGGCGGAACCCAGCATGTTGTGGCCGCAGCCGTGACCGAACCCGGCGCCGGGCAGGGGCTGTTGTTCGGCCACGCCTGCCGCCTGCGACAGACCGGGAAGTGCATCGTATTCGCCGAGGATTGCGATGACCGGACCACCCTCACCCGCCTCGCCCATCACCGCCGTCGGTATGCCAGCGACTTCGCGGGTGATCCGAAAGCCTTTGGCCTCCAGCATTGCGGTGTGTTCGGCACAGGAACGGAATTCGGCGTAGCAGAGTTCCGGCATTTCCCAGACGCGGTCGGACAGGGCGATGAAGTCGTCCTGGTGCGCGTCCACATGGCGCCAGATTTCCTCGGTATTGCGCATGAGAAGGCTACTCCTGAATGTGCCGGAAGCAATTTTCTAAGTGGTCGTCCACCATGCCGGTGGCCTGCATGAACGCGTAGCATATGGTGGAACCGGCAAAACGGAAGCCGGCTTTCTTCAGCGCCTTGCTCATGGCGTCAGACACGGGTGTTGTGGCCGGCACGTCAGAGCGTTCGATACGAGGAATGCGGGTCGATGTGTGATTGACGAACGACCAAAGATAGCGATCCAGACTGCCATGCCGGGTGATGGCGGACAGCGCGGCGGCGGCGTTGCCCCGGACCGAAAAGATTTTCAGCCGGTTGCGGATCAATGGTGAATCCGCCAGCAGTTTTTCCAGTTCGGCATCGGTCATCGCGGCAACGCGGGCAATATCGAAGCCATGGTAGGCGGCGCGGTACGCGTCACGACGAACCAGGACGGTGCGCCAGGACAGGCCGGCCTGGGCGCCCTCCAGCGTCAGCAGCTCAAACAGCGCTCGGTCGTCATGCTGCGGCACGCCCCACTCGGTGTCGTGGTATTCCTGCATCCGGGCATCGGAAGTCTCTGCCCAATGGCAGCGGGTGACGGTCACAGGGTCGTCTTCCGAGGGCGAAGCGCCGCCTCGCCAAGATGGGTTTGCCGGGCGAGGCGAGGTCCCCTGGCAATGTTCAGGGTCGCGTCGAGGTCGGCCAGGATTTCGGCCAGGCGACCACCCCCGGCCACAGAGCCGCCCGAGCCATCCGGGATCTTGTCTGCATCGATCAATAGATCGATCAGATGAGTCGTCAGAACCCGCAGTCCGATCAGCGTCGCATCTCCGGTTCTCATGCCTCCTGCATCCAGTGACGCGACAAGCCTCTCGGCAGCCGCTTCGAAGACAGCAATCAGTCCGGCGATGGCCCCCAGTTTCGCCGGTTGCGGGTGGTTAGCACCCGCGAACAACCCGATCGCATAACGAAACGCGCCCAGTGTGCCGAAGGTGCCAACCGCGTCCTCGATATCGCGGAACGGCAGCGCCATGCAGTCGTAGGCCGATCCCGGGGTACCGAGCATCGCGCTGTCCGGGACCAGGCATCCGTCGAGAGTGAGCAGGCAGTGCTTCGATGGGCGTAACGCATGGAAACCGGGCATGTCCGTCATCGTCAGGCCTGGCGTATCGCGCGGCACGATAAACGCACTGTACCGTTTGCGCCCGGCTTCCTCCGACGTGATGGCGAAGACGATAATCGCGTCGGCGGACGGGCCGTTACTGACCCATGCCTTCTGGCCGGTGATCCGGACGACGCCCCCGTCACAATCTGCCCGCGTGGTCAGCAGCTTGGGATGCGCCCCCACATTCGGTTCGGAAATCGCCACGGACAGGGCTTTGCCGGACCATGCGGCGCGTTGGGCATCGGTTCCGAAACTGAGGAAATGACGGAAAACGAGGTGCCGGCCGCCTTCGACGCTGGCCATGCCGAGCAGACCGGTGCGTTCCACCAAGCTGGCCTTCAGACGGGCGATGGTGGCGTAGCCGGGGGCAGGATTGGTCAACCGGGCATCGCCCGCACCTGCCAAAAAATCCAGTTCGCGCGTCGATTCGTTCATTGCTTTCCTACATCGCTATTGGGCGGCGGTGCGAGCGACCGAAGGATCGATTCAAGTTGTGCGATTGCGTCCAACGCCCCGGACAGTTCTTCGATGCTGGGTTCCGGTTCGCGCTCGTCCTCTCCCGGGTAGCGATAAGCGACGCTCCATGCCGTCCACGCGCCCATTATGGTAAGCAGAGGCCGCAGCGTCGGGAAATGCGGCAACACCGCTTCCCCTAACGTGTCCAGATCGTGTGTTTTGCGGAAATCGGCCCCAGCCTGCACCAGCAATCCCTTGAGCAATTTTTCGGACGCTTGTTGGCAATGGTAGGCGGCCCCGCCGTATGCTGGTGGATCGAGAGCAAGGCAGCCGCGAGCAATACGAGCGTCATCTCCGGCATGGCGTATCCAACCTTCGACCCGATGCCAGCGATCACGCGGATCAAGATCTGTCATATACGACCACTCCATCCAGCACGGCCGCGCGCGACAGTGTCCCGGGGATTTGCGAATTTCGCCGAAATATCCGGTCCCGCACCGGAATCACGTCAGCCGGCTCATGGTAGGATTTTCGCGATTCATAGCCTGCCTTCAACGTCAGCTTCTCCGCCGGGGTGTCGTCATCGACGATAACCAGCAGATCGATATCGCTGTCCGGCCCAGCCTCCCCTCGGGCGACAGAGCCAAACACGATGACCCGGCGTGGGTTAAAATATGCGACCACGGGATCGAGCAACGCTGGCGGAACAAGCGGGGCATGACCGGGTTTGGAGCGGTCTAGCATGGCCTCACCCGGTTCAGGTCAAAATGCGAGGTATGGATCATTCGATGGTGTTCCAGATATCGACACGTTCCTGCGTTTGGGAACTGTGGCACGGCCGGGCGTTTCCTAACAGCGGTTGCACCGAACGCCATAATGAGAATTGTTGGCCCCCGGATAACCGGCTGGTGCCGGGACGGGTTCCCCATTATTGCTTAACGGGTACCCAGACAAATCCAATCTGGAATTGAGTCAAAACAGGAAAGGTCCGAAACATGCGCCGACGTACTCTACTGACATCCACCGCTGCCGCAGCCGTCGCGGGGACCGTACCAACCCGTTTTGCCATTGGGCAACAATTGGCGGGCACCAACAAGCTGCTCCGCTATATCCCAACCGCCGACCTCTCGGTGCTGGACCCGTCCTGGACCACGACTCAGGTCTCTATCACCCACGGCTATTACGTGTTCGACACGCTGTTTGGCCTGGATGCCACCCAAACGCCCCGGCCGCAAATGGCCGAATCAGCGGATGTGTCCGACGACGGCCGCACCTGGACGATCAAGCTGCGCGCCGGCCTGCGCTTTCACGACGGCGAATCGGTGCTGGCCCGCGACGCAGCCGCCAGCCTGCGACGCTGGGCGGCGCGTGACGTGTATGGCCAGACGGTCGGCTCCGTTGTCGAAGAATGGGGATCGACCGACGACCGCACCATCCGCATCAAGCTGAAGACCCCCTTCCCGCTTATGCTCGACGCCCTCGCCAAGCCCAATGGGATGCTGCCGGTGGTGATGCCGGAGCGCCTCGCCAACACCGATCTCGCCAAACCGAACACCGAGATGATCGGCTCCGGCCCATACCGCTTCCTGAAGAACGAGTTCGTGCCCGGCAGCAGCGGCGCCTATGAGAAATTCGCCAACTACCTGCCGCGATCGGAAAAGGCCGAATGGGCATCGGGCGGCAAGATCGCGCATATCGAGCGGATCGAGTGGCGCATCATCAACGATCCCTCCACCGCCTCCGCCGCGTTGCAGAAGGGCGAGGTGGACTGGTGGGAACAGGTGCAGCCCGACCTGCTGCCGCTGTTGCGGAAAAATGCCGACCTGACCGTGACGAACTTCAATCCGGTGGGGTTCTTCGGCTGCATGCGCTTCAACCACCTGCACGCGCCGTTCGACAATCCCGCCATTCGCCGCGCGGTGCGCCTGGGCATGAACCAGGACGATTACATGAGCGCGGTGACCGGCGGCGATGCCGGCATCTACCGGTCATGCAAGGCGCTGTTTCCCTGCGGCACGCCCTATGGTGAGGAAATCGGCGGCGAAAGCATGACCGGGAACATCCCCGCGGCCCGCGCCGCGCTGAAGCAGGCGGGCTACGCGGGGGAGAAAGTGGTGATCCTGAACCCCGCCGACGTTCCCACCATCTCCCCGTTCGGGCATGTGACGTTCGACTACCTCAAGCAAATCGGCATGAACGTCGAGATGCAGGAGATGGACTGGAACACCCTGGCGCAGCGCCGTACCAAGACCGATCCGGTGGACAAAGGCGGCTGGTCGATCTTCCACAACTGGTGGCTCGGTACGTCCATCGCCAATCCGGCGATCAGCACGGTTGTGCGCGGTCTGGGTGCGAAGGGCTGGGCCGGGTCCTACAGCAACGAGAAAATCGAAACGCTAACCGCCGAATGGACCCGCGCCCCGACAGAAGACGCCCGGCGCACCCTGGGCCGAGCGATCCATCAGGAGGCGATGGAGTCAGTGCCGACCGTTGTGCTGGGGCGGTTCTTTATCCTGACCGCGCA
>JANXLQ010000255.1 GCA_025355085.1 Rhodopila sp.
GGCAACGATCAGGCCGCGAGCCCCAGGTCATTGACACCGGCTGCGTAGCGCACGACCGCCCCCTTTGGAGCACCGGCGGTCGCGCCACGCGCGTCAACACATGACGCCATAAGAGCCATAAGAATGGACGCTGCTCGCCGCCGGTCCGAAATAACAATGATTTTGACGATGAGCGGTTGGGTTGCCAGTGGTCCTTAGGGGCCGTCCGGGAGTAACTGCGTCGAGTTTGTTTTTTTGGCGTTGCTTTGACTTTGGTTTTCCAATTTTTCGGGTTCGATTGTTCGCGGACGAGCCTTTAGTAAATCGATCGATCCGGACAGACGCGATCGGCGTTCGACCTTGGAAGTTCATGGCGCTGCGTAGTTCAGATCAGCAGGCTATCCATCCTTATCCATCCTTATCCGTGTTTATTTGCTTTCAAAAAATACTCGCACCCGGCACCGGCCAGGATGGAACGGCGCGAGGTTAACTGTTTTCCTCTGCTTCGGGGCATCTGCTCCGTTGCGCGGCGGGTCCGGGATCGATGCCTAGATTCATCGCGCTGTTGATCAATGCCAAATGGGAGAATGCCTGCGGGAAATTGCCGAGTTGGCGCTTTCCCGCGGGATCGTATTCTTCGGCCAGCAGCCCGACGTCGTTCGCCAATGCCAGCAGGCGGTCGAACATTTCCCTTGCTTCCCGATGCCGGCCTTGCAGCACGAGATTATCGACGTACCAAAAACTACAGGCGAGGAAGACGCCCTCTCCGCCGGGAAGGCCGTCCTTGGTTTCTTCGGTGCGATAGCGCCGGATCAGGCCGTCCGCCATAAGATCCTGCCCGATCGCCGCGACGGTTTTTTCGATCCGCGGATCGCCGGGCGGAAGGAAGCCGATCAGCGGCAGCAACAGCAGGCTGGCGTCCAGCGTCTCGCCGCCAAAATACTGCACGAACGTTCCTCGCTTTTGACTGAAACCCTCTCGGCAGACGGTCTCATGAATGCGGGTCCGCAAGGCTCTCCAACGGTCCAACGGTGCGGGAAGGTCGAATGTCTCAGCGCTGCGAATCGCCCGGTCAACCGCGACCCATACCATCGCCTTGGAGAAGGTGAACTGCTGTGCGCCGCCACGGACTTCCCAGATACTTTCGTCGGGTTGCATCCAGACTTTCTCAAGGTGGACGATAAGGGCATGTTGCAGACCCCAACTGGCGGCCGGTTTGGCCAAACCGAGCGAGGCCGCTTGGAACAAGGCGTCTATCAGCTCGCCGTACACATCGAGTTGAAGCTGCGCGCTGGCAGCGTTGCCGACGCGGACCGGGGTGGCCCCCCGATAGCCGGATAGCCAGGGAACCTCCCACTCCTGCACCCAGCGTTCGCCGGCGATACCGTAAAGGGTCTGTATTTGGGCCGGCGTGCCGGCGACGCTGCGGCGAAGCCATGCGGCCCAGGCCTGCGCTTCCTCCCGATAGCCCGCATGCATCAGTGCGAGCAGCGTGAATGTCGCGTCGCGCAACCAGCAGAAGCGATAGTCCCAGTTGCGCGACCCGCCGGGTTGTTCCGGCAGAGAGGTTGTCGGGGCCGCGACGATGCCGCCGGTGGGGGCGTAGCTGAGTGCTTTCAGGGTCAGCAGCGACCGTTGTACTGCCTTCCCGTACGGCCCGCGATAGGTGCATCGATCGGACCATGCGACCCAGAAGACCTTGGTCGCCTCCAGCGCCTTTTCCGCGTCAGGGGGCACGGGCTGGGCCAAATGCGATGCGGCATACGTCAGCACGAAACGGGTGCGCTGGCCGGGTGTCGCGGTGAACGCGGCCGCGGTGGTCATCGCTTTGCCGTGCAACGTCACGTCGCTCTGCAAGACCACCTGATTGGGACCGGCGATTGCCCTGATGCCGCTGCCGTGGTTCAGCCGCGTCACCCATGGCACCGCGGAGCCGTATTCGAAGCGCAGCGCCAGGTCGAAGCGCATCTGAACCGACCCGGTCCGTCCTTCGACAATCCGCACGATGGAATCGTTATCCATCGCCATGAAGTCGATGAGTGCCACCGATCCTGACTCGGTTTCGAATAAGGTTTCCAGGATCAACGTTCCCGGCCAATAGTGCCTCGTCACACGGGTAGGGGCGTCGGCCGGAGCGATCCTCCAGCGTCCATTTTCAGGAGTGCCGAGCAAAGCGGCGAAACATGCGGCGCTGTCGAAACGGGGCCAGCATAGCCAGTCGATCGAGCCGGTGTTGCCGATCAACGCGGCGGTGTGGCAATCGCCGATCAGGGCGTAATCTTCGATTGGCGCAGCACAGGACAGGTTTGCCGCGCCGTCATTTTGTTCGGAACAAGGAACGTCATGGACGCTTGCCGGGTGCATCGGGCGATGGGGTTCTTTTTGTTCTCCCTCCATCAGTTCGCGCGCCCCGCAACCCTTTGGCCACTGTTGCCTGAACAGTAGCAGCCAGCACCGGGGGCGACCGGGCGATCCATCGGACAAACGTATGGACCTGCGTAACAGGTCTGGCCAGATCCTGACCGGGTAGGTGCGACCGAGGGTGGCGGGACGTAGCTTTGCTGTGGCGGGGTATAATAAACCGGCGGCGGAGGCGGGTAATAGACCGGTGGCGGTGGATAATAAATCGGCGGCGGAGGTGCATAATAGATCGGCGGCGGCGGGTAATAGACCGGCGGCGGATAGTAACCCGGACCATAGAAGGGAACACCAACGCCGACGCCGAAAAACACCCGGGCCTGCGCAGGCAAGCTGGTCCAGCCCGCGAACACAGCCAACGCAAGCAGCAGCGTGCGGGTTCTGCAAACAAGGGGTATGGACTTCGACATCATCGATCGCATCCTGTCGGCCAACTGTGATCCCATTATATCAACCAGCGTTGAAATTGACGTACCGCCGACCGCCCTAATGCCGTCATGGTATGCGAAGGCGAACCATCCATGTCTTTGTTTGGACGAACAAGAGATATGGATGGCGATCGGAGCCGGTGCCCGGGCTTAACCCGGGTATCGGCAAGACGGGTTCAATGGCGCTACGTCAATCAAAGCCAACTGGTATTATGTCTGAATCCGGAGAGGCTTCATACTGTAATTACGCATTTCCAGGGCGGCGGTTGCGCCCGGGGTACCGAATTGCATGGCTCCTGACTGAGACTACGTTGGCGGTATGCCCGTGCTGTCGCCTATAGTGGTCCGCATGATGCGGCTGCTGGCGACTCGTCCGCGGATTGCACTGGGTCTGGAGTTTCCATCGCCGAAATGTTAGCTGAATCAATCCTTAACGATCCCGCGCAGGTCCTGCGTCAGGTGTTCGGCTTCCCCGGCTTTCGCGGCCAGCAGGATGCGGCGGTGCGGCACGTTGTGGCCGGCGGCGACGCGTTGGTGCTGATGCCGACCGGTGGCGGCAAAAGTGTTTGCTATCAGGTGCCGGCGCTTTGCCGTCCGGGCACGGCGGTAATCGTCTCGCCGTTGATCGCTTTGATGGACGACCAGGTTGCGGCGCTGCGGCAGGTCGGGGTCAATGCCGGCGCCTTGCATTCCGAAATCGATCCCGCCGAGGCGCGGTCTATATCGCGCGATTTGAACGAGGGTCAGCTCGATCTGCTGTATGTCTCGCCCGAACGGCTGCTGGGCTATGGCACACCTGAACGTCTGTCCAACATTCGGCTGGCGCTGGTCGCTGTCGATGAGGCGCACTGTGTTTCGCAATGGGGTCACGAGTTCCGGCCGGAGTTTCGCGAACTTACCCGATTGCCGGACCTGTTTCCGGGTGTACCGCGCGTTGCGCTGACCGCCACCGCCGATCCGCGCACGCAGCAAGACATATTGACGGCGCTGCGGATGGAGGGGGCGAAGGTATTCGTCTCCAGTTTCCACCGGCCCAACCTGCGGTTGTCGGCTTTGCCGAAAATTGGCGAGACGGCGCAGCTTTTCGACTTTCTCAAGCGTCATCAGGGCGAATGCGGCATTGTTTATTGCGGCAGCCGAGCGAAGACGGAGCGGGTGGCGGCCAGGCTGAGCGAGAAGGGGTATCCGGCGCTGCCGTTCCATGCCGGGTTAGATCCGATGCACAAACGGGACTCGCTGATGCGCTTCCGGTCGGGGGAGCCGCTGGTCGTGGTCGCGACGATCGCATTCGGCATGGGGATCGACCGGCCGGATGTGCGGTTCGTGGTGCATCTGGATATGCCGGATAGTCCGGAGGCGTATTACCAGCAGATTGGCCGCGCCGGTCGCGACGGCGATCCCGCCGACACTTTGTTGCTATACGGCGGCCAGGACGTTGCCCAGGCTCGGCATTGGCTGGCGCAATCGTCGGCACCCGACGCCCGCAAGCGGGTGATGCGGACGAAGCTGGAGGAAATGGTCGCGCTGACCGAGGCCGTGACCTGCCGCACCAAGTCGTTGTTGACCTGTTTCGGCGAGACATTGCCCTGCGAATGTGGTCACTGCGACAACTGCGAGGCGCCGCCGATTACCGTCGATGCCTCGACCGAGGCGCAGATGGTGCTGTCGGCGGTCTATCGGACCGACCAGATCTTTGGCGCCGCGCACATCGTGGCGGTGCTGCGCGGGGAGACGACCGATGGCATCCTGCGGCATAAACACGACAAGTTGCGGACGTTCGGGGTCGGTTCCGCTCATGCCGCCCCCTATTGGCGGGGTTTGATCCGGCAGTTGATCGCGCTGCGGGCGCTGGACGTCGATACCGAAGGCCACGGCGGCCTGTTCCTGGTGGAGGAAGAGGCTCGTCCGATTCTGCGCGGCGAAAAGACCGTCATTTTGCGTGAGGACGCGCCGCGTGCGGTTCGGGCAGAGCGGCCGGAACGGGGACGCGTTGCTACGGCGGCGACATCGGTTGGACCTGGCGATGCGGCGAATGCGGCCTCGTTGTACGAGGCGCTGAGGCTGTGGCGGTTGGCGGAGGCGAAAGGCCAGTCGATTCCGCCCTATGTGATCTTCCACGATTCGGTACTGCGTGAAATCGCGGCGGTACGACCGGCAAGTCTGGACGAACTGGCTCAGATCAAGGGCGTGGGTGCGTCCAAGCTGGAACGTTACGGGCAGCATGTGCTGGGCGTGTTGACGGCGCGGTTGCCGGACGGTTTAGCGAAGCGGGGCTGACGTTGTTTCGGGTTTTGCGCGTGAGTGCGAAACCCGGCGTCCGGCAATCAGCGAGTCGGCCAGTATTGCTTTCCTTGCTATCGCCCCGCCTACCGCGCCCGGCTGGCCCGTCTGCTCGGTTTTCACGAACCGCTGGAAAAACGTTTATTCGCCACACCCTGGCTGACAATGTTCGACCTGAACATGGGTGAACGCCGTCGGATCGAAAGCCTCCCGAGACCTTCTGTTGCACCTTCATCATTCTTGCATCCTGCTCTGCCAGGTTGTTGGTGAATGGCACGGTTGGGCCGGTCAGAAAGCGCAGCACGTCCTGTTTGCGGGTGAGGAGACGTAGCAGCAGGTTATGGCCCACCCGTCTTGGTGCCCGGCCACGTTTGCCGGTCTTTATAAGAGCCATTCGGGTTGGTATTGACGTACCGCCGACCGCCCTCGCATCGTTATGGTGCGCGAAGGAGAAATCGAGTTCGCGGCGCAGATGCGGAAGTTGGACAAGATCGACGACGGCTATCGGTTCTGACGTCGATCTGGCCGGCCCAACAGCCCAGCGGACGCCGGGCTATCCCGGATTCGGCCAGGGAAACCGGATGTCGGCGTCGCGTAAGCCCGCCAGCACCACTTCGATGCCCCCGGACTTCACCATCCACTCCAACCGATGGTCGCGGTATTCCCGCAGCTTGCCCCCTTTGCCAAAGGCGGCGACCGTGTCTGCCATGCGTGCCGCGGATGCTTCGAACTCGGCGAGGGTGATGGCGACGGCGGGCCGTTCCCGCACGCGTTCATGCCATACGGCGAGCGGGCTGCCCGGCTTCGGTCCCATGCCGTAAAGGATGGATCTGTGGACCATCGGCACGACCGCCGCGTCCGCATAGCCGAATGTTGCTCCGCCGAACCAGGGGGCGTCGCCCAGGCGTTCGGCCAGCCAGTCTTGTAGCACGATGGTCTGCCGCGCAGCCTCGGTCTGCAGCGTTTCGGCAAGCTGGCCCGTTGCACGCTTAAACCACAGCACTTCGCAAAATCCCCAGTTGACCGCTTCGTACTGGGTGTCGCAGACGTCTTCGATGATCCGAGCGGCGGCGCGGGCTTCGGGAGAGCGCGGCAGCAGCGGCGGGTCGGGCCAGCGATCCTCGATGTATTCCATGATGATGGTGGACTCGAAGATGCGGATTTCCCCATCGACCAGCACTGGCACCTCCGCCCGCGGGTTGGCGGCGACGAACGGCGTGTCGGTTCGGCCGGTGGCCATGCCGTCGGGAACTTCGACCGTGAAGGGGATGCTCTTCTCCCGCAGCGCGATCTTGATCTTCTGCGCATAGGGCGATCCCGGGTGCTCGTAGAGTAGCATCGACGATGATCCTTGTGTGTTGGCATTGAAGCTTGGTGGTTACGTGCGGATCAACGGACAACCGCCGTCCGCGATCGGACGGAATGCCGCCTCGGCCGGAGTCGTCGCGAGGTGCGTGTACAGGTCGCCCGCATAGCGGCTTTCTTCGGGTTTCTTCACGCGGAACAAATAAGCCGGATGGATCTTGCGCCCGTCCTCGCGGATAGATCCTGGTCCGAAGCAGTCGTCATCCGTCGGCATCCGCTTCATCGCCGCCACCGTCGCCCGGCCTGATTCCTTGGCGCGCACGGCCCCGAGTGCCTTGACGGCCTTCAGATAGTGCGTCAACGCCGCATAGCTGCCCGCCTGATCCATGTTCGGGAACACCCCGGCCGCCACCGCCGGCCGCATCCGCTGCGTGAAGGCGCGCGTGCGGTCATTGAGGTCCCAATAGAAGGTCTCGGTCAGCATCAGGCCCTGTGCGGTCGGCAACCCCATAGCGACCACGTCGGTGATAAAACACGCGAGCGCCGCCAGTGTCATTGTCTTATCGACGCCGAACTCTCGCGCTTGCTTGACGCAGTTAATGAAGTTCGATCCGGCGGCGGCGAAGCCAAGCACCTTCGCCCCGCTGGCCTGCGCCTTGAGCAAATAGGCCGAGAAGTCGTGTGTTTCGGGGAAGGGAAACACCGCGGAACCGATCACCGTGCCGCCCTCGGCCTGAATGAATTTCGTGGTGTCATTCTGTGCGGTGTGGCCAAATGTGTAGTCGGCGGTGATAAAAAACCAAGAATCTCCGCCGCCCTTTACGACTGCTGTCGCAGTGGAATGGGGAATGCACCAGGTATCCAGCGTCCAGTGGACTGTATTGGCGTTGCAGGCTTTGCCGGTCAGCGCGGATGTGCCGGCCCCGGTATTCAGGTGGACCTTGTCAAGCTCTGCCACCACCGTTGTGCAGGCGAGTGCCACGGCGGAGCTATCGACGCCGAGGATCATATCGACGCCTCCCCGGTCGAACCATTCGCGCACAAGCCCGACGGCGATATCGGGCTTATTCTGGTGATCGGCGACGAGCATCTCGACAGCGATGCCGGGATTGGTTTTGGCAAATTCGCTCAGGGCCTGACGGGCGCAGGCGACGCCGACGGGTCCGGTGACGTCGCTGTAGGGCCCGGACATGTCCGTCAGCATGCCGATGCGAACCGTGGCGTCAGCGGCCCGCCCGCGACGCAGCGGAGCGACCGTGGCTGCAGCGGATGCGCCGATCATGGCGCGCCGGCTCAGCGGCATTCGGTTTAATGTCATGACCGTTTCCATCTTTGTTAATTTGTTGGTCCGACAGTAGCTGCTGCCTTCGATAGCGCAAGGTGTGACAGGCCGCGTTAACATGAAGTTCGTGCGCCTGTTCGTGACGCATAAAGTTCGTACGCCTTGACTTGGCCCATCCCGTTCACCAGGATCGGGCGGCTGCAAAGGAGCCAATAATGACAAATGTTTTGTCGGATGCGGGCGATTTCACCGTCGATGCATCCGAGGGATTGAGGCTGACGCCGGACGATGCCGAGCGCATCACCGGGTGGACCCTCAAGCCTGAGGGGATGTGCCGCGGCGCAGTGTGTGTGCCGCTACCCGCTGCGATGACCAGCGGCGGCCGGGTCGATCTGCCGGCGTTCTGGCGTCATCTTGGCAATCCCCTACTGACCGATGCAGCAAAGGAAGTCTGGGTTTTAGGTGCCGGTGCCGAGGAGCGCAATGCCTCGCTGATCGGGTTGGAGGCACCCGGCATCACTTTACCGGACCTGGCTGGGGTGCCGCATTCCCTGGCGGCCTTGCGCGGCAAGAAAGTGCTGCTCACCACATGGGCGTCCTGGTGAGGCTGTCGCTTTGACTTGCCCGTGTGGCAGCAAATGTTCGACAGCCTAAAAGCAGAAAACTTCATGGTCGTAGCCGTGGCGGAGGAAAGCCGCGGTGCCGAAGCAGCACGTCCCTGGATCGAGCAGGCCGCACCCGGGTATTGGTGCCTGATCGATCAGGACCATCGCCTCGCCGCTCTGTACGGCATGGTGAACGTCCCGCAATGCGCCTGGATCGATGAGCAGGGCAGGGTGGTTCGCGGGCCGGAGGCTACCGGTTCCACGGACCATTTCCGCCAGATGGATCTCGCGACCCGTACCATGACACCCGACCTCCTGGAGGCTCGGAACGCCGCGCGGGTGTCCTATATGGACGCAGTGCGCGATTGGGTGCTGACGGGCCGGCACGCATTGGCCGAAGACGCCGCGCGCGCTGCGTTACCCCGGATCACGCCGGACATCGCGATGGCGGACACGCATTTCCGTCTTGGCGTCTGGCTGCACCGGCACGGCAAAGCAACCGAAGCCGCGACTCATTTCGCCGAGGCAAGCCGGTTGCATCCCGATTCCTGGAACATGTGGCGACAGGCGGCGGATCTAGATCCGGTCGGCAATGCCAGCGGCGAAGCGTTCTGGGCGCGGGTCGCGGCACTTGGCGACCGTCCCTTCTACAAGCCGCCCGATCTGCCGGGATTTCACGGCTGACGGTCGTTTCGTTGCGCCGGCCGTTACGATCTCCCGGATCGTAACGGCCGGCAGCGGGGCGGCCGGCGGAGCAGATCACGGTGATGCTCGCCCGCGACCGCATCGGCGCGACCCCATTCTGCCGCCTTCCTCGGACGCACGGCAAATGGCCTTGACAAGCCCCCACGCGACATTCAGTCCCATGACCGAGACCCCGCCGAGCGGTCAATCGCCGAGTATGCCTTGGACCCTGGTCGCGAAGGCATCCAGCGAGAAAGGCTTCGTTATGACCTGCATGCCATTCTCCAGCAGGCCCTTGCCAGCCGCGATTCCTTCGGCATAGCCCGTGACGAACAGTATTGCGAGACCGGGCCACCGCCGCCGCGCCGCGTCGGCGAGCTGCCGTCCGTTCATGCCCCCGGGCAGGCCGACGTCAGTGACCAGAAGGTCGATGCGGGAGAGCGTTTCAAGAATATGTAGTCCGGAATGACCATCACCGGCTTCCAGCACCGTATAGCCGAGGTCCGAGAGCACATCGACGATGACCATTCGCACTGGCGGCTCGTCCTCGACCACCAGCACGACGGCGCTCGATGCCGTCCGCAGATTTGGTCTTGCCGCCGCATCATCCGTCCCTTTGCCGTCCGCCACCACTCCGACATGCCGGGGGAGGTAAATCTTTACCGTGGTGCCTCGGCCCACTTCGCTGAGCAGTTGCACCTGACCACCCGACTGCTGGACGAAGCCATAAACCATGGACAGACCCAGCCCTGTGCCCTCGCCCATCGGCTTGGTCGTGAAGAAGGGGTCGAAGGCCCGCGCCCGTACGTCAGGTGGCATGCCAACGCCAGTGTCGGTGACGAACAGGGCCACGCAAATTTTGGATGAGGGGTTCGTCGCAAGCACATCCTTGGATGCCAGAGGTAGGTCAGGAAAGACGGCGTTTGCGGTCTCTAACAGGATGTGGCCGCCGTGGGGCATGGCATCGCGCGCGTTGATCACAAGGTTCAGCAGTGCGCTTTCAAGCTGGTTCTGATCGCACAAGGCCAGCGACAGCTCGCTTGCCAAACTGGTGTCGATCTGGATGGATGGACCCACCGTACGGCGTAACAGATCCTCCATGCTGCGAACCATATGGTTCACGTCGGTTGGCTTGGGATCGAGCGTCTGGCGGCGCGAGAAGGCTAACAAGCGATGGGTCAGCGCCGCCGCGCGACTGGTTGACGTCAGCGCAGCCACGATGTAGCGCTCCAAATCACCCATGCGTCCCTGGGCCGCACGGGTGCGTATCAGCTCCAGGCTACCGGAGATGCCGGCCAGCAAGTTGTTGAAGTCGTGCGCCAGCCCGCCGGTGAGTTGGCCGACCGCCTCCATCTTGTGCGCTTGGCGCAGCGATTCCTCGACCCGTGCACGCTCTTCTGCCTCAACCCTAAGCTTGGTGTTCGCTTCCGTTAGCTGGCGGGTGCGCTCGGCCACCTTTGTCTCAAGCACCTCTTTCTCAAGACGCATCTCACGACGAAGGCGCAAACGGTCCACCGCCGCTGCGATGAGATTGGCGTAGCCGCGCAGGAAAGCGATGTCGCTGCCGGTGAAGTGGCGGGGCTTGCGGCTATCGATCTGCAAAATGCCAAAGTGCGGCCTGCCCTTGCCGCCGAAAACGACCACGTTGGCGACGGCCCTGACGCCGTTGTCAATCAGGAACGGCGGATAGCTGAACCGCGTCTCTGTCTGGATGTCGGGAGAGACCATAGGCTCCCCCGTCTCGAGGGCACGGCCTTCCGAGGTGTTCTCAGTCATCTCGATAGTCGCTTTCCCCACGACGCCGGGTTTCCAACCCACGCCCGCACGCACCAGCAGGGTGTGCCCATTTTCCTGCAACTCCACGACCTTGGCGAGGTCGGTGTTCAGAGCCTTGCCTACCAATCGGCACGCCTCGGTTAGGATCTCATCCAGGTCGTCGGCCCGCAATGCGAGCTCCCCGAATTGCGCGAGGACGGTCTGTTGCCGGAGTAGCTCCTGGTGTTCTACCTCCCCCCCGTCAGTCAAACACCTGACCCCGCATCATGTCGTTTGGAACGACTTGCTGGATTAATTCTGCTCGTTGACGTCAGGAACCAGACTATTCTCATCTGTCTATCAATTCTGCTGTGTCCAAATCAATCAACTCAATAACCTGAGAGTTCTAAACGCGTTGCCGTAGCTCCCCGGTATCTCAATCGGCACGCGGTCCAGACGGCAGAGCATGATACCGAGTCCCCATGGCCATTGGGTCGCAAGCGCAAGGGGTGGGTTGGATATCCGTATTAGGCCGTTCTCAGGAGACAAACTTCCAAGGAAAGGGTTCGCGCGGTGTCGGGGTTGATGTTCTCGAATTGAGTTGCTTATCCCGCCTACGGAATTTAAGGGGTTAGTCCGCCTTCATCATCACGGACATGTATGCCGAGCGCCAATACCCCCGATTTTTCGCCCCCCGAACTGAGCCTGCGGCTTCGTCAGCAGGAACTCGTAGCCGAGTTTGGTCGCTTCACTATCCAGACAGACAGCTTCCAGGCCATCCTTGACCAAGCCAGCATCGTTGCGGGGCAAGGTCTGGAGGTAGGCTTCGCGAAGGTTCTGGAATACATGCCGGGCGACATGGCGTTCCTGGTGCGGTCAGGTGTCGGCTGGAAGGATGGGGTGGTTGGCAACGCTCGTGTGGGTGGCGACCTTCAAAGCCCTGCTGGCTACGCGTTCCGCTCCGGCAAGCCGGTCATTTCAAACCACCTGACTGCCGAGCAGCGCTTCCGGACGCCGGCATTGTTGGCGGATCACGGCATCCGCAGCGCAATCAACGTCCTGGTCAGCACCAACGACGCCGAACGGTTCGGGGTTCTTGAGGGCGACAGCACGCATCGGGGCGAGTTCGGCGATCACGACGTTGCCTTCCTTCAGGCGCTGGCGAATACCCTGGCCGTGGCGGTGGCGGCACAAAAACGCCAGGATGCGCGCGAGCAACTCCTCCGCGAGAAGATGGCCCTGCTGCGTGACAACGAAGCCCTTCTTCACGAAAAGGACCTCCTGATGCAGGAAGTCCACCACAGGGTCATGAACTCCCTCCAACTGGTCCAGACCATTCTGGCGATGCAGGCTCGCATCCTCACCAACCCGGAGGCGAAGGAGCAGGTCGAGGAAGCTGCCGCCCGCATCATGACGGTTGGGACCGTGCACAGGCGCCTTTACGAAGGCGGGTCTGTCATCGCCGCGGATGCTGATCAATATCTCCAGAGGCTGCTGGACGACATGAAGGGAATGCTCTCGGGTAGCGACGGCCGGGCGCTGGAACTTGAGATGTCATCGTTTTCGCTTTCGGCGGATGATATCACCTCGCTCGGGCTGATCTCGAGCGAACTCATCACGAATGCTATTAAATACGGGCAGGGGAAGATTCAGCTTAAAATTGTGCGGCAGGCGAACGGCCTGGAGCTTTCCGTCTCCGACGAGGGAAAAGGATTCCCTGCTGACTTCGATCCGGCCACACGCCGCGGCCTGGGTATGCGGCTTGTCGCCGCGCTCGCCAAAGGGCCGGGCGCCGATGCCATCCGAGTCGATCGCTCCGTTCCGTTTGGCCGGATCGTCGTGACGACCGCGTTCGGCGGAAGTGGAAAGCCCTAATCGTCGGTGCCTGCTAAAGCGCTGCTGTCGCAACGCCGCCATCCAACAGATTGATGAGAACCCTTCGGTGCGGCTGCGATTGGTGTTTGACGACCCATAGAGCAACAGCCGGATTCACTATAATAGCGAACTTATTTTCACCGGTCTGGTGTGGCGTTATTCGGTTCGTTTTCGTCCTTAACGGCCGTCAGGTGTGTCTGAACAGCGTTTCACCCACGTTAGGTGGAGCTGCTGGGGTTTCCGTTGCGATGTCGTCGCCGGGCGCGCTCAGGCAGGGACCAGCCCGACCGGAGTGACACCCGGACAACGTTGGCGAACTTCATGCCTCTGGCTCGATCACGAGATCGAGCAACAGCCAGATCGCCGCTTTCTGCCAGTGCAGCCCGGCATGAAGGGAGGCATAGATGCCGCCCGGCAAGGCCGTAGGGGCCACGAACTTCAGGGCCAGCAAGCCCGGTACGGCATAGCGGCGCACCTCGCCGGGGATCACGCGGTTCAGCGCGCGGCGGACGAAATCCTCGGTGAGGACCCGCTCGATCGCGCGGTAGCCTGCGGCGTCGCGTGCGACCAGCGTAAGGTCGAGCATGTCGCCTTTGTCGCCGGACCGGCCGGCACAGATGTCACCAACCCTCATTGTGAAGTCTCCCATACCAGCGACCACGGCACCAGTTCGCGGGGCACCAGACCGCTGACGGTTTCGATTCGTGGCCGGCGCTCGGACCGGACTCCCGCCCCTCCGGCCGGGCCAGAAAGCGTTAGCGCGTACACCTCGTCCTCGATTTCCTGCGCCATGGCAGCATCGTCGCAGCGGGCGGAGACATGGACCCGCAGCTCCGCCGGCGCCGCGTTGGCGGGTGCGGAGGCCGCTCCGAGGATCGAGTTCACACCCACCAGGTCAATTGCCAGATCCGCCTCCGCCCAGCCTTGCAGCCGAAGCCGCAATACGTCAGCAGCGCACTGGGCGCGGATCATCGCGCCGTGGCCGGCGAAGCCGATCTCGACATCGGCGATGACGCCACGCCGTTCGACGAAGGCGATGACCTTCAGCGTCGCGGGGCGTCCCACGATGCGCGCACCGGTCATGCGCACGCGGTTGCGGCCAATCTGCTCGAACCGGATGCCGGTGAAATCGAGCACCGCGTCCGGGGTGATGTAACGGGCGGGGTCATTCACCTCATACAGCAACTGTAACGTGCAGGTCATGCTGTCCAGCAAGCCAGGCGCGTCCTCCAGCAGGGACAGCTCGGCGCTGCCGTCGGGCATGACATGCGCCAGCGGGTAGCCGAGCCCGGCCAGTGAAGCGGCGTCGAGCCCGCCACCGCCCGGCGGATCGAAATTTCCGCCGGTGAGCTGTCCGGTGCATTCCAGAAGATGGCCGACCGTGAGGGCGCCGGCCAGCAGCGGCAGATCGGCGTCCCATGCCGTTCCCCCCGGCGCCGGAGACGCCGCGCGCATAGAGGCGGCGAGAACGGGCGCCGCGAACAAGGCGGAATCCGCAACGCGGCCGGCCAGCACGATATCCGCGCCGGCCGCAAGCGCTTCCGCCATGCCGTCCGACCCGAGATAGGCGTGCGCGCCAAGCAGCCGGCCTTCGATGGGTTGATCCCAGGCCGTTTGCTGCACGAGATGCGCGACATCGTCCCCGAGCAGCGCTGCCACGCGCAGGCCTGGCCGGCCGAGTTCGCTTGCCAGTGCGGCGGTGGCGCGTGCCGCCGCCGCAGGGTTGGCGGCCCCCAGGTTGGAGATGATGCGGCAACCATGATCGGCGGCGACCGGGATCAGCGGCGTGAGCCGCCGTCGCAGCCGCGGGTCCGCGCCGCCGTCAGGATGCGCGCTGCGTGCATTCAATGCTGATACCAGCGTGCGTTCTGCGAGGCATTCCAGCGCAATCGAATCCACTTGGCCCGACGCGGCCAGCGCCACGGCAGGATCCACACGGTCACCGGCAAATCCAGCCCCGGCGCCAATACGACAGATCGGTTTCATCAATCCGGCATCCCCCTCAAAAGCTTCTATTTGTTCGGCGCGTCACTGTCGCCGTTTTTTCAGCAGTTCTCATTTGGGCAAAACAACGGTAGTCGCCCGGATCGTCATGGCGGGCGAAGGCCCTCCATCCACGCCTTTCGGCGTTCCGGACCAGCAAAGACGTGGATGGCGGGCCTTCGCCCGCCATGACGGAGGATGCGTCGGCAGCCCCCAAAGCCATAATGAGAACTACTGGTTTTTTTACTTTGGGCAGATCTAATATCACAAGAAATTCTACCGAAAAAGCCCCCGCTGTTTAAGCGAAATCCTACAGAAGCGCCATTAACGCCCGCACTTCGAAATCACCCGAGGCCGCCAGGGCGCCCTCTACGGCGGCTGCGGCCGCGGCACCGATGGTATCGGTCAGCAGGCCCCGCGCTTTCGCCCGGACTCGTTCGGGCGGCACGGGACGGGTCCAACTCCCCAGCGGCGCATCGCACCGCCGCACAACGGTCGTCCCATCGTCGAGTTCAACCGCGATCTCGACGTACATCCCGTCGAACCGGCCAGAGATGGCAGGATCGGCAACCAGCACCGTCCGGTCCAGCAGTGCGACGGCATCGTCCGCGAAACGGCGCGCATCGGTGAAGCTGGCCGGATCAACGCGGCCGTCCAGCAGCGCGATGGCTGCCGTGTACTGCCACGAAAACTTCCCATCGAGGCCGGAGTCGGGGCAGGGCCGGTCGATGTAGGGCATTACCGGCGTGCGCAACGTGACCCGCCGCACACGGCTGGCCATGTTCCCGCCGCCGGCCGCCTCGCGTGCCTCCAGGGCGGCAGTGATCGCGAAATGCGTTGCGAACTGGGACGGGAACAACTTCCATGCCGGGCCGGGATCGAGCGCCCGAGGGGTCGTCAGTGGGTGGAGCAGTGGTTCCGGGTCGAAGGATGGACCGAACAGCATGGCCCCCCAGCCACGCGGGCTGCCCAGCGCATCGGCGTTGGCAGTGAATCCAGCGGCGGCGAGCATCGCGGATTCCACACCGTTCGCGGCTGCGTCGCCGCAATGCAGCGCCTTCGTCATCGACCCAACGTTCGCCAGCAGGCCACCGCATCGGGATGCGGCAATGCCGGCCGCAGCCGCCAGCCGATCCCCGGACAAACCCAGCAGGTCGCCGCAGGCCAATGCCGCCGCCAGCGGGCCGACGGCGCCCGGCGGATGCAGCGTTAGCTTCGCCGGCTCGATCTGCCCGGATGACAACCGCAGCCGTCCCTGCGCCTCCACGCCTTTGGCAACCGCACGCAGTACCGCCTGTCCTTGCGGGCCGGCGCCCTCTTGCTCGCGCATTTCAGCCAGGGCCAGCAGGGCCGGCAGCAACGGCGACAGCGCATGGTTCGGCGGATTCCACATCGGCTCGAAATCCAGAACGTGCATTGCCATGCCGTTGATCCGGGCCGCCTGCACAACCGATGCCGAGAACCCTTTGCCGATCACTTTGGCCGGGCCGTCCGTCCCATCGCGCCGGGCCAGTTCGGAAAGCAGAGTGGGGCCTGGCTCACCGGCACCGGCGACTGCCACGGCCAGACCGTCGAGCAGCAGCAGGCGGCATCGCGCCTCCA
>JANXLQ010000357.1 GCA_025355085.1 Rhodopila sp.
GCCACCTACTCCCACCGCAGCCGCGACAGTTGGCCCGGACACGCTGGGCCAGGACGGTGGAGAAATGGCGTCCACTTGATGCCGCGATTGTTGAGCTTCGCCTTACGCCCTCCACCAACACCCCGGCGAACCACACCCCAACCACCCCCCACCCCACCGCTCTGAAAAATATTTCTCCCGCTCCTCCTTGTCCTGGCCCCGCCCACCCCCAACCTCCCCCTCATTATAGAACAAACCATGAATTTATGACCTCCAGCCTGATCCAAGACCACCCCTACAACCCGGACGCCATTTTCGACCCGAACGGCCCCCTCGACCCCACCGTCATGGAGGAAGCCGTCAGCACCATCATGCGCAACACGCAGGTCGATCTGTCCGACACCCCGGCCGCCGCCAGCCGGCGCATGTATGCCGCCATGCGCGCCCTCGCCGCCCTCCACCCCCGCAACGAACCCGAGCTCATGCTCGGTGTCCAGGCGCTAAGTGCCTATCACGCCGCCAACGCAGCCTGGCGCCGCGGCGCCGCCCGCCACCCGGACGGCGACCTCCGCCGCCACATCGCCACCGCCGCCTCCGCCGCCCGAGCGTTCGACTCCATGCTGCGGGCGCTGGAACGCCGCCAGGCCAAACCGCTGTCCGTCCCCATCGGCCGCCCGCCCCCGCGCGACTGGCCGCCGGTGGACCCGGACGCCCTCCAAAACGAGTGGAAACGCCGCTGCGGCGTGGCGAACCAGAACCTCGCCCCCGATCCGGCGCAGCAAAGCGCCATGACCGACGACGAACTGATCACCGCCTGGGCCGCGAAAGGCCAGGATTGGCTGCTGAACCCGAACGAGGGCCTGGATATCGCCAACACCGCCGGCATCCTACCCGATGGCAGCATCATCGTGCCCTGGAACCCGACCGAACCGCAGGAAGCTTACATGGAGCGGCGGCTGGCCATGATGTACCTCCGCGAACAGGCCGAAAGCTACCGCAACGGCACGCCCAAGGAAATCAAATTCCGGGCGATCCGCCCCGGGGATCTGATCCCATAACCCGCCTGACCAGGACCCCAACCGCATGACCGAAGCCGCCGACAGCCCGTTGCTGGACTACCTGCTCGCCGTCCTGGCGTCCATCATGGCCGCCGGTTTCGGGAATACAGGTCTCGGGGATGCCGGCCTCGCCCGCCGGGCCGCGCTACAGGCGATCGAGGCCTTCAAGCCGCAGGGCACCCATGAACTGATCGCGACGGGCCAAATCCTGAGTTTCGCCCTGGCCGCGCTGGACACGCTGCGTCTGTCGGCGCCCCCGGACCTGTCGCTGCCGATGAAACTGAGGGCGCGCGCCAACGCGAACGGGCTGAACCGCGCCGCCAGGGACAACACCCGCATTCTACAGGTCATCCGCCAAACGCCGGCAAATAAACCCGCAAAACCGGCCGCAATGGCGGGGCGGCAGGAACCCGCAACGCCAATCCCTGCCCCCTCGCGAACGGCCCCAATACAAGACTGGGCCAGCGCAATGAACACCGTGGCGGCTCGGCTGCGCGCCGAAACCCCGGCCGCCGCGCCCGGCCAGCGGACGGTCAACGGATTATGGATCGACGCCCTGACCGGCGTGGCGGCGGAAATCGCCCGGGCGAAACACCGGACCACCGGCCCTGGCGGATGCAAAGCCGCGCTGCTGCGGACAACCCACCTAACCACCGCATCTCTGGAAACCCAGCCCATTCGATCGGACCTGACCCGCGATGGAATGTGGACCGGGCGTGTTGGGACTGTCGCAAGCCCAACGGATCGGCTATCAGACCGCGATCAACCCGCGACATAAGGACAGCGCCCCGATGGCCAAACCCGCTCATGTATCCACCACCGCGACCGAGTGGGATCGTGACGCCGCCCTAACCGCCGCGCGCATCCTGCTGGAAATCAAGGCCGTCAACTTCCGCCCGGAGGAGCCTTACACCTTCACCTCCGGCTGGAAATCCCCGGTCTATATCGACTGCCGCCGGATCATCTACTTCCCCCGTGCCCGTTCGAAAATCTGCGATCTGGCCGTGGAAAAGATCGACCGCCACGTCGGCTTCGAGACGATCGAGACCGTCTGCGGCGGCGAAACCGCAGGCATCCCGTTCGCCGCCTGGATCGCCGACCGCATGGGTGCGCCAATGTCCTATGTGCGCAAGAAGCCCAAGGGCTTCGGCCAGAACGCTCTGATCGAGGGCGATGTCCCAATCGGCAAGCGCACCCTGCTGGTGGAGGACCTGACCACCGACGGCGGCTCAAAAATTCGCTTCGTCAACGCGTTACGCGATGCCGGTGCGATCGTGAATCACGCTTTCGTGGTGTTCTTCTACGGCGTCTTCCCGGGCGCGTTTGAGACCCTGACGAAGATGGATGTCACCTTGCACAGTCTATGCACCTGGTGGGACGTGTTGGAGGCCTGCAAGGATCGTCCATATTTCTCCGACTCCGCGTTGTCGGAGGTCCGCAAATTCCTGGAGAACCCGGTGGCCTGGTCAGCCGCCCACGGCGGCATTTCTTCAGCCGAGGAAGGATTGGCGCTAAAGGCCGCCGCCGATCGTTGAGTCCGTCGCCCGGTATCGTTCCAAAGAAAGCCGATCCCGTCGCCCGGCGTCGTTTTGAAGAAAGCCGATCTCGGCGCCCGGCGTCGTTTCAAAGGAAAGAGAGCGGGTATAACTTCCCCGCTCTCCAATCCGCTTTCCGTTCAGGCCGGCGGGGCGCCGAGGAAGTCGCGCTTGCCCAGTTCTACCCCGCGATGGCGTAGGATGTTGTAGGCCGTCGTGCAGTGAAAGAAGAAGTTCGGCAGCCCGAACCAGCGCAAGTATGCCTCGCCTTTGAACGACATCTCCCGCGTGCCGGCGGTCCAACTGATCTGCTTGTCCTCAGAGCCATCGATCATCACCGGCGTCAGGGTGTTGACGAAGGCCAGCGACCGTTCCGCACGCGATTTTGCCTCGGCGAAGCTTGTGTCGTCCGTGGCGGCAAAATCCGTCGGGACAATGCCGGCAAGGCGGCCCGGAGTGTTGCGGCCAAAATCGGTCGCCTGCCGGATCTGCCGCGCCAAACTGAACATGTCGGGATAAAGCCGATCCGACAGCAATGTCGCCTCGTCGATCTTCTTCGCCACGCAATGTGCCGCAGCCTTGTCCAGAATCCCAACCAATGCCCCAAGCTGCTGCGCGCAAATCGGGACCGAGGCGTTATACATCGAGAATGTCATACTGCTTCCTCCATTTTATGAATCGTCACGCAGGGTGTACCATCCCGCCGTTCCTGACCATAATGCCAGTCGCCGTGTCCATCTGCCCGAATGGTTACGGCCAGGCAACCGAATGCCCTGCTTCGGTCGAGACGGCGCACGCCCAAGTATATCCGCCAGATTGCTCGATGTACAGGGGTCGCGATAGCGAATGCTGTTATCGTTCGAACATTCCCATCCAACTCGGCGGGCCAGGATCGTTTGCCCCCCTGGCCAGTCGGGATTCTGTGTCCTCTGGCGGGTCGGGCCGGGTCGCCATGGGTTCGTCCTAGTGGCCCGCGTTCTGCAAAATGACAGGTTAGATCATGCACATCGATCCCTTCGGACAGCTTGCAGTCGAGCGCCGGGACCCATGGAAATCGATGACGCAAGCCACTACCGCGACGTTCACGCAACCCGCTTTGGCCGTCACACCAAGATGATCGTGTGCCGGTGTCCCTGGCGGCCCGGTCATTGGGCGGCGATGCAGTGGCTTGCCTTAGCCCCGGCATGTGGCAGGGTGCGCCCGATAAACCGGCACCTGTCCGGACACATCGTAACGGAGGATTTTTCGAGATGCAGATCGGCGTGGTCGGACTGGGACGCATGGGTGCGAATATCTCACGGCGGCTGATGAAGGCGGGGCATTCCTCGGTCGTTTGGGACGCCAGCCAGGGGGCAATCGACGCCCTGGGTAAAGAGGGCGCCACGACGGCCTCGGGGTTGAAGGATCTGGTCGGCAAGCTGACGGGGTCGCCTCGCGCGGTTTGGGTCATGCTGCCGCATGGCAAGATCACCGAGGACACGATCGATACCCTGTCGGGCCTGATGACCAAGGGCGACATTATCATCGACGGCGGCAACACCTATTACAAAGACGATGTCCGGCGCGGCAAGGCGCTGGCGGCGAAGGGGTTGCGGTATTTGGATGTCGGCACCTCCGGCGGCGTTTGGGGTCTGGCGCGGGGCTACTGCCTTATGATCGGCGGCGATGCCGAGGCGGTGAAGCACCTCGATCCGATTTTCTCCGCCCTGGCCCCCGGGATCGGCACCATTGAGCGCACGCCGGGTCGTGAGGGCCGCGACCCTCGCGCCGAACAGGGTTATATCCATGCTGGCCCCGTCGGTTCCGGCCACTTCGTCAAGATGATCCACAACGGCATCGAATACGGCATGATGCAGGCGATGGCCGAGGGCTTCGACATCCTGCGCAACAAGTCCTCGGACAGGCTGCCGGCCGATGAGCGATTCGACCTCGACATGGGCGACATCGCCGAGGTCTGGCGGCGCGGCAGCGTGGTGACGTCGTGGTTGCTCGATTTGACTGCTGACGCCCTGGCCAAGGACGAAAAGCTGGAATCGTTCTCCGGTGAGGTCGAAGACTCCGGTGAAGGCCGCTGGACGGTGGAAGCGGCGATCGAAGAAGCCGTGCCGGCCGATGTCCTGGCGGCGTCGCTGTTCACGCGATTCCGGTCCCGGCAGCAGCACACGTTCGCGGAGAAAATCCTGTCCGCCATGCGCTTTGGCTTTGGCGGGCATGTCGAGCCGGCCAAAAAATGACGATCGTTGTTGTGATGGGCGTGTCGGGCAGCGGCAAGACCTCGGTTGCCGCTGCGTTGGCACGTCAGGAAGGCTGGATTTTGCTGGAGGGTGATTCGTTTCATCCCGCCTCTAACATCGCCAAAATGGCAGCCGGGACGCCGCTGACCGATGAGGACCGCTGGCCCTGGCTGCACGCCATCGCGGCGCGGGAGGACGAACTGCTGGCCGCCGGGCAATCGGCGGCCGTGGCCTGTTCTGCCCTGAAACGAGTGTACCGCACTATTCTGATCGGCGACCGGCCCGACACTTTGCTGATGTATCTGCGCGGGTCCAAAGAGCTGATCGCCGGCCGTGTAAAGGCGCGGAAAAACCATTTCATGCCGCCTGCCCTGTTGGACAGCCAGTTCGCCTCACTGGAGGAACCGGAGGCGGATGAGCGGCCGATCATTGTCGATATCGGCGGGTCCAGGGACGCCGTGGTGGACGATGCGATTCGGCAACTGAAGGAACGACTGTTATGACTTTTGCTGTCTATCCCTCCTTGCGCGACCGCGTTGTTTTGGTGACCGGAGGCGCCAGCGGCATCGGGGCCGAACACGTCGCACAGTTCGCTCGCCAGGGCGCCAAAGTCGCATTCCTGGATATCGCGGAGGACGCCGCCGGCCGCCTGATCGAAAACCTGACCGGCGAAGGCCTTCCCGCGCCTTTGTTCCTGCCGTGCGACCTGAAAGACATCCCCGCACTTCAGGCCGCCATCGCGGACATCGCCCGGCGGCTGGGTCCCATCACAATCCTGGTCAACAACGCCGCCAACGACCAACGCCACAACTACGCCGACGTTACGGTCGAGTTCTGGGACGAACGCATGGCAACAAATCTGCGCCACCAGTTCTTCGCCATCCAGGCCGTTGCACCGATGATGCGGGCGGCGGGAGGCGGGTCGATCGTCAATTTCGGATCGATCTCCTGGCACACCAATCATGGCGGCATGCCGGCCTATACCACCGCCAAGGCCGGGGTGGAGGGGCTGACGAAAGGCATGGCCCGCGATCTTGGGGGCGACGGTATCCGGGTGAATTGCGTGATCCCGGGGTGGATTATGACTCAGCGGCAGATCGATCTGTGGCTGACGCCGGACGCCGAGGCGAATTTGATGCGCGTTCAATGTCTGAAGGCCAAGGTCATGCCGGAGGATGTGTCCCGGATGGTGCTGTGGCTGGCGTCCGATGACAGCCGCATGTGCAGCGGCCAGTTGTGGGTGGTGGACGGCGGACGGCTTTAACCCAGTGACCTTGCCTTGGCGGTGGCCAACGCCGCCTGGTTGTGGGCGATGATTTGAGCAACCGCGAGCAGATCGGGCGCAGTGCGGGGGTTATGGGCGTCCAAAGCCCTGTGCGCGGCACACCGAGCCAGATTGGTGTCGCCGTTGCAGGCGGGCCGGAACAGCGGGGCCAGCAATGTGAGGATGACATCCTGCAAAATGCGGGACGGGTGGCGCGAGGGGGCGGCGCAGTCCGGCGCGGTGGCGGACGATGCTGCGAAAGCGGTGGTCTGCGTCATCGCGTTCCTGTCCTGCAAGTGGTGGCAGACTTCTAGCTGAAAGCGTGGAACATTTCAAGAACTATTTTCTGGACACGGCTTGGCTCGTCCGCAGGCGCGTCCGAACTGCGCCGAATGGAGACCCGTTGCCGGGCATGTCCCGGACATCGGCCCATGCGACCGATTGGCGAGCGACCCGCATCGGCAATCCTTAACATTGACGCCGGACAGTGGGTGCGGGCATTAAGATGCCGGTGCGCGCCTGTAGCTCAATTGGTTAGAGCTGGCGGCTCATAACCGCTCGGTTGTAGGTTCGAGTCCTACCGGGCGCACCAATTCCCCGCTTCTCGACTGCTGGACCAAATACGCCAACTCC
>JANXLQ010000375.1 GCA_025355085.1 Rhodopila sp.
TGTCCCGGCCCAGAAAAGGCGCAGATGGTAGGCATTCTCCTGCCGTGACGGAATTGGGTCGTCGCGACGACAGGGGCATGCCAGAGAAAAATATTCTCCAACGCAAATTTGGGCGGGAGTTTTCGCACAGCCTGGAAGGCCCGCCATGACGAGAAGGCGCCGAACGGTCAGAACATTAGGCCGTTGGTATAATTCGCCGTTACGCCAACGAGTGTACTATGACCGGCCCGGCTACTGCGGTCGCCGGGCCGGCAAGTAGAGGCGCCAGTTTTTCCTCAACCCAGGCCAAACCGAGCCGGTTGGATTCGGCGGCTCCGGCGTAGTCGTCGAAGATGCTGATCGCGGTCAAAGTGTCATCCGGTGCATAGACTACATAATACGCCCTGAATCCGGCGACATTACTGATGATCGGGATGGCTCCCTCTTTTATCGTGCGGGCCAGTTCTTCTGCCATTCCGGGTTTCGCCTTGCCCTGACGGATCGCTGCGTACATTGTTTGATCCTTTCTGGAATTACGTTCAGATGGGCGTCGCGGGTGAAAATCCTCCTCACGAATTCGGCATTTCTCTGACTGTTACCCTAGGACGGGCCATGACAGCGGAACGAGGAATCCCGCTTGCTTCCGATGCCGGACGCGGTCACAGCATGACGGTGCCGCCATCGACCGCGATCGTCTGGCCAGTGACAAATTTGCTGCCGTCGCCGATCAGCCAGCCGATGGTGCCTACCAGATCCGCCGGTTCCAGCGTGCGTTGGATCGACTGCGCGGCGCGGATAACCTCCAGCCCACGATCATATTTCTCCCCCAGGAATTCCACCGTTCCCTCGGTCATCACCGCGCTCGGTGCCACCGCATTGACGCGGATGGAATCCCGCCCGAGTTCCCGCGCCAATCCGCGCGTCAAGCCGATAACAGCGGCTTTGGAGGTCGTGTAGTGCAGGGCGAACGGCATGCCGTAGGTGGCGGCGAGGGACGCGATGTTGACGATCGATCCACCGCCGGACTGGCGCATCGCCGGGACCACCGCTTTGCAGCAGTTCCAGATGCCCTTGACGTTGACCGCCATCGCGGCATCCCAGTCGGTTTCGGCGATTTGATTGAAGCGGCCGCCGCGCAAGGACCCATACAGCGCGGCGTTGTTGATCAAGGCGTCGATGCGGCCAAAGCGCTCCATCGCACGTTCCGCCATGCTGTCGCACGATGCTGTATCGGTAACGTCCAGCATCACGCCGAATGCGTCCTTGCCGGCGGCGGCCACCGCATCCGAACAGTCCGACACATCGCCGGCCACGATCAGGGCGCCGGCCTGCCCCAGGCTTTTCGCATATTCAAACCCGAGGCCGCGTGCGGCGCCGGTGATAAGAACGACTTTTCCAACGAGGCTCATGGTGATTGCTCCTACGGACCGGATTCACGATCGAAATTTGCCCATCGGCGGGGGATCGGGCTAACTCCACGAACCCTAACCGTCCGATGAAAGACCAACAATGGCGCCTAATACAAAGCGGGTTTTCTACGCGAACGACGTGGCTGCCCCGATCTATCTGGAAATCCTGGCGAAGCGGCCGGATATCCATGTGGACAAGATCGTCAATGCCACACCGGACGACGTGTTGGAGCCGATATTGGCGCAGGGGCACGCCTATCAGATCGGCAGCAGCCGTCAGGAACTGGCGATGAGTCTGCAAGGCTACACGCCGCTGTTGAACCGGTGCCCGAATTTGCTGGTGCTGTCCACCAATGGGGCCGGTTTCGATACGGTCAATCTTGCGGACGCGACGGCGGCGGGGGTCGCGGTGGTGAACCAGGCCGGCGGCAACAAGGAAGGGGTCGCGGAACATGTGATGGCGATGATGCTGACGTTGTCTAAACGCATCGTTCAATCCGATCACGCGATGCGCAGCGGTGCCGCCTACGACCGGCGGGATTTCATGGGCGACGATGTCCAGGGCCGCACGATCGGCATCATCGGTCTCGGGCATGTCGGCAGCCGTGTGGCGGAGCTGTGCCGAGGGTTGTTTCAAATGCGGATAATTGCGTACGACCCATATCAAACGGTGGAACAACTCGCCGCTAAGGGGGCCGAGAAAGCTGCCACGCTGGAGGATATGCTGCGGGTTGCCGATTACGTCTCTATCAACTGCCCGCACACGGCGGAGACCCGGGGCATGATGGGGGCTGCTCAGTTTGCCGCGATGCAGAAGCACGCGTTCTTCATTACGACCGCACGGGGCGGCATTCACGATGAGGACGCTCTGGCCTCCGCACTCACCGCGAAGCAGATTACCGGCGCGGGCCTGGATGTTTGGGAAGACGAACCGCCGCCGTCCGACCATCCCCTGCTGAAGTTCGACAACGTGCTGGTCAGCCCGCACACCGCCGGGATCACCCGGCAATCGCGGCACAATATTGCAAGGATTGCCGCCGAACAGATGCTGGATATTTTGGACGGTCAGAAGCCTCCGCGGCTGCTGAACCCGGAGGTCTGGCCGGTGTACAGCGACCGGTTCGCCCGTATTTTGGGCTTCCGGCCGGAAGCATAGACAGCGATTGGGGGCCACTCTTACTTTTGCAGACACATCACGGCCATCCGGGCATCAGGACCGGGCAAGCTTACGCTCCTGGTCCAGCAACGCTTTCTTGCACGGTACGCCCCAACGATACCCGGTCAACGTGCCGTTGCTGCCGATGACCCGATGGCAAGGCACCGCCAGCGCGACGGGATTGACCGCACACGATCGCGCGGCGGCCCGGATGGCCTTCGGATTACCCGCCATCGCCGCCAGTTGGGCGTAGGTGCGGGTTTCGCCGGAGGGGATGCTGCACAGCGTTTGCCATACCCGCCGCTGGAAAGCGGTGCCGCGCAAATCCAGCGGCAGGTCCAGCGCCTGTTTCGGCTCCCGCAGAAAATCCAGCACAGCCCTGACAGTTTCGGACAAGGCGGCATCGTCGGGCGTTACTGTCGCATGCGGGAACCGCCGGAGCAGATCGGCCAGCAGTGCATCGTCGGGTTCCGCGAACCCAATGAAACAAACACCCTTCTCGGTCGCACCCACCAGCAGGCGCCCGAACGGACAATCGGCGAATGCGGTGCGGATACGCTCCCCCTGCCCGCCCCTTCGCGCGGCGCCGGGTGTCATGCCCAACAGAGTGGCGGTCTTTTCGTACACCCGGCTTTCCGACCCGAAACCGGCCCCGGCCACCGCGTCGATCACCCGGTTGCCGTCCGCCAATGCGTCGTGCAGCCGGCGGGCGCGCACCGCTTCGGCGTAGCTGCGCGGTGTCACCCCGGTGTGATCGCGAAACATCCGCAGAAAGTGGAAGCGGGAGTAGCCCGATCGTTTCGCCAACACATCCAGGGGCGGAATGCCCTCGCTGGCCTCGATGAACGCGCTGGCGTCTCGGACCACCTCCTGAGCGATCCTGGCGCGCTCGCCTTTCGGGTCGCAGCGTTTGCAGGCGCGGAATCCGGCCGCCTCGGCTTCGGGCGGGGACCGGAAGAACCGCGTGTTCTTGCGCAAAGGCCGAGGCGACGGACAGGCCGGCCGGCAAAATACGCCCATGGTCGAGACCGCATACAGGAAATCGGCGCCGGCCTGACGACGGAGAACCTGATCCCAGAGATACTCTTCCGAAACCCGGTCGATGATGTGTGTGTCTTGCATGGTTCGCAATCTGGTTCGGATGGTCATTCTGGCGCCATCCGGCGATTGCTGCGAGTCACGCCAATGGGCCGCGGGATTGCTCCACGCGGCCCATTCGAACCATTAGCGGAAGACGATTTCCACACGGCGGTTCTGCGGCTCCCGCACGCCCGGGCCGGTGGACACAAGTAGATGGGTGTCGCCGAAGCCCTGGATGTTAATGGCGTTTTCCGGCACGCCGTCACGCACCAATTCGCCGGCGATTGCCTTGGCTCGGCGGATCGACAGGCTCTGGTTGTATGTCTGTGTGCCGGAGGTATCGGCGTAGCCGTTGACCTCGATCCGGGTGACCTGGACACGGGCAGAGGAATCGGCGGCTTCCTTCACGATCGACTTCGCTCGGCCGGTCAGGTCGGCCTTGTCCCAGTCGAAGAACACCAGATAGGACCTGGCCGGGGCGGGCGCGGGGGACGCCATGGGCATGGGGGACATCGGCACGGCGGCCGGGGCCGGGGCGTTGAACGCGTAGCGGATGCCGAACACCAGGTCGTGGTTGAACTGGTTATGCATCTTCAGCGTGGAGGGGCTTGTAACGCCCGCAACGGTCGTCACGCCGTTGTATTTCTCACCGCCGAGGATATCCATAAACCGGTAGTCCGCGGTCAGCGACAGGCCCGGGACATTCGGCACCGGGAAAGACGCCCCCAGGATCGCCTGCATGGCAAAAGCGCCATTCTGCCCGGTCCGCGTGGAGGAGAACGGACCACCCGGCTGCACCGACGTCAGGGGATTCAGCTTCGTCCACTGATAGCCGGCGCCGGCCCCGATATACGGATACATCCAGGGAAAGCCGATATCCATATCGAACAAGGCGTTGCCCATCAGGCCCCAGGTGCGGACCGTGCCGCTGCTCGCGGTCGGGAACCGTGTGCCGCCGACATGACGCACGTCGCTGCGCATGAAGTCGCCCTCGATCTCAAAGCGGAATCCGTTGCCCAGGCCGTAGCCGACGGCGAGGTTGGAGTTGAATCCATACCCCTCATTCAATTTGATCCGCGGCACGCCATAGGCGGTTCCAGATGGCGTAAGGTTCGGGTCCTGCGGGGCATGCAGACCGGCCCCGGCGCCGACGTACAGCCCGGTCAGCGGCTGGGCCATAACGGCACCCGGGGCGACAACGACGGCGGCGACCGGTGTTGCCAAGAAGGCTGTGGCGAGGATCGCACGTCGGAAATGCATGGGTCGTAACTCCTGGGCTTGGGTCAATTGTCCCGGATAGGACCAACCGCGAAGACCGCCGGGATGGCTGGCGACCCTGCGGCTTATCGGACATATTTGGCAAATCACCCTAACCGGCAAGTCACCAGAAATTGAAATTATTCACGAACGGCGGAAAGTGTCTGTCCTGTTTGTCAGGAATGAAAGGATTAGCTGACGTTTTCATGCGGTTTTTATCACACTGCGATTTGAAATCACTCATGTTTCTTCGAAACTCCGCCCGCCTGCCGCCAGTCCCGGCGGCTTCGCCCACGCACCTGCGTGCGATGCAGCCACGCAACATGCCCGGCTTTTTGCCTTTCGTCAGGAACCGATATTTTACCAAAACATAATACCGCCGCGTTGCGACGAACGCTTCCTTTCCAGGCGGTATCCGATCATACTGGTGGTTGCCTTTCGCGACAGGAGCCTCCCGTTAGCATCATGTGGTCTTGGATTGACGCCGCCGTGGACCTTGTCGCGCTCTACCCGATGTGCGCGCTGGCGGTCGTCTTCCTCGCCGCGATCATAGAGGCGGTCGCGGTGCTCGGTATCCTGATCCCGGGCACGCCGATCCTGATGGCGGTGGCGGGCGCCGGGGCGATGGCCGGGCAACCGATGCTGCCGTTCCTGCTGTTGTCGATCGTCGGCGCGGTCATCGGCGATTTTGTCTCGTTTTGGGCCGGCAAGAGGTTCAGCGGGCGGCTGCGCGGCGTTTGGCCGTTCGCCAGCCGCCCCGGGCTTATGTCGAACGCCGTCCGCTTCTTCGATCGCTATGGCATGTACAGTGTGGCGTTATGCCGGTTCGTTCCGGTGCTGCGATCCACCGTCCCGCTGGTCGCCGGGATGGCCGGGATGCAACAACGGCGCTTCGTCATGGCCAATGTCGCATCCGCGTTCGTCTGGGCGCCTGCTCACATCTATCCCGCGCAACTCGCCGGCCTGTCGCTTGAACGCCTCAGGGTCGGCGACTGGCAATCCGGCGTGCTGTGGGGCGCGTTGCTGCTGGCCGGTTGCGCCGCTGCCTGGGCAGTCCACCGAGCCGTGATTGCGCGGGCGCGGTAGGGCTTAGCCGCCCACCGCGCCCTGCGTGTTCACGTACAGCGAATACAACCCGTGGCTGGCCGCCATGAACAACCGGTTGCGGAATTTGCCGCCGAAACAGAGATTGGCGGCTCTTTCCGGCAACGCGATGTGGCCGATCGGCTTTGCCGACTTATCGAACACCCTGACTCCATCCAGTTCGGCGGTGCCCATGCCCCAGCCGCACCACAGGTTGCCGTGGATATCCACCCGGAAGCCGTCGGGCGTGCCGTCGTCCGCATCGATAAACACCCGATTGTTCACCAGCTTCCTGCCGCCATCGACAACATCGAATGCCCGGATCAGCCGGTTCGGTTCTGCCCTGGACGCCACCACATACAGGATGGACTCGTCGGGGGAGAACGCGAGGCCGTTTGGCCCCTCGATATCGTCCGCCATCATGGTTGCCGCCCCGGTCTGGCCGTCGATGCGCCAAACTGCCGCAGCGATTTCGGAGTCTGCCTTTTCTCCCTCGTAATAGCCGCCGATGCCGAATACCGGGTCGGTGAACCAGATCGAGCCGTCCGATTTCACCACCACGTCGTTGGGGGAGTTGAGACGCTTGCCGTTGTGATTGTCCATCAGGACGGTGATGGTGCCGTCATATTCCGTGCGGGTGACGCGGCGGCCGCGATGCTCGCAGGTGACCAGACGGCCCTGACGGTCGCGGGTGTTGCCGTTGGCGTTCCAGGAGGTTTTCCGGAAGACGCTGACGGCGCCGGTTTCTTCTTCCCATTTCAAGATGCGATCGTTGGGAATGTCGCTCCAGAGCACATAGCGCCCATCGCCGAAATACACCGGGCCTTCGGACCAGCGGCAGCCGGTGGCGAGTTGCTCCACGGATGCGAGCGGCAGGCGCAGCGCGTTGAACGCCGGGTCCAGAACCTGGACGTTCGGATCGGGATAGCGGCTGCTTGGTTCCCACATGGTCGGTTTCCCCTGTTCGTTGTGCGGGCAGGTTAGAGCAGGTTGGGCATCGGGGAAACCTCACCCGGGCAGCGGGTCGGGGCAATCGCTGATTGCAGGTCCGGAAATGCGCCATAGACGAATACTTTCTCCCGCTGGCATTTCCCCCCGCTGGCGGCCGGTCGTTTCGCGCACAATGCCCAGTTTCTGCAAATGCGCGATCGCGCTGGTGACGGTGGGTGACGACAAGGCGAGATGCCGCGACGCATCCGGAATCGCCGTCAGCTCCCGCTGACGAAACGCGGACTGAAAGCCTTACTACACGATGGCCGGCGTGTTGCACGCGCCGTGCAAAAGCACGCCATCTACGCGAACTGAAGGCTTTGATCGACATCGAGAAGGCAGAGTAGGCACGCCAGATGCAACGGCTTCTGCGGGTTGCCTGCCATGCGACGAACCTGGCGCGTGAGGCGGACGAGTCGCTGAAACCAACTCTGATCGCCCTGATCGTGCGGCGCTACGATGCAGGCGTCGCCGAGGGACTGGCGTTTCACGAGGCGCAACCCGCGATGGGAAAGACCGGCAAACGTGGCCGGGCACCGAGACGAGTGGGCCATAAGCTGCTGCGTCTCCTCATCCGCAAACAGGACGTGCTGCGCGTTCTGACCGGCCCAACCGTGTCATTCACCAACAACCTGGCAGAGCAGGATGCAAGAATGATGAAGGTGCAACAGAAGATTTCCGGAGGTTTTCGATCCGAGGGCGGTGCGGAGGAATTCGCCACAATACGATCCGTTCTCTCCACGGCCAGGAAGCAAGGTTGGAGCTTGCTCGAAACCTTGATGAGCAATCCGTTCAGCCTGATTGGCCGATTACGGTTGGCGTGAGCCTGGGCGAGGAACCTGGGCAGTTACGTCTTTTCATTAGAACCTCCCGTTCGGACTTTGCCGATTCAAGTCAGGTTTAGCAGGTTTCCGGGGTGACAGTGAGAGTATGGCTCCTGCATCGTTCCATGATCTGCAAAGTCAAAGCCTTGAAGTCGCCATAGCAGAGCCGAACGGCCTCTTGATGACCACCGAAAGCGCCGTCGGCCGGCCGCAACAGGAACATCGGTTTGCGGACCTCCTGCGCCATCGGCATCAGAGACCGATAATCCTTGAGTTGGGCAAGGCAATTGGGATCGTTCGAAACCTCTTCCAGGCCGCCATCGGGTGCATTCAACACGTACTCCCGATACTGCGCCGGCATGCGGGCAATCCATCGGCTGTAAGCACGCGCGGGACGCCCCGCCGTAATGGCATGGCGCATCACGATGTACCCCAGCGGCTGCATACCGCCCTCTGGCAGTGTAATGGAGGCGTCCGGGTTCTTCGCACGCCGGTCTTGCCACGCATCCCGCCAACCGCGCACTGTCGGACCCATGTTGCGAAGGCCCTGAAGTGAAAGGAGGTCGGCTCCGAGAGGCACCACCACAAAATCGCATGCCAACAACGCGGAACGGTTGAGTGGACCCAGATTGGGACCGACATCAACCAGCGCGATATCTGCCTGGAATTGATCCCCGGCCATTTCGATCGCGCGCGCGAAGGCGCTCATGACCCTGAACGATCGTTCGTCACCATCCTGGCATTTCGGCCACGCATAAGAAAGATCGTCCTCGAACCTGGACAGTTCGAGATCGCCGGGCAACAGGCCGATGCAGTCGGCAATCGGCTCGATGACCGGCGGACGCACGTCCCCGACCCCGCGAAACTGAGGCGAGACCGCACCCTGTAACGTTGGCCGGGGTGTGGTTGCAAAGAGTTCATCCAGGCGGTCTTCTGTCAGGAACAGGGATGTCAGATTTGCCTGCGGATCAAGGTCCGCGACGATCACCCGCACGCCAAGCTGACCCAGCATATGGGCCACATGATACACCAATGAGGTTTTGCCAACGCCCCCTTATTGTTAAAAAATCCTATCGTCTTCATGACACGGCCCGCACCGTGACGTTCACGAAATTAGGTTCGGTACGAAATTCCGCCGGTGGATTGCCGTTGGCACGCAAAGCCGCCTGCGCGCGCGGGATTCCCGAACCGAATCGCTGCACGAATCCCATGGCCTTGGCGGCGCTGGCGAGGTTAGGATTGCGGGCGTCGGTCAGGCCGGGCTGTCCGAACGTTTCGCCGGTAACCGAACCATACGGACCACCAGGGCTGGTGATCTCCACCCTGTCCGCATACCATGTCAGCATGACAGGCGAAGACGTGGCCTCGTAATTCCGGTGGATGACGGCGTTGCGCACGAGTTCCTGCAACGCAATAACGGGATAGGACGGGCTGGTCTGCTGCGTGGTGCCGCTCAGGTTGGCGGGTTGCACGATATTGTTCGCCACGACTTCGTCGAGACGGCGCAACATCTCGGCGAGCGGACAATCGATTTCCTTTTGATCTTGGATGACGTCACCAATTTCAGTGCCGGGATAACGAACGAACTGGACATAGGCGCCTGGAAGCCAGGCCCGAGAGTTCTTACCGCACAGTAACAGCCCTAGTACGGTCGGTTGCTCGTCAACGGCGAGCAGACCCAAAGCGCGCATCTGTTGTTCGATGCTGCGATGGTTTTCGGACAGGATGTCGGGATGCACGGCCGCAGGAAGATATTCTTCACGAAAACGCAGACCATCCAGGTCCTGTAACGTGGTTCCCAACACCGGCTGCTGATCGAACGGAAGCGCGCCCCAGCGGGGTTTCTCGATCAGGCGGCGTTCCTCTTCCGCCGTGGCGAAGCCGCGGCGCGGACCGATCCGAATACAGACCCGTCCATCGTATTTGAGAGGAGGATTGTCCGACGGCGTTACCTCGACGATCGCCATCGCACAGCCGTCCAGGTTGTGGCTGCGCACAGTCATCATCGGGGGCGGCAGGATCGTGCCGTCGGTACGGAATCCCATCAAAGTTTGTAGAAGATGCTCCTCTATCGACACGTTCGCGCAATCGCCGTTGTCCCTGACACCGACGAAAAGGACACCTTGGTGCCGCCGATCCGGCAGGTCGTTGGCGAACGCACAAATCGCCTCACCGAACTTGCGCCGATCCGTAAAGCTGACGGTTCGTTCCACATGATCGGCTTCGCCCTGGCGAAGAAGCCTCCGAAGTTCGTCATCAGAAAGCATTATGGTTTCCATTTTTTTATTCGCATCATGCCGCAAACAGCGCGCCATGTCGAAGCTGACTGGTTTCCCTATTCCGCCGCCTTGGCCATATCCGTCGTGCGTGTCCGGGTGCGCAACGTCACGAATTCCTCTGCTGCCGTGGGATGAATCCCGATGGTGCGGTCGAAATCCGCCTTGGTCGCGCCCATAACCACGGCGATGGCGATACCCTGGATAATCTCCGCCGCGTCCTCTCCCAGCATGTGCGCACCGACGACTTTCTGCGTCGTCTTATCAACCACCAGTTTCATTGTCGTCTTACGCGCCCGGCCCGACAAATTGTGCCGCATCGGGGTGAAACGAGTCAGGTAGATATCGACCGGCCCGAGCGCACTTGCCTGTTCTTCAGTTAGACCTACCGTGGCGAGCGGCGGAGTTGTGAAGACTGCGGATGGAACGTTCCATAATACAACAGAGCGCGGATTGTTACCAAAAAGAGTATCGGCCAGGGCATGTCCTTCGGCCGTCGCGACGGGGGTCAGGTTCACCCGGTCCGTCACATCGCCCATGGCATAGATATGCGGCACCGAAGTGCGCAACTGGTCATCGACCTTGATCGCGTCCTTCGCGTTCAGTTCGATACCGATTTTCTTCAGACCGAGGGCCTTGACGTTCGCGCGCCGGCCGGTGGCGAAAAAAACCAAATCGGTGACGATCGTTGAGCCGTCGCTCAAAGTCAGGATGCGGCGGTCCCCGCCGGCTTCCACCTTCGCGGGCGTACTGCCTGGATGCAGGATAATGCCCTGTGCACGCAGTGCTTCCTCCATCGACTCCCGGATATCCCGATCGAAGCCGCGCAACGGCAGCGGCTGGCGATAGACCAGATGCACCTCGGCCCCGAGCGCACGAAAAATGCCGGCGAATTCCACTGCGATGTAGCCTGATCCGACCATGACCACATGCTGCGGCATCGTCTTTAGGAAAAACGCATCGTCTGAAACGATACCCAGGTCCGCGCCCGGAATCGCGGGACGTTCGGGATAGCCGCCAGTGGCTATAACAATCTTTTCGGCGGTGATCCGCTTGCCCGCGACCTCTACCGTATGCTCGTCGATGAACACCGCCCGGCCATCGAACACGGTCGCACCGGCACCAGACAGCAGCTTGCGGTAAATACCCTCCAGCCGGGTAATCTCGCGGTCCTTGGCGGCAATCAGCTTGCCCCAGTCGTGCGGCCCCTTGGTCATCGTCCAACCAAAACCGGCGGCGTCCTCGGCCCAGCCGCCGTATTCGCCAGCCTGCACCAGCAGCTTCTTTGGCACGCAGCCGATGTTAACGCAGGTGCCGCCCCAATGGCGTTCCTCGGCGATGCCAACACGGGCACCATGTCCGGCTGAAATCCGGGCGCACCGCACCCCGGCGGAACCGCCACCGATGACAAAAAGGTCGAAGTCCATGCCGGCAATCCCCAAAATGGTCAGTGCCTAATGTGTGACCTGGAGAATGATGGCGCAAGATTGAATACAATTTGCGTGACGCGAGTGCCGGCTTCCGTTGGCATAACGCGGTGGCGCGGTCTCAGGGGCGATGTTAACGCGGGCCAGTATTATGCCTCGATATCCCCAACCGCTAATTCATAATGCCGAGAATCCATCAAAAACAATGGCACGCCTCCATCGCCTCGTGGCTCGGTTGGACGCTCGACGCGTTCGATTTTACGGCTTTTTTCCTGCTGAGTCCCATCGCAAAGGCATTCAGTGCCAGCCGGACGCTGGTCGTCCTGGTCGGCTCAATGACAATGTGGATGTGCTTTACCGGGCCACCGTCGCACAAATGGCCGGGTGAGTTGCGGACCCTAACGTCGTCTATACGACCGTCCCGATGAAGGTGATGGATTTCACAGCATTCCCGCACAGGGTTGGGCGGCTGAAACGCCAGCCGGACAAATGGACCGATATAATCTTCGAGGAAGGCCAGACAGTCGCAGCAATCTAGCCGCACCGGAACATCGGGCTGTCTCGCGGGATGCACGATTCAATTCCGGTCGCACAACCGGGTCGCGTTAAAACAGGGACCCTGCCGTGTTTTGCCCACCTATGCCATGGTCGGCCAAACGCCACGCGCATCAGGATTAAGGCCCGAGAGAGGCAATTTTTTGCCTCTATCGCCCTTTCCCGCCTTGATCCGGGCATCCCCGCAACCGCGGAAATCACGAGGCCTGGCCCAGTCCTTGACAGACAAAAAACCTACTGTCACACCAAGGCGATATCGTACCTGTTACGCATCAACCGGCTTCAGGTGTTCCAGTAAGCGCGGCATCAGTTCGACGAGATTGCAAGGCCGGTGGCGATTGTCCAACTGTGAGACCAGGATATCGTCCCAGCCATCCTTCACCGCCCCGGTACTGCCGGGAAGTGCGAACAAATACGTCCCTCCCGCTACCCCCCCGATCGCACGCGATTGCATGGTTGACGTTCCAATCTTCTGGTAACTCAACATACGAAACAATTCACCAAAGCCCTCGATGCGCTTTTCCATCACGCGGTCGAAGGCCTCTGGCGTCACGTCACGGCCGGTGATGCCGGTCCCTCCGGTGGTGATCACCACATCGATCTCGGGATCGGCGATCCACCGCCGTAACAGGACCTCGATCTTCTCGGCGTCGTCCTTCTCAATGGTTCTGACAGCCACCCGGTGACCCGCTTTAAGAACACGTTCGACCAAGGTGTCGCCGGATGTGTCGTTCGTCAGGGTGCGGGTATCCGACACCGTGAGAACGGCGATGTTCACCGGAATGAAGGGGCGGGTTTCATCGATGCGAGCCATAACAGATACCTCCGGCGCTTGGGCTTCGCCGGGATGTCAATGCAATCCCGGCCTCAGAAGCACCATTCTGCGCCCCGGGTCATGCGGCGTGAAGCGGGGGAATTCTCCGGCGGCAAGTTCGTCCAGGCTTGGGGCGGGCAAATGCATCCGGGCGGCATAGATCCACGAATACACCAGGGCATGCGTCACGAACGCACGCGTCTCAGCCACGGGAATCGCCTCGATAAACAACAGCGGATCGCCTCGGTCGCGGATGTCGGCACCCCAACGTCCGAAATTACCCGGCCCGGAATTATAACTGGCCAGCATCCGTATCAAATCATTGTCGATTCCATCGAGGCGAGCCAGATAGGATACGTATCGTTGCCCGATTTCAAGGTTCGAAGCAGGTTCGTGCAAGCGATCCGCCGAGTAAAGCACATCGCCCGTGATATATTGTGCCGTAGCCGGCATGATTTGCATCAATCCTCGGGCGCCGGCGGGTGAAATCGCCTCCGTATTGAAATTCGATTCCAACCGCGCCAAGGCATACACCAGGGTTGGATCGATTTTAAAACCACCGGCCGGCCGCAGGCGCGGCACCGGGAACTGCATCTCATTATGGCGCTGACCGTCCTGCGATTGCAGCAACGCGGCCATTTGGGCGGCGCAGTCGGTCAGCCCGGTCGCGGCCGCCACCATCATCAGCGAGCGTCCGAAAACCGTATTGCCTGACCACAATCCTCGCAGTTCCGCCTCGGCCCGGTCGGGTTGGCCTGTTTGAAGCAGCGCGAAAGCGCGCCAACCGCGTGGGGTTGCCGCCACCGCATCGACATCCGCCTGACTGATCAGTTCGGCGCCGGGCGAAGTGCCGGTGCCAGTGCCGGTGCCAGTGCCCATCCGAAGGGTTCGGCGGGCCAGCGCACCGTGCAAGGTCAACCGCTCCTCGGCCGCAACCTGCAACCAGGACACAGTCCCTGCGGCGTCATGCATCGAACGAGAAGCGCGGGACGCCCAGAATGCTGACGCCGCATGCAGGCGGGCCGACGTATTGGTTGCCTTAGCACCCGCCTCAAACAACCCTCGGGCTAATTCAATCCGATCCAAGCGCCATGCGGCGAGTCCGCCCACATAAAAGCCCAGACTAGGTTGATCTTCGGGCGCGATACCCTTCAACGCCGCCTGCGCAATGAACAGCGCCTGACGGTCTTCGTTCCGTGTGAACAACACCTGCGCGACCTCCGCGCGAAGCTGTGCGCTGTACGCGGCCGAAAGCCCGCGCGTCGCAGAGATCAGCCGTAAGGCGGACATGGCATCGCCCCGTGCCGCACGATCGAGAACGGTACGATCCAGAACCATATTCCTGACCATACTGTTCCGCGGCGGATCGATGTCCTCGGGTGCCGGATCAGGGCCGGCGGATCTGGTCAATGCGACGGTTGCCGGTGCGGCTGGAGGCAGACTTCCCTTAGGCAGCCGGTTCAGCAATAAGGCATGCATCGCTGGCGCATCGGGGTGGTCGTCATACGCTAAAAGCCAGCCGGATAATTCCGTCGCGGTAGAGCGATGATACCGGCCAAGATAACGATCGGCCAGCGCCGTCCCTAACAACAGCGAATCTTCCAGTCCTTCGGCAGATCGGATTGCCGCCGGAATATCTCCCCTTGCCTGGAAAGCGAAAATACGTCGCATCAAAGCCGCATCGACCGGGCGCAATGGTTGCGGAAGGGAAATCCCTGCCAACCCGTTGTGGGATGAACGCGGAACCGCCCACGCGACCTCATCGGCGCGTGTGCTATCCTTAGAAAGCGTCCCTGTGCCATTCCCCGATCCCGACGGTTGCCCGTGCGCGGCTGACGTAAACGCCCCCGCAAGGATCGCAGCCCCGGCAAGGAATGCCCGGGCGTTAGAAAGGCGGGAGAGCGTATGACCGATCCCTCGCATACCGTCTGGCTAGACGCTACGGCAGTGAGACGCAACCCTCCATAAGTGATTTATTTTCTATATTTGAGACGAGGTAAGGAATATCGCAACTTACTCGGCAGTAATCAGTGTCACTTTTCCGTTTATGCTTCGTCGATTGCTCGTCGCAACAGGCGTAATCCTGCCCATGCATCTCGCCTACTGAGCGGATTTTTAAGCATATCCGCCAAGCCCGGAAGGGCCAGGCAGGGTAGCGTTGCGTGCATACCTGGTATGCTTACTTCAAACCACACACGCGGGCTCCGGCGTCGGTTTTGCGCCTGCGGTAAGATGACCCGAGCAGCCGTACCCCCGAAAATTACGGTTCGCCGGGGCTTGAGCAGCGCGATCAGCCGGTGCAGGAACGGCAAGCACAGGGCGATTTCGCCCGGCGACGGCGGTCGCGCACCCGGCGGACGCCAGGGCAGCAGCGGCGTGATCATCAATTCCGCGCGATTGAGGCCGATGCTGGCCAGCATCTGGTCGAGCAACTGGCCCTCGGGGCCAGCAAACGGATGGCCACCACGATCTTCTTCGCGGCCCGGTGGTTCGCCGATGACCAGAGTGCCGCTGGCGGGGTCGCCCTCGGCGAAGACCAGATTGCTGGCGGTATCACGCAGGCCGCATCCGTCGAAGTCCGCCAGGGCAGCCCGCAAATCCTCCAGCGTGGTGGCTTGGCCGGATAATGCGAGTGCGCGTTCTCCCGCAGTGGCCTTCGATAGCGCCACGACTGGAACCGGACGCGGCGACGGGACCGGCTTGGCTTCAAGCACCTCGGCCGGGCGCAGACGGTCGATGGGGAACAGGCCGATCGCCTCGTCAGCACCCCATTCGACCTGTAGGCGTAGCAGGGCGTAGTCGCTATCCAAGCAAGGCGGCCCGGAAGCGATCCCGTTCGATGTGGGGAACGAGATTCTTTTTGCCGTCGTGGGTCGCCGGACCTTCAAGTACCCGCAGCAGGATAAACGTTAGCCCGCCACCCTCTCGGACCAACCGGCGTCCCTCCGCCATGTCGGCTTCCGTGTTGATCACATGCACGACCGGGAAGCCGCAACCGGCGGCGATGAGGTCCAGGCGAACGCCCAGGCCGGTGTGGCTGTCCTGATTGCCTGTCTCGCCGTAGTGGCCGTTGTCCACGCAGATGATCGTCAGGTTAGGCGGGTTCTGGAGCGCGATGGTTGCGAGTGCCCCCACATTCATCAGCAGCTCTCCGTCTCCGGTCGCCACCAGCACCCGCCGCTTCGGCTGCGCCAGCGCCAGTCCCAGGCCCATCATCGGCGCCGCGCCCATGGCACCGCCCAGACCGAACAGGCTGTGGGATTCGTGCGTCAGGGCAGAGAGTTCCCATGCCGTGCCGGCCAGCCCGGCGACCATGAGAAAATCGCTTGGATTTTCGATCAAAGCCGGCACTGCGTGGCGGCGGTCCAGCACGGCATCCGGTAACGTCGCGGTCTGAATTTTATTGAGTTTGGCCATAATCGTGCTCCCCTTAAAATTTCTTCGCGCCAATCAGGCGCTGGGTGAGCAGGACAGCGACCTGCTGGCCGGACTGGAATGCCATGGTGATGGCGGCAGCCACGCAGGGGATCACATCGGATGACTGTTCGGCCCGTAATACGATCACGCCCATCGCCTTGAACACGGGCTCCACCGCCTGACCCATGGCGAACTGCCAGGGATTGCCCTCACCGAACTCGCCCCGCATGGACACGAT
>JANXLQ010000376.1 GCA_025355085.1 Rhodopila sp.
TGTCCCGGCCCAGAAAAGGCGCAGATGGTAGGCATTCTCCTGCCGTGACGGAATTGGGTCGTCGCGACGACAGAGGCATGCCAGAGAAAAATATTCTCCAACGCAAATTTGGGCGAGAGTTTTCACACAGCCTGCTTCGCCTGCCATGACGGGTCAGAACATAGGGCCGTTGGTATAACTCCTCCATGGACGGAACTCTGTTCAGCCTGACCTTGACCTTCCCCAGCGCTTTTTTCTTGCGGCCATCCACGGGAGTGGCGTCGGGCGCCAGATATTTGCGATCGAATTCCGCCTTGTGCTGATCGAGCTCCTGCGGGCTCGGGAGTGGTTTGGGCTTATCGAACACACCCAGATCGGGAATTTCGAATCCGCGTGCGATAGCCCGCCGCGTGTGGAGGTTGGCAGGCAACCCGGCTTCAACGCGCTGTATGGTGCGGACATTCAACCCGGAAAGTTCGGCCAGTGTTTCCTAACTCCACCCCATGTTATCGCGGTAAGCTCTCACATGGAACCCGATCTCTGCGGGTGTCATCGGTGGCTTGGCTTGTTTCTCATGCATGTCACGCTCCATGTCGACGGCCCTGAATGTGGCTAGGCAGCCTCGGCTTGACCACGACAGGAACCCGACAGCGCCAGGACACCGGGCGCGGGCAAGCGCGAAAAGAAATGAATTCACCAACGGCGAAATCGTGCTGTGGCTGACATTATACGACGTGGCGATGTCGCGCATAGGCTTCCCGTTGTCGCGACGGCGTAGCGCCTCCTTGACCTAGTGCGGCGTCATCTTCGGTGGGCGGCCTGACGACCGCAACTCCACCGCCGATTCACGTCAAATTACCTACAGCGCCGCCCCAACCCCCACTCAGAACGCCTTATCCGCCTCCGGCCGGTGAGCATTCCGTGGCACAAACCCAGACCGCTCCGCCACACGCGGATCACGGACCCAAACCTCGCGGTTCGGGTGCAGGCCGCCACCGCGGGTCGCCGGCACCGCCATATGACGGGCGCGGTGCAGCAGGCGGGTGTCGGCGATACCGCAATTCGGGTGAACCCCGCCGTTGGCCGCAACCGCCTGGTCCCACGCGGCCTTGCGTTTCGCCAGCGTGGCGGGATCGTTCAGCACCGTGCAGTTCAGTTCGTTGCTGTTCAGGTCGGCGACGATCTCGTCACCTTCCTCGATGAACGCGATCGGGCCACCCAGCGCGGCTTCCGGCCCGACATGGCCGATGACCAAGCCGACCGATCCGCCGGAGAATCGTGCGTCGGTCATCAGCGCGATGACAATGCCGCGGTCCCGGCACAGCGTTGTGATGCGCGAGGTCGGGTCCAACATCTCCGGCATGCCGGGCGCGCCGCTGGGGCCCTCATACCGCACGATAACCATGTCGTTGTTCTGGAAGCTATCCGGGGCCTGGTCCAACGCCGCCAGCAGCGCCTGTTCGCCCTCGAAGATGCGGGCGCGGCCGCGGAAGATGTTGCCCTCCAGGCCACCTTCGACGCCCGCCAGCTTCAGGATCGCCGAGAAATCCGGCGACAGGTTGCCACCGAGCATGCGCAGGCCGCCGGTTGGCTTGTACGGCTTGGCGACGGGATAGACCACCTTGCCGTCCACGGCCGGGGTGCCGAGGCGGGCAACCTGCTCGGCCAGGGTTTCGCCGGTGCAGGTCATGACGTCGCCGTTCAGCAGACCGGCTTCCATCAGTTCGCGCACGATCACCTGCACGCCGCCGACGCGGTCGATATCGACCATCGAATACTTGCCGTAGGGCCGCGCGTCGGTGAGCACCGGGATGACGTATTGCGAGAGGTAGTTGAACTCCTCCGGTGTGATGACGTCCTTCCAGAAGTCCGCGTAACCGGCGGCGCGGGCGATTTCCGGCGCATGCAGGGTGACGTTGGTCGATCCGCCAATGGCCATCGCCACGATGACGGCGTTGCGGATCGAATCGCGCACCACGATGTCGCGGGGTTTGATGTCCTTGGCGATCAGGTTGGCGAGATACTCGACCAACTGGGCCGGGAATTCATTCACCCGGCGCGGATCGTCGGACGGCGGCGCCACCATGTGCAGCGGCTGCATGCCGACGACGCCGATGAAGGTCTGCATGGTGTTGTAGGTGAACATGCCGCCACAGCTTCCGATGCCGGTGCAGGCATTGCAGGCGATGTGGTGGCGATGCGCCGCGTCGGGATGGCCCGCGACCTGGTAGGCGCTGACGATATCCAGCATTTCGCCGGTCTTTGGGTCAGTGCCGGGGTGGATCGGTCCGTCGGACATGATGATGCCCGGCTGGTTGTGCTCCAGCAGCGCGGACAGCGTGCCGACCGGCGGCTTGTCGCAGGCGACGACGGCGATCGTGCCAGCGAGCCCGGTGGCTTCCATATGCTCGCACAGCGAGTCATGCGTCACCTCGCGGCCGATCAGCGAGTAGCGCATTTCCCGCGTGCCGTTGCGGATGCCGTCGGAGGTGCCGATGGTGTATTCGGGCTGGACGAGACGGAACGGCAGTTGGCCCTCGGCCTTTCCGACGCGGTCGCGCAAGCGGCTGTGGATCGCGTCAACCTTCGCCATCACACCGAGATAGCACTGGCTGTCGCCCTTGGTGCCGACGACGCCGACCGACGGTTCGTGGATCAGGTCCGGATCGGTGCCGATAACCTTTGCCATGCCAATGGACTGAGCCGAGCGGCCGGGGTGGCGATCGATCAGGACGATTTTTGAATTTGGCACACTAGCTCTCCGTTAGAACGGTTACCCGACGCCTGGTCGGTTCCGCAGTCGTTGAATGTACTGCCTGCCGTGCGATGGCAATACTGTCATCGCCGGCGATGCGGTTGAATTTGTTGGCGACGCCGCCGGCTTCCTCGATCTCGCGCGCCACCAACTGGCCGAGGTCTTTCAAGTGGACGTGGCCAGGGACGAACTGAGTAAAGCTGTTGCAGACGGCGATGATGGGCGCCCGAAGTCGCCGTCCTTCATGCCGGTCGCGCGCCACAGGCCGCGAGCGCCGGCCATGTTGCGGCCGTGGGTGGTGGTGCGGGAGCGATAGGCTGGCATGTGTTGGATGTCCTTGGTTTCGCGTTCGCTGTGGGGTGTCTAGCGCGGGTGGGGTGGTTAGGCCAGATGGACGGGCTTTGACGGGATTGGCGGCGCGCAGGATGTGGCGCAGAAACCTCTGGAAAAAGTAATGCCGATTCCTTACATTGAATGTAACAGGAGATCGCCATGCTGATCGAGGAACTCTGCACCATCACTGCTAAAGGCCAGACCACGGTCCCCAAGACCGTTCGTCAAGCATTGGGCGTCGGCTACGGAGGGCGTATTGCGTTCCGGATCGAGGACGGCACCGTGACCGTCCATGCGGCCGATGATGATGAACATGATCCTGCACTTGGACCTTTCCTAGAACTGCTCGCACGGGACATCGAAGCCCATCCAGAGACGCTTGTTTCACTGACTGACGCTTTGTTCCAGCGTATTGCGGCGGTAACCGAGGATGTTGTTGTCGATCCGGATGAGCCGATCGAAGGCGACGTGGATATCTGATCGGTGTTGCAGAGCCACGGATGGACTCTGATTGCCCATCCACGGTTGCTGGACCAAATCGACAAGCTGGCTGCGTCAGCCGAACGGGCGAAAAAGGCCGATCCAACGGGATGGCGCAACAACGCCAATGTCAAGTTGCTGCGGACGATTGGCGAGGTCATGCGCGAGCGTGTTCCGCACGACCCGCGATCACCCGAGTTCCGCCTGGGGAATACGCTGGGTCCGTCGCATCGGCATTGGTTCAGGGCGAAATTTGGCGGCAACCGGTTTCGTTTGTTCTTCCGGGCGGATTCCGCTTCCCGGATCGTCGTTTATGCCTGGGTCAACGACCGCGACACACTGCGCAAGGCTGGTGCGTCGAGCGATCCTTACGCTGTGTTCTCGGGCATGCTGAACCGTGGCAATCCGCCCGGCGAATGGGCCGCGTTGCTGGCGGAGGCCAGGGGCGCGGAAGCTGGGTTCGCCGGGCTTTTGTCCGATCCCGACTTGCCGCATCAGGCGCCGCCCGGGTAAGACGGAGATGCCCCGGCCTTGGCGTTCGCCCTGTATCAGGCCGGTGCGCGCGCGAAAGCGCCCCCGGAATCCCAGGGTGCGACGCATGTCCGGAAGGGTGAGAGTCAGGGTGGAGCGGTGGCCAGCCTCGGGCCGGGCGGGTCCAAAATCGACGCCTCGCCGATCAGGTATCCGAACACCTGGCGGATCGTCTCCGTTCCCAAGTGCTTCCAGTCAAAGCCCCAGGACTCCGGGTGCTGGTCCCGCTCTTTTTGAAACGAGGTCTCGCGGTTTTCCCGCACTTTGTACAGGGCCGTGAAGCTGCCGCCGTAGTCCTGGAGCGTGTCGAACACCTGATTCCAAAAAATGCCGGTACAGAAACCGGGAATGACCGCGAGGTCCATGCAGATCATGGCGATGGTGCGACCGACCGGGCGGCGGCGCACCTCGGCGTCGAGTTCCTCGGCTGTGGGGATGCCGAGATCGTCCGGATCGAACGGGCGGCGCTTGGGCCGGGGTGCGTCTTGCGGGCCTTCTTGCGGTTCGGCTGGCGGTTCCGCTGTTAGTTCTACTGGCGCCCCCTCGGGTGGTTCCGCTGGCGGCTTGGCCGGAGTGGGCTCGCGTGGTTCCACGAATGCGATATCGCGGCCTTTTTCGGCGCGGGCGAGCAGGTAACGCTCCAACGCCATCGCGCGCAGAATACCGCGCTGGAGTCGCACAAGGATGGTCGGCAGGGTGTAGGTGCCGCAAGCCGCGGCCAGGGTGGCGAATTCCACGTTGGCGGCGCGCCCCGGGACAGTCTCGACGAGACGGCGGCCGTGGCCAAGCAGGACGCGGACGACATGCAGCAGGGCGGCGAGACGTTCCGGTATGGTGGGGGCGGGCACGGTGCGGCCGGGCCGGTCCTGTGTGGGATCGGGCGGGGTAGGCCGGGACGTGGTTGGCGCCGTGTGCTCCATGACTTTTTACTAACATTATTGTTAGTAAATGTCAACCCTGACGTGTAGGCCATGCCCTCAAGCAGGCAGGAAGGCGACATTGCGCGATCATCCGTGCTACAAGGATCGCAATGGCCCGATTGCCATCACAGCCAAGGGACCGAACAATGCCCGATACGCAGGAGCTATTGCGGAAAATCAATGCCCTTCCGCCCGACCGAGTGGGCGAAGTCGAAGATTTCGTAGATTTTCTGTCAGCCAAAGCGCGCCGTCAGGCGGCACTTGCTCACCTGCTCGCGGTCGCACCTGCGCTGGAAGCCGCCGGAGCTCCGTCGTTGACCGACGACAACATTCAGGCCGAGGTCGATGCCGTTCGCGCGCAGCGGCGGATGCGGAGCGCCAGTGCGGATCGTTCTTGACACCAACGTCGTGTTGTCCGCGCTTCTCTGGCGCGGCCCGCCATATCATCTCTTCGAAGCCATTCAGAAATCCAATTCGATAGAAATTTACACAAGCGACATCCTGCTGGAAGAACTGAAAGAGGTTCTACTTCGTCCATTTTCGGCCAAACGTCTCGCCCTTATCGGGAGGACCGTGGAGCACATACTCACAAATTATATCGAGACCGTCGATCTTGTGACGCCCATCGCCACCCCACGGGTCATCATGAATGACACCGACGATGACCATGTTATAGCGGCCGCCGTCGCCGCTCGGGCTGACTTCATCGTCTCGGGCGACCGGCATCTACTTTCGCTCGGCACCCATCAAGGCATTGGGATTATCACCCCGGCCGAAGCCTTGCAGGCAGTTACGATTCGGTAAATAAGGGGAAGCATCGATAAGATAGTGCTTTGAAGAAACTTAATGGCTATAAAGATCGTAATCATGCTTCCTCTCGCAGCCATCCTTACAGGCTGTACTGCGATGATGTGGGTCAAGCCGCGTGCCTCGCCCGCAGAGTTCCATGCCGTGCTTAACCGGTGTGACTACGAAGCGGCGTTAGGTACGCCAGATGAACATCTGGCAAAGGCATAGGCGGCGCGATCGCTTCTGGAATTTCAGAAGGAACGCGAATCGGCATGCTAAAGCATAAATGCCTCGTAGCGTACGGTTGGCAGCAGGTGCCGATGACGGCTGGTAATGCTGCAGTATTGGCGGGCGGAACTACTCCGTCGAACGGAACTACAGGTACGACACAACAACCAGCACCAGCACATGACTGGGCGATTGGATACGCTAGCTATAAAAGCCAAAATAAGGCATCTAGATGTGCGGTTCCGCCGGTCGGTACCGTCAATCCGATCCAATGGACCAATGGGTGCTTTGCTGCCGGGCATGATTTTGGCAGCTAAAATCGAACGTCTGCTGCTGTCGTGTGAACGCAATGAACTTCGTTGACGAGGACCCGGGAGTGTCAGCTTTTCTGTGTGTGAGGCGAATTGCGCCCTTCTTCCTTCCGTAAGCACGATGCGAACCTGCAACACGTTCAACCCGCCGCCGGCCCGCCCCGATACAGCGCCACCACAAGATCCGATTGCGCAATAATCTCCGACAGCCGTCGCTCCGCATCTACCACCGCCACATGCCACAGTCCCGCATCCGCCATCGGCGCCTGCGGTCATGCCATCTTCACAACCTCCCCCAACAACCCCGCAATCGTTGCCAGCGGCAGGACCAGCGTTCTTTCCGCGTCCAGCAGCGGAACCGCCCCATAACTCGCGTACCATTCCGTCACCAGATCGTTCTTGGCGTCGATCACCAGCACGCGTCCGCCGACAACCGAGGCGACCTGAAGGCAGCGCCGCCCGGCCGCCAGAAGCAACTGCCGCCAAGTCCCTGCCTCATCAGGCCGACGGCCAGCCGAGCCAGACGAAACCCCGAACTGGACTCAAGGCGCTATCAAAACGAATATTTTCCGACCACCTCAACAAACTGAAGACATCTGGTCATGGTGGGATCATCGTTCCTAAAGGTGCAGGATGGCGTGAGTTTCGCGAAAATGTCGTGCGGGAATTTGTGCGATTACGAGCCGAAAACGAGGGGGTCCAACTCGGCGCTCAGGGGTATGCTTGAACGCAATCCGGGCGCGGTGGCCTGAACCGAGAGGCGACGACCAATGACGAATGGATTGCCTATTCGTTCTCGTCGTCTCTGAATATATTTTTCGGCACCGTCATCTCCTCCTGCCTATGTCGCCCCAATCAGCTTGCGTTGCATGTAACACCCACCATATACTGCGTTGCATGTAACGCCACCGGAGCCACCCCATGGCCACCACGCCCGTCAACGCCCGTGTCCGCAAGCACCGCGACCAACTCCGCCACGCCGGGCTGCGGCCGGTGCAAATCTGGGTGCCGGACACCCGCCGCCCCGGCTTCGCCGAGGAATGCCGCCGCCAGTCGCGATTGGTCGCGGCAGCCGACGCGGGCGACCCGGACCTGATGCGCTTCCTGGATGAGGCCCTAGACGACCTGGATGGCTGGACCGAATGACGCGCGGAGACCTCGTCACTGTCGCCATGCAAGGCGACTTCGGCAAACCTCGTCCCGCCCTCGTGATCCAGTCAGACCTATTCAGCGACCACGCCACCGTCACCGTCCTGCCGGTGACCAGCACACTGATCGCCACACCATTGATCCGCGTCGCTGTCGAACCCAACGACGCGAACGGTCTGCGCAAAGCGTCTCAGGTGATGGTGGACAAGGCGGCGACCATCCGCCGCGACAAGGCTGGGCAACCCTTCGGCCGGCTCGACGCCATGACAATGGCAGAGGTCGATCGCTGTCTGGCGGTGTTCCTCGGGATCGCTCGGTAGGGGAGCAGGCGCCGACTATCCGCTTGATGCCGCCAGCTTCCCCACGTCCCCCAGCAACCCCGCAATCGTGGCCAGCGGCAACACAAGCGTCCTCCCAGCATCCAGCAGCGGGACCGCCCCATAACTCGCGTACCATTCCGCCAACCGATCGTTCTTGGCGTCGATTACCAGCACGCGGCCGCCGACGACCGAGGCGACCTGAAGGCAGCGCCGTCCGGCCGCCACCAGCAACTGTCCGCCCAGTCCTTGCCCCTGCCACATCAGGCCGACGGCTAGCCGAACCAGACGAAACCCCGGCACGTCTTGCCGCCCAAGGCCGCGCCGGACGGTAGCCGGTACCCGGTCATAGGCGACCGACGCGGGCGCCAGGCTGTAAATCCCGAGGATGGAATGTCCGCCGTCGTTAATTGCGAGGAATGTCTTGGCGGCGCCCCGATCGTGGCTCTGGCGCGCGTAGCGGACCAGGAATTCGTTCAGCTCCGCATCGCCGCAGTCGAATGCGCCGCGATCGTGTTTCCGGGTGATCGCTTCCTCATGCCAGGCCGGCAGCGTCATTGCGTCGCCGGCAAAGCCAGCGCCGCAGCCCGCAGCCTGGCGTTGGCCAGTGGTGGATTTTCCAGCAGATCGAGCACAAGCAGGCTGTCCCGTTCGGACAATTGCAGCCGATCCGCCGCCTCAATGACAGCCGCCGCCTCGCGGAGCGCCGGTTGCAGCACAAAATCGGTCAGGTCCGTGTTCTTCAGCGCAGCCGCGCGCACGAGCGTGGCTTTTTGTTCCGGCCGTATCCGCAGGTTCATCCGCTTGTTGTCGTCCACGGCGATTCTCGGCATCGCAGCCTCCATGGTTGGTGTCATCACCGAGGTTATACACGAAACCGCTGAACGATCCAAGCTGTACGTATTGAATGCGTGCGCGTGTGATCAATCGCCGGTAGCTGGGCTATAGTGCGACTGCGGGGCTTGCAGCCGCCAAGCGTGTTCGACGGCCGTCCAAGCCGCCGCTTGGGTTGCACGTAACACCCACCCAATACTCCGTTGCATGCCACCGGCGCCATCCCATGGCCACCGCACCCGTCAACGCCCGAGTTCGCAAACACCGCAACCAGTTCCTTCGCGCCGGGCTGCGGCCGAAGCAAAACGTCCAGAACTGTCCGCCAGAACCAGCGTGAAGAGCGGCGATGTATCAGTAACAATAAGACTGAATCGCTCGGTCACTTTTGCGCCAGCAACGCCTCACGGATGATCGCACGGCCACGCTCCCGCGCCGCAGCGTTCGGTTCCACCATCGCAGCTACCGGCTGCCGGAGACCCAACTCGCCGAGCGCACCGAGCACCTGCACGAAGTCGTCGAAGCCGCGCTTTCGAAGTTCGTGCCACGTGATCCCGCCGGCGGCATACAGGCGGATCAGCCGTTCCTTCTCGCCTTCGGTCATCGCCCAAGTCCCTCTCGATAGCCAATTATACCATTTTGTTTCACCGGGCGTGAGTCACGCCTCGTCAAATCCCCAAGATGGTTGCCTCTTTAAAGCCAGCGCTGTCCGATCGCATATAGGTGCAGCACCGGGCAGCCAACCGCGCCACTCCGCAAGAACGGCCATCATTCATACCGCCGCCCCGTTCAAGCCGCCGCAAGCCCTCCCCGATACAGCGCCGCCACGAGATCGGACTGAGCGATGATGCCCGATAGCCGCCTCTCCCCATCCACGACCGCAACATGCCGCAGCCCAGCATCCGCCATCAAAGGCACCAATTCAACAATATGTGTCGTTTCGATAACCGTCCGAACCCCGCGCTGCATGATCTGGCCCACCACTTCCGGCCTATCCGCATACATCCCCGAGGGACGGCGAACGATCCGGCTAAACCGCCCTGCCAGACCGTCATAGAGATCCAGGTCCGCGCTCAGCATAAAATCCAAATCCGACACCATCCCGATCACCCGCCGCGCCGGATCGATCACCGGCAGCGCTCGAATTTTATGCCTTCGCAATAACGACCAGGCCTCCTGCAACGGCGAACCGAACTGCATCGCCACTACATCGCGCGACATGATGTCGGCGCATGTGATCTCACCAAACCGGCGATGATACGCGTGCATCTCCGCCCGCTGAAACAATCCCTCCAGTTCATCGCGGCTGACGTCCAATACCTGGCCGTATTGCCGCACCACCGCATCCAAATCGTCCAGGTTGACCCCAAGGCGCTCCAGCGGCGTCTTGTCATGTGTGTGATGCACGTTGGCCCGCGCACGCTGCGGATGCGGGTAAGCCCGACGCGTGACATTGTTGAAAACGATCGCGCACAGCATCAGAATCATCGAGTTCAGCGCCACAGGCGATAACACGAACTCATAACCCGCCGACGTGATCGCCGGCCCACCCAGAACCGCGGTCAGCGCGATCGCACCACTGGGCGGATGCAGACATCGCAACACAAACATTGCCCCGATCGCCAATGCGCCGGCCAACGGTGCCGCCAGCAACGGGTCGCCGACATAACGCGCACACGTGACGCCAATCACGGCCGCAACGATATTGCCGCCCATAATCGACCACGGCTGAGCCAGCGGACTCGCCGGCACCGCGAACAGCAGCACGGCCGAAGCTCCCATCGGCGCGATCAACATCGGCAGCGCCATACCGGAGCCAACCGTGTATCGACAAACCACCCCCGTCAGCAGCAATCCCACCAGCGCACCCAGGCACCCTCGCAGGCGTTCGATCCTGCTGGCCGCTATGGGCGCCGGCAAGAAGCCGTGTAACCAGTCCATCATTCGCTAACGGACCCGATCGGCGGTCCGATTCGATCTTGCGGATGCAGCGATCTGCCCGATAAGCGATAGACACCATGCCTGAAGGCAAAAAATATCGCCGTGGACAGGGTTGGGGTCACCCCGGTCAGACCGAAATCAGGATATTTGAAGTTCATGCGGCGACGTTTACCCGGAACGCTGTAGGATCAACAAATCCAGCGATGTCGGTTCCCGCATCCCCAGCATCGTCAGCCCGGCATGCACCTGCCCGCGATGATGCGCCTGATGGTTGAAGAAATGCGTCAACGCCGGCCCCAGTTCCTGCTTATACGTCTTGCCGCTGGAGTTCTGGTACTCAATCACCCGGTCATAATCCGAAGCCCCTGTAACGAATCCGAAAATCCGCTCATCCCCCTGCTCCCGCGCCGCCCGCAGTTCACCAAAATCCTCATGCAGAATCTGGTTCAGCCGCTCCGGTTGCGGCCCTTCCCCCGTGAACCGCCGCATCCAGATGTAATCCGTCACCAACAGATGGTTCAGCGTCCCATGCACGCTACCGAAGAACAGCCCCGCCGGCCGCTTGCGATCCGCGTCCGGCAATCCCGCCGCATCGTCATACATCCGCCGGTTCGCCCACCGGTTATACGCCGCCAGTTGGTCGAAATGCGCCTTCAACACCCTCGCCTCCTGTTTCCGAACACCGCAATCCTGGCGCAATCCGACACCATCGGGTAGTGAGAAGGCAATCTCCGGCCATGAGGATTTCTCATGTCACCACCGTCCCTCCGCGCCTTGCGCGCCTTCGCTGAAACATCCCGAACCGGCAGTCTTGTTGCCGCGTCGCGCACCCTCAACGTCACCCCCTCAGCGGTTTCGCACCTGCTGCGGGAACTGGAGCAATCACTCGCGATTACCCTTTTCACCACAAAAAATCCGCAGGCCCGCCTCACCGAAACCGGGGATAAACTCAGCCGCCGCCTGATCGCCGCCTTCGACATCATCGACACCGCGATCACCGAAGCCAAACACCAGGCCGGAGATGTCCGCGTCTCCGCCCTATCGAGTTTCCTCACGCTATGGCTGGTCCCTCGCCTCACCGGCTTCCAATCCCGCCATCCCGGCACGCGCCTGCTGTTCAGCACCGGCATCCGCCCGGTGGACCTGTCCGCCGAACCATTCGAGTGCGCCATTCGCTGGGGCCAGGGCAACTGGCCCGGCCTCGACGCCACACTGCTGTTCCGTGACCGCCCCGTCGTGGTGACCAACCCCCGCCTACTGCAAGCCAACCCGCAGGACCTGCCCCGCCTGGGCGCCCGCACCCGCGCCCAAGACTGGCCCTCAGTCGCCGCCGCGCTCGGCTGGCCCGACATCCCGCCCACATTAACCTTCGAAACCAGGGCGCTGGCGGTCCAGGCGGCGACAGCCGGCATGGGCGCCGCCGTGGTGGACCGCAATCTCGTCGCCGGCATGCTGGCCAACGGCCTGCTCGCCGAAATCGCTCCCGACCCGCCGATCCCGGTGCCGGAGGGCCACTGGTTCGTCGCCCTGCCCGAGCGCCTGCGCGTCCGTCAGGTAAGGCAATTCCGCGACTGGCTGGTCAATGAGGCAACCCCCGCACATACCCCCTTGGCAACGTCCCCCGAATCCGTCCTTATTTCAGGCTGAATGTTCGGTTTCATCGGCTCCCGGCTCCTCCAGGCTATCCCCGTCCTTCTGGTCGTTGGCTTTATCGCCTTCGCCCTGTTCGAATACGTCGGCGACCCGGTCTCCATCCTGCTTCCGCAGGACCACACCGAGGCGCAACGGCTGGAGCTTATCCAGCAACTCGGCCTGGACCAGCCATTCTTCATACAATACGGCCGCTTCCTGTGGACCGCGCTGCACGGCAACTTCGGCAACAGCTACCGGGTCGCCCAACCCGTCGCCAGCCTGATCGCGGAACGCCTGCCCGCGACGCTCGAACTGGCGATTACCGCGTCGGTCCTGGCCTTCGCGATCGGCGTCCCGATGGGCGTCTATACAGGCATCCACCGCAACACAGTGCTGTCGCGCCTCATGATGATCGTCAGCCTCATAGGCGTCTCTCTCCCCACCTTCCTGCTCGGTATCCTCCTGATCCTGGGATTCTCCGTCGGCCTCGGCTGGCTGCCGAGTTTCGGCCGCGGCCCGGTCGTGCATATCGGAACCTGGTGGACCACCGGCTTCACCTCCCGGGCCGGCATCAGGTCGCTGATCCTGCCCGCGATCACCCTCGGCATGTTCCAAATGACCCTGATCATGCGCCTCGTCCGCGCCGAGATGCTGGAAGTCCTGCGCACCGATTACATCAAATTCGCCCGCGCACGAGGACTAACGAACCGATCGATAAACTTCGGCCACGCCCTGAAGAACACGCTGGTTCCGGTCATCACCATCATCGGCCTGCAGTTCGGCGGGATCGTCGCGTTCTCCTTAGTCACCGAAACCGTGTTCCAATGGCCCGGCATGGGCCTGCTGCTGGTCCAATCCGTCGCAGTCGCCGACATTCCGGTTATGTCCGCCTATCTGCTGCTGATCGCTCTGGTGTTCGTCCTGATCAATCTCATCGTCGATCTACTTTATTACGCTGTCGATCCCCGCCTGAGGGCACGCCGCTGATGCTCGCACGCGCCTGGGACAGCGATCTGGCCCACAACTTCCGCACCTCCCCGGTGGCTTTGGCATCCGCCGCCCTCGCGTTGATTTTGATCGTCGCAGCAGCGTTCGCACCCTGGATTGCCCCGCACGACCCAACCGATGTGGCGTCCCTGTCCCTGATGGACAGCTTTAAACCGCCCCTCGGCATGGCCGACGCCGAGTGGTCCAACCCGTTCGGCACCGACAACCAAGGCCGAGACGTCCTGTCCGCGATCATGTTCGGCATGCGCATCAGTCTGCTCGTCGGCTTCCTGTCAGTCCTTTTCG
>JANXLQ010000377.1 GCA_025355085.1 Rhodopila sp.
TGTCCCGGCCCAGAAAAGGCGCAGATGGTAGGCATTCTCCTGCCGTGACGGAATTGGGTCGTCGCGACGACAGAGGCATGCCAGAGAAAAATATTCTCCAACGCAAATTTGGGCGAGAGTTTTCACACAGCCTGCTTCGCCCGCCATGACGGGGGAGGCGCTGGCAGCCCCCAAAGCCATAATGAGAACTGCTGTTGGCTCGATCGGCAGGTCTAACCCCTGTCGCCTGACCGTCGCATCCCGGCTATGCTGCTGCGGTGCCAGACCCTGATGACCTGTTCGGCGCCCCTGATCCGGCGGCGCCCCCCCAACCAGACGCCAACCGGCCGCTCGCCGACCGGCTCAGGCCCGCAAAGCTGTCCGAAGTTGTCGGCCAGGACCATCTGTTGGGTCCGCAGGGCACGCTGACCCGCATGCTCGAACGCGGTTCTCTTGCCTCGCTGATCCTGTGGGGGCCTCCGGGTGTTGGCAAGACCACGATCGCCCGGCTTCTCGCCAGCCAGGCGACATTAGCGTTCGTGCAACTGTCCGCCGTATTTTCCGGCGTGGCCGACCTGAAACGCGCCTTCGACGATGCGACGAAGCAACGCCGGGCAGGGCAGGGGACACTGCTGTTCGTGGACGAAATTCACCGGTTCAATCGGGCACAACAGGATGGTTTTCTGCCGGTGGTAGAGAACGGAACCGTTACACTCATCGGCGCCACAACGGAAAACCCATCCTTCGCCCTGAACGGCGCACTACTGTCCCGTTGTCAGGTCATGGTGCTGCGCCGCCTCGACGATCCGGCGCTGGAACGTCTGCTGGCTCGGGCGGAGGAAGAAATCGGCCGCGCGCTTCCCGTGTCCGACGAAGCAAGAGGCACCCTCCGCGCCATGGCCGACGGAGACGGCCGCTATCTGCTGAACATGGTCGAGCAAATCGCCGCCCTGCCGTTCAACACCCCGCCGATGGACACGGCTGATTTGTCCGAACTGCTCGCGCGCAGGGCCGCGCTCTACGACAAGGATCGCGAAGAACACTACAACCTGATCTCCGCGCTCCACAAATCCCTGCGCGGTTCAGACCCCGACGCCGCGCTGTATTGGTTCGCCCGCATGCTGAACGGCGGTGAGGACCCCCGCTACATCGCCCGCCGCCTGGTGCGCTTCGCCGCCGAGGATATCGGCATGGCCGATCCCAACGCCCTGACCCAGGCCCTCGCCGGCTGGGAAACCTACGAGCGGCTAGGCTCCCCCGAGGGCGAACTGGCGATCGCCCAGGTCGTTGTTTATCTAGGCACCGCCCCCAAATCGAATGCCCTCTATACAGCGTTCGGTCAGGCAAAAGCCGCGGCGAAGAATACCGGCAGTCTGATGCCGCCGGCGCATATCCTGAACGCACCAACGAAGCTGATGAAGCAGCTCGGGTATGGTACGGGGTATGAGTATGACCATGGGACGGAGGATGCGTTCTCCGGTCAAAACTACTTCCCGGATGGGATGGATCGGATCGATCTGTATCAACCCAAAGACCGAGGGTTTGAAAGGGAGATCGGCAAGCGGTTGGCGCACTGGGCGGAGTTACGGGCGAAGCGCGGCAGCGAGTGAAGGGATAAGCGAAGCGGCCGTCCGAACCCGTTGGACGATGCGATTTCCATGATCCTGGCGGGTGACGGCCAAATTGTAAGCCACCTGGAGATTTGTCCAAAAATCGCGCAGATGTGCCGAGATACGTGGCCCGATGCCAATCGGTACCGGCCCTAACATTCCGCCGTCCGGCCACGATTGCAGTCATCCGGGTGGTTGGCACGTCCAAACCTCGCGCCGGACGGGTGATCGATATGCCGCGAGTCGCAATCTCCTCGGCGAGGATTTCCCCAGGGTGCATCGGCGGCGTAATCACCTCAAACGATAGTCGATAATTTCGACGTCGGACGCATTTTTATCTTCAAAGCGGAAGCATATCCGCCATTGTTCGTTGACCCGGATGCTGTATTGGCCGTTGCGCTCTCCACCGAGCGATGAAAATCGATCAGAACGCATTTGCATTGGGTCGTCGATGTGGGCCGCGTCGGCAAGAACGATAAGGCCGGTGGTGTTCGCTGCGGAACTTGAATCCGCCACCTTGGCCGGCTGTGCATGGGAGTGCGGGCAAGCGCCTGTTTCGCCACGAAGCCAGCGAACAACCACCGCCAAACCTGACGATTGCATTGAAAACTTCGTGCCTTCGTGCCTTCGTGGTAAAATTCCTTCTCAGCCAAAACCACCAGTGCGCCGTTCCAGAGGACGATGAACGTGCGAGACGATCTGCACTCAATTGCCCTGGCCACCC
>JANXLQ010000393.1 GCA_025355085.1 Rhodopila sp.
CGTCGGAATCTGAGTAGAATCAATGCTGTGCGATTTGTACAGCGGTATGTTGCGATTAGGACTCAAAAAACGTGCCAGACAGCCGTGGGCCAAGCCCGGCCATGACGGAGAGAATCAAGTCCGGCCATGACGGAGAGAATCAAGCCCGGTCATGACGGAGAGAATCAAGTCCGGCCATGACGGAGAGAATCAAGTCCGGCCATGACGGAGAGAATCGAGTCCGGCCATGACGGAGAGAATCGAGTCCGGCCATGACGGAGAGAATCGAGTCCGGCCATGACGGAGAGAATCAAGCCTTGCCCTGAAAAAAATATTTTCTATCGACCGCTTATGTTGATGCCTATGCGGATGAGGCGGGACATGACGGATCCAAACGTTTCGGGATGGTCGTCCACATAGCAATCCATGACCTGTTTCTGAGATGGGTGGGTGGGTAATCTGACAGTGTCGTTGAGCATCAGCCTGAAGATTATCGAGTCCCGGTATCGGTTTGATACCGATATTTTCACTGCTGACTAACACGCCCCTGCTATGGGGAAACGTTACGTTACGTTACGTTACGTTACGTTACGTTACGTTACGTTACGTTACGTTACGTTGCTTTGCTTTGCTTTTCCTTGCCTTGCCTTGCCTTGCCTTGCCTTGCCTTGCCTTGCCTTGCCTTGCCTTGGTACTACGGACTTAAATGGAGTTGTAATGGCATACCTCGCGCCTTCAGAATTTGTCACCAAAATGGTCGATGCCGGAGAATCGAAAATCTTCATGTCCACCAGGGATACGATTATCCGAGCCTACATGGCGGGAGCGATCCTGGCGTTGGCGGCGGCGTTCGCGGTGATGGTCACCGTTCAAACTGGCTACCCCATTATTGGGGCAATTCTGTTCCCCGTCGGCTTTTGCATGCTGTACCTTCTGGGTTTCGATTTGCTCACGGGCGTTTTTGTTCTGACACCGCTCGCTTTGCTCGATAAGCGCCCGGGCGTTACGATAGGGGGCGTTCTGCGGAACTGGGGATTGGTTTTCGCCGGCAATTTTCTGGGTGCGCTGACCGTGGCCGTGATGATGGCGGTCATCTACACCTTCGGCTTCTCTACCGCACCCGACAAGGTTGGGGCCGTGATCGCCGGCATCGGCGAATCCCGGACGCTCGGCTACGCGAAATATGGTGCGGCGGGTATGCTGACACTGTTCATTCGCGGCATGTTGTGTAATTGGATGGTATCGACCGGCGTGGTTGGGGCGATGATTTCCACTTCGGTCAGCGGCAAGGTGATCGCTATGTGGATGCCGATCATGTTGTTTTTTGCCATGACTTTTGAGCATTCCGTGGTGAACATGTTCCTTTTCCCGTCGGCCTTGTTGATGGGCGGGAAGTTCTCGGTCATGGACTATATAATTTGGAATGAAATTCCGACCGTCCTCGGGAATTTGGTGGGTGGGATCGCGTTCACCGGCCTGACATTATACGCCACGCACATTAAGACCGCGCCGAAGCGTGCATTCGACTTGCGTTAGTTGACTTCATCGGGCCTCATCCGCAAGGGTGGGGTTCATTTCTGTTGGCGTTGCAAATGTCGCGTGCGTTAAAAATCTCGATCGGGCAGCATTCTGACAAAGGGCGGAAGGAGATCAATCAGGATTTTCACGGCGCGTTGATTCCCGAGCAGCCTTTGCTTGGTTCGAAGGGGATTGCGATTGCGCTGGCGGATGGAATTAGCAGCAGCAATGTCAGCGCGATTGCCAGTGAGTCGGCGGTCAAAGGATTCCTGACAGATTACTACTGTACATCGGAATCCTGGTCGGTGAAGACCTCGGCGCAGCGGGTGATTGCGGCGACCAATTCCTGGCTTCATTCGCAAACCCGTCGAAGCCGGCATACCTATGACAAAGATAAGGGTTATGTCTGCACCTTTAGCGCGATGGTGCTGAAGTCCACGACCGCGCATATTTTTCATATCGGCGATTCTCGTATCTACCGGGTGGCCGGGCAGTCCCTGGAGCAGCTTACGAACGATCATCGCGTTGCCGTATCCTCGGCGCAGACTTATCTGAGCCGGGCGCTGGGGATGGATACGCACACCGAAATAGATTATCGGATGGTTCCGCTTGAAAAAGGGGATGTTTTCGTCCTGGCGACTGACGGGGTCTATGAATATGCCGGCGATCGTTTTTTGGCGGCTGCTGTTCACGATCTGCGGCATGATTTGGACGCCGCCGCGAAGACGGTTGTCGAGGAAGCCTATAACCGGGGCAGCCCGGACAATTTAACGGTTCAGATCGTGCGGATCGACGCATTGCCGGACAGGGAGGCGAGCGAGCTTCTTGGGCCGGCGTCTGAACTGCCGCTTCCGCCTCTGCTTGAGGCGCGGATGATTTTCGATGGCTATCGCATTGTGCGGCAGGTTCATGCCAGCAGCCGCAGCCATATTTATTTAGCTGTCGATATCGAGAGCAATGACGTTGTCATCATCAAGATCCCCTCGATCGATTTGCGCGGCGACCCGGCCTATTTGAAGCGGTTTATGATGGAGGAGTGGGTCGCGCGGCGCATCAACAGCCCTTACGTGCTGAAGGCGCCGGCCCCGTCCCGCAAGCGCAATTACCTTTATGTGGTCACGGAGTTTGTGGATGGGCAGACACTGACGCAATGGACGATCGACAATCCTAAGCCCGATTTGGAGACCGTGAGGGGGATTGTCGAGCAAATCGCCAAGGGACTACGCGCGTTCCACCGGATGGAGATGTTGCACCAGGATTTGAGGCCTGACAATATCATGATCGATAAGACCGGGACGGTGAAGATCATCGATTTCGGCTCTGTCAATGTTACCGGTGTCATGGAAGCCACTCCATCGGCGGACCCTGGTCAAATTTTGGGGACTGCCCAATATACAGCGCCAGAATACTTTGTTGGGGAGGGGGGTACGCCGCGATCCGATCTATTTTCTCTTGGCGTTATTACCTATCAGATGTTGATCGGGCGGCTGCCTTATGGGGCGCAGATGGCGAGAGCGCGCACGAAATCACAGCAACGGAAGGTTGTGTACAGCTCCGTCACCAATGGCGAGATACCCGCGTGGATGGATGGAGTGATCAGGAAGGCTGTGCATCCCGATCCAGGCAAGCGGTATGGGGAGTTGTCGGAGTATATATACGATCTGCGTCATCCGAACGAGAATTTTCTGAAAGCCTCGCCTGCGCCGTTGATTGCACGTTATCCATTGTTATTTTGGCAGGTCGCTTGTTTTATACTGCTTTGTGTGATTCTGTTTCTGATGGTTGACCGGAACGGTTTCCACAACTAACGCAAACCCGGCAAGGGAGCCATGCCCAACGACATGAAGGTCAGGACAATCATGTGAAAGCCGTCTCGTACCTTCATTGTCATGGTACGTGAAGGCGCGCCATCCATGTCGTTCGGGCAATATCCCGGCAAACGACGTGGATGGCCGCCTTCGCGCATCATGACGAACAGGGGCCGGTGCTTCGCACGGCACGATGTTATACTAACGCCCCAATGTCCTGACCCGTCACCATCATGGCGGGCGGCGTCCCGTCATCCACGAATCGCGATGCTGGTTCGGACAAAGACGTGGGTGGCCGGTCTGCAACTGCCCCGGGACGGGCGCCGGCGGACGGCATTTTATCCTCTGAAAAATCCCATCGCTATGCTATTCTACAAATATGGAACGCAGCGCTGCCATTGCCATCCTCAAGGCTCATGAGTCCGAACTGAAGCAACTCGGCATCGAACATTTGTATTTGTTCGGCTCAACGTCCCGTGGCGAGGCGCGTGAGGATTCAGACGTCGATCTGTTTTTCGATCATGCCAAAGGCTCTCTGGGACTCTACGAACTTATGGATGTAAAGGAAGCTGCGGCCAAAATTCTTGGCTGCAAGGCTGACATCATGACGCGGCGAAGCCTTCATCCGGTTTTGCGGCAAAGGATCGAAAGCACAGCGCAGCAAGTGTTCTGATGACGCCATCTTCCCCGATCGCACGCCTGACAGACATCGTTGAAGCGATCGCGTTGATTCGCGCCGAGATGGCAGACGTTTCTGTTGACGATTTCGAACCTGACAAGCGCAAACGCTGGATTGTCGAGCGGGGCATCGAAATCATCTCCGAGGCGAGCCGCCGTTTGCCGGACGCGATGAAAGCGAGACACACCGATATCCCTTGGAAGAAGGTGGCCGGTATCGGCAACATCCTCCGCCATGATTACGAGCATGTCGCCCATGACGTGCTTTGGCATGCGGTGCTGCAGCATCTGCCGCCTTTGGAAAAGGCTTGCCGAGACGAATTGACTACTGAACAGGAACGCGAGCGGCGGTCTCCCGAGTAAGCGGCACGGCGTTCTCAATCGAACCGCTATGGCTTGCACGGTCGCCGTTCCCTACCGCATCCGTGATTCCGGGACCATCCTCAACAACGCCCGCCCGCCAATGGGATACCATTCCGGTCCCACCGTAACGGTCTTCCCAACGATGCGCAGGTCGCGCCAGCAGTTCTCATTTTGGCGTTCGCAGTGGCCGTCACTTGCCTCGTCATGGTGCGCAAAGGCGGGCCATCCACGTTTTGGTGCGCTCTGAAACAGCAAAGACGTGGGTGGCTCACCTTCGCGCACCATGACGGCGTGGGACGCAATCGCCACTTTGCCAAAATGAGAACTGCTGCTCCCACGCACTATCGGCGGCGTAGGTCGAGGCCAACCGGCAGCGAGCGCGTTGTTCCAGCGTGGTTTCTTTCACGGTGGCGATCATGTTCCATAACTCCGCGATCATTGCACCCGGTCATTGCGTCCGGCATTTGCCGTTCCGGCAGCAACGCGTTCTTTACCGTCCAGCCGAAGCTGCCGGTGCCGCGAAAATCGTTACATGGACAGTGGCGACTTGATCCCAAACGCGTGTCCGGCACCACGCATCCCGTCCCGACGCCGAACTTCGCCGGTTTGCCGGCGAAGCGATCGCTGCGTAGAATGGGGCAAAGACGTGTTCGACAGAGAACGAGACATCCCCTACGCACCCGCTGGAGATGATTGTTCCGCGGATGGCGCGGTATGGATAGGGGACGAAGCGAAATGCAGACCTATGACTACATCGTTGTCGGCGCTGGCTCCGCCGGCGCGGTCGTTGCGAACAGGCTTTCAGCCAACCCGAACAACAAGGTGCTGCTGCTGGAGGCCGGTCACGCCAGCCATCCGTGGGGCCGTATCCCGATCGGTTTTGCTAAGCTGATCAACAACCCCAAAGCCAACTGGCTCTACACGGCGGAACCCGAGGCCAACACGAACGGCCGTCAACTCCCGGTTCCGCGCGGCAAGATGCTGGGTGGCTCCAGCGCGATCAACGGCATGGCGTTCGTGCGCGGTCAGGCACAGGATTTCGATACCTGGGCGCAGATGGGAAACCAGGGCTGGAGCTACGAGCACGTCCTGCCGTTCTTCAAGCGCATGGAACGGTACGAGGGCGGCGGCGATGACACATTTCGCGGCCGTGAGGGGCCGTTGCGCGTCACGAACCCGGAACCGCGCGATCCATTGTATGCGGCGTTGATCGAAGCGGCGGGTCAGGTCGGGATCGCTCATAACCCCGACTACAACGGCGCCAACCAAGACGGCATCGCCATGAGCCAGGCGACCATCGCGTCCGGGCGGCGTATGAGCACGGCTGCGTGCTACCTCGATCCGATCCGCAAACGGCCCAACCTGCATATCGAAACCCGGGCATTAACCCGGGCGGTCACGCTGGACGGCCAGCGCTGCACCGGCGTGCGGTATTCGGTGGGTGGCAACGAGCGCCGGGCGATGGCAACGCGGGAGGTCGTTATTTGTGCGGGATCGATCAACTCCCCGCAGTTGCTGGAGCTGTCGGGCATCGGCCAACCCGAACGGCTGCGGGCGCTGGGTATCGAGGTTCGACAGGCGCTGCCCGGCGTGGGCGAGAACCTGCGTGACCATTTCGCACCCCGGACACGCTGGCGCATCGGTGCGAAGGGATACACGTTCAACGACCGGGCGCGCGGCCTTGGCCTTGTCGCGCAAGCGCTGCGCTACGCGCTGACCGGCAAAGGCATGCTCGGTATGGTGGCGGCGCCGATGCGCGCGTTCGTACGCTCCCGCGATGGCCTCGAAGCGCCCGATCTGCTGCTGGGCTGGGTGCCGATGTTTACCGAACCGGGCCGGAAAGGTCCGAAACTGTCGCGCGAGTCCGGGGTGACCTGCTACGCGCATCCGATGCGGCCGGAAAGCAAAGGGCACATCCATATCGTTTCATCCGATCCGACCCGGCAGCCCGCGATCAACTTCAACTTCCTGTCGTCTCCGGTCGATGCCGCGTTGACCGTGCGCGCGGTGCGTATCGCTCGCTCTGTGATGACCGCTCCGGCGTTGGGTTTCCTAAAGGTTACGGAGATGGCGCCCGGTACGAGCCAGACCGGCGATGATGAAATCCTGGACTGGGTGAAACGAACGGCGGAAACGACTTACCATCCGGTCGGGACCTGCAAAATGGGGGCGGATGGCATGGCGGTGGTCGATAGCCGGCTTCGCGTGCATGGGATCGCGGGCCTGAGGGTTGCCGACGCGTCGATCATGCCGACGCTCACGTCGGGCAACACCAACGCGCCGTCGATCATGATTGGCGAAAAGGCGGCGGATATGGTGCTGCAAGACGCCGCCTCTGGCCGGGGTTGACTATTCCGATGCTGCGGGGGATGCCAAACCATCGGGTGGCCAGACCATCAGGCCGTCCGCCAGCGGAATGCGCAGGTTTCGGAACAGCATCGAGAATGCCATCCAGTTGCCCATTGCCATGACGAATTCGACTTGCTGGCCCGGATCGGTGACATGCTTTGCGACCTCGGCCCATGCGGCGTCGGAAATGGATTTGCCGGCGAGACATTCGTCCGTGGCCGCCAGGATTGCGCGGTCCGCCGCGGTCAGGCGATCGGATGCCTGCCAGTCCCGTACGGCCAGAATATCCTCCGGTGCGATGCCGGCGGTGGTTGCCACGCGCCAGTGCTGCGTCCATTCGTAGGCGGAACCAGTGACCCAGCCGATCCGCATGATCATCAGTTCGCGCAGCCTTGTGTCAAACTTGTTATTCTCCAGAAACTGCATCAACTGACTGAACGCCACCCGGGCCACGCCGGGATTGTTGGCGACGACGCGGAACGCCTCACTCGTCGTGCGTCGCTCCGGCATGCCCATCGCGTCACCGAGTTCGCGGGCCCGTTCCAGAGATACCATTGGCACACGTAACGTCATTTTCGTTCTCCCTTCTTTCGTTTCCTGCTGGTGGGGTCACCAACCGGGGTCGCCGGGGCGTAAACCGAGCAGCACCTTTCCGGCCGATTCGAAGTAGCTGGGTAGCGCCGCGCCGTGCTGGACGGCGACGTGGACATCCCGAAAGGCGCGTTCCAGCGGCAGGCGGGTGTAGATGGCGTTGGTGCCTGCCGCGTGAAACACCTTGTCCACGGCGCGGACGGATTCGTGCATCGCATGCACCAGAGACAGCCGGGCCTGGGCGACTTCCTGGTCCGACGGCGTTTGCCCGGCGCTTAAGGTGTTCCACAGCCGGCCTACCGCATCGAAAATGTAAGCGCGGGCGGCGTTGACGATGGCGTCGGCCTCGGCGATGCGGGTCTGCACCATGGATCGATCCCGGAGCAGATTGGTGGACATGGTAGAGGCTTCGGTGGCGGCGATCTCGGCCAGGGCGTCGATCGCCCCGCGTGCGATGCCCAGCGCATTGGCGGCGGAGGGGGTCCAAAGTGCCACATACCAGCCGCGCGGGTGGTATAAGGGACCGGTCTCGACCGGTGGGGCATCCGACAGGCAACTGTGCGCCGCCGGCACGAAAACATCGTCCACGGTGAAGTCCTGGCTGCCGGTACCGCGCATGCCCATCACCGACCAGGTATCGACGATCGTTACTGATTCGCGGGGCACCCACATCGCCCGCAGGACCGGCGAGCCGGATGCCGACAGACGCTGCGTGTCGCCGTCCATCATGATGCAGGTGGCGTAGAGCCAGCGCGCGTTCTGGATGCCGCTGGCGAAGTTCCAGCGTCCCTTTGTGCGATAGCCGCCGGGTGTATCCCAAGCCCGGCCGCCGGCACGGGCCGATCCGGCGCCGCGATAGTCGGCCGGGGTGCCGGCGAGTTCTCGCCCGGTTTCGACGGGTAAGCGGCCGACGTTCAATGACAGTGCGGTGGCGATCATGGCGCACCAGCCCACCGATCCGTCGGCTTTCGACAGTTCCTCAACCACACGGAATGCGGTCAGCGGCGGGGTCTCCGGGCCACCCATGGAGCGGGGGAGATACATTTGATAGATGCCCGCCCTGGTGATTTCGGCCGCGAGGGCGGGCGGCGTTTGGCGCATCTGTTCCGCCTGATCGCGGGCGGCGCGGACAGCCGGCGCCAAGCGTATGGCGGCGGCGACGAGATCGGGTTGGTCTTGGGTCATGGGCGCTTTCTCCTGCAAGCACCCTGGCCAAAATCTGGCCGCTCGGCCAGAGGGACCGCAATCTGGCCGCTCGGCCAGAGGACCATACAATCTGGCCGCTCGGCCAGAGGCGGAACCCGGTGGCTTAATCCAGAATAAGGCCGCCATCGACGTTGAAAGACTGGCCAGTGATATTCCTGGCGCCGGAGGAGGCGAGGAAGACGACCATCGCGGCGATGTCCTCGGGGTCGTTCGCCCGATTCAGCGGGATGGCGCCGGCCCGGCGCTGTTCCATGACTTCGATCGTTACGCCTTCCTGTTGGGCGCCAACGTGTAGGTTGGCGTCGGACAATGCGGTGCGCGTGACGCCGGGGCAGACCGAATTGACGTTGATGTTGTGCTTTGCCAACTGGAGTGCTGCCAGTTTTGTCATGCCGATGACTGCCCCCTTACTTGCCGCATACGCCACGTTGGAGGCGCCCACGTACCCCTTCCCGGCGATCGAGGCGATGTTGACGATACGCCCGTTACGTTTAAGGATCATCTCGCGGGCGACGCGTTGAAGGCAGAAGAACACGCCTTTGGCATTCACGCGGTGAATGCGGTCCCAGTCCTGCTCCGTCACCTCCATGATGTCGGCGCGGCGGGTCACTCCGGCGTTGTTCACCAGAATGTCGATCTGTCCGAACGTGTCCATCGCCTGGCGCACCATGCGATCTATGTCGGCGAGATCGCCTACGTCCGCCTGGATTGCCAGTGCCCGGCGCTGTGTGGACATAATGGATTCGGCGGTCGCCTCGGCTTGTTGGCCGGCGATGTCGGCGACGATAACCCGAGCACCTGCTTCGGCGAGCGCGAGGGCGGTTGCCCTGCCGATACCCTGGCCGGCGCCGGTTACCAACGCCACCTGATTGGTTAGGTTCATGTCGTTCCTTCCGGTGTTACCTTTGGCATAATCAAGCGGCGAAAGCGGCGATGAGTCCAGCCCTGCTGTGGAGGTGCAATCGCGGTAGGGACGCCCATCGCTGAGCGCCCCCCCGCACAGATCCGTACGCGCCCAATTTAGGCATACGGCTCCTGCCTTGAGTGTGTGCCGTCTCGTCATGCTCGTGTTGGCCATGGGTGACAGATACGCGGCATCGGCAAGAAGTCCCGGATACGCGGACCCATCTTGTTCCACGTCGTCGTGTCTTTCCGGCT
>JANXLQ010000397.1 GCA_025355085.1 Rhodopila sp.
CTTCTTTCGCCTCGTAGTGGATGCCGTCCTGCGCGAGCTTCGTGATGATGCGAATGGGCGGCTCGTGGTCGACGAGGAAGCCGTCCACGACGGCCTCGCGGTACGAGTACTATGACGAGGACCATGATCGCGGCCGCGAACACCACAATGAGAACTGCTGGTGGCTCCTCGGGGCGGTTGCCTTTCTTCGTGATCTCAAGTGTTCTCCTCTGGCTCTGTGTTGAAATTTTTGCTTACTTTTTCCTTTGCCGCCCAGATTCTGGCGCGGACCAACTGCTGAAAGCACGACAGGAGGATATGCGATGACGTCCGAAGACCTGGGTTTCCTGCCGGCCACAACGCTGGCGGAACTGATCCGCACCAAGCAGCTTTCTCCTGTTGAATACATGCGGGCACTACTGGACCGCATCGAAGCCCTCGACCCGCGGGTCAATGCTTTCGCCTATCTCGCCGCCGATAAGGCGATGGATGGGGCTCGGGCGGCGGAAGCGAAATTGATGTCCGGCGACCGCATCGGCCGGCTGCACGGCGTGCCGGTCACCATCAAGGACCTCGCGATCACCAAAGACATGCCCACCCAGCAGGGCAGCCTGATCTATCAGGGCGCCCAGCCAACCGAGGACGCGCCGATCGTGCCGCGCCTGAAGGATGAGGGCGCCATCATCCTGGGCAAGACCACGACCTCGGAGTTCGGCTGGACGGGCGTATCGCACTCGCCATTGACCGGCATCACCCATAACCCCTGGAAACACGGCCTTAACGCCGGGGCGTCCTCGGCCGGAGCGGGGGCCGCCGCCGCCGCTGGGTTCGGGCCGCTGCACCAGGGCAGCGACGGCGCCGGTTCGGTGCGGATGCCGGCGCATTTCTGCGGCGTGTTCGGGTTGAAACCCAGCTTCGGACGGGTGCCGAACTATCCGGTCAGCACCGGCGACATGACCTCCCACAACGGTCCGCTGACTCGCACGGTTGCTGACAGCGCGCTGTTTCTGGAGGTATTGGCCGGCCCTCACCCGCTCGATTACACCACCCTGGAGGCCGGCCCCGCCGCCTATCACGCGCGGTTGCAGGAAGGGGTGAAAGGCAAGCGCATCGCCTACAGCCCCAACCTTGGCCATGCGCGGGTCGATCCGGATGTCGCCGCACTGGTTGCTAAAGCGGCGCACCGGTTCACCGAACTCGGCGCCATCGTCGAGGACGTCACCATCCCCTGGGCCGCCCCCGGCCCCGAACTGGCCCGCTTCTTCTGGTCCGCCCACCTGACCCGCCTGAAACCCCGTCTGGCCGAGTGGGAATCCCGCATGGACCCTGGTTTGGTCGCCTGCATCAAGGCGTCCACCAACGTATCCATCGCCGAATATCAAATCGCCCGCGAACGAAAGATGGCCTACGTCGCCGACATCGGCCGTTGGTTCCAGGACTGGGACTTCCTGCTGACCCCCGCCGCCTCGGTCGCCGCTTTCCCGGCCGAAAAGCTGATGCCCGACCACTGGCCGCAGCACGACTGGGACTGGATGAGCTGGGCCGAATTCTCTTACCCGTTCAACATGTCCTGGAACCCGGCCGCCAGCGTGCCGTGTGGATTTACCGCCGCCGGGTTGCCTGTTGGGCTGCAAATCGTTGGCAAACGATTCGACGATCTGGGAGTCCTGCAGGCCTCCGCCGCGTTCGAAAGCATCCAGCCGTGGGCGGATAAGCGCCCCAATTTGGCCTGAACGCCCATGCTGGACGCCGTGCATGCGTTTCTGCTCGGTTTTCCGGCATTGTTTTCCATCGTCAACCCGATCAGTGGCGCATTTATTTTTCGGAGTGTCACCGAAAACCGCACTCCGGACGGCAGAGCACGGTTGGCGCGGTTGGTGGCGCTGAATTCGCTGGGGGTGATGATGGGGGCGCTGTGGGCTGGGTCGTACCTGCTGGCATTCTTCGGCATCACGCTCGCGGCCTTGCGCGTTGCTGGTGGCATGGTCGTCGCGCTAAGCGGCTGGCGCCTGCTGAACGCCCCTGAAGAGCGCGAGATACGGAAACAGGAGCAGGCGACCACGGTGGACGGTGTGGAGGATATCGCACTGTTCCCGCTAACCATCCCCTTCACCACCGGCCCTGGCACCATCGCCGTAGCCGTAGCGCTCGGTGCCGGCCACCCTCGGTTGTTCGGAGAACTGGCGTGGTTCTTCCTGGGAATGTCCGCCGCTGCGCTGGCGATGACGGCGACAATCTGGGTCGCTTACCACTACGCCGACCGGCTGACCCGGCTAATGGGACCCACCGGCACCCGCACCGTCACAAGAATGTCTGCGTTCCTGCTGATGTGTATCGGAGTCCAAATCCTGATCACTGGGGTGGAGGACGTGCTGGGTCCACTGCTGGCGGCGCGATGAGCCGATGATCGTCGCCCACCGCATCGTCACAATCCGGACTATCGGCCGCCATCGCCGGCAGCATGCCCGTGAGCAATTCATGGACGCGGCTGCCCAGAGCGGCGATCCGGACCTCGGCATCCCTGCGCTCGGCTGGCGGCAGCGTCGGGAGGCTGTCGGTAAGGTCCCCGGCTTCTTGGATCATCGCCCTGGCCCGCATCCGGCGAAGCAGCGTATTGCCGCCGGGCTTCGCCGGGCCCGGGGCGGCGTGTTCCGGCGGCATGGGATCGGCGGCCTGTTCGACGGGGTGCAGCAACCGAGCCTCGGCTTCGGCGGCGAGAAGCTGTACGGCCATGTCGTTCATTAACATCTCGGGTCCGGGTGACCCATTTTGTTCCAGTGGCCGCGTTTGTTCCGATGAAGTGTCGTTCTCGGCGAACGCGACCGGGGGTTCTGGCTTCGGCACGCTTGCAGGATAAAACAACACCGGACCGGCGTCGCGTTTCTCGCGCAGCACCCGGCGGTTCTGTTCGGCGGCACGGTTCAGGCCGATGGCGTTGCCGCGCAGGCGTAACGTCATCGACAAGGAAAGGTCATCCCCCATCGACCGGCAGAGCGAGTCCAGGGCGGCGAGGCCATTGGTAATGATCTGCGTGACCGCGATCAGGTCCATGTTGTTGCGTGCCCGGAAGTCGTTGATCGTTTCGACCGCCGCCATGCGGGCCAGGACGGCGTCTCCGCCGGTCACGCCCAGGAAAAGCGGGGCGAGGATTGTGACGACGACACTCATCAGGAAATTTGGGGAGGGGCGTGGCGGAGTGCCCACGATCAGGAGTGGTTCGGTCAGTTTCATGGCAGCGGTCATGTCGCGTCCTCGCGAGGAATTATGCGATCAATCTACCTCTGGTTGCATTTATTTGTCAAGTAATTTTTCCTAGATGGCCGGTTAACCAGTTCTACTGTCTTCGCAGCCGGGTATCGGCTCGCAAGCACAAGGAAGGCCGTGGGTGGAGAGAATAACCTTTCCCCGGAGGCCGGGTTTCGAGATCGTCCGTTCATGACGGTGTAACTGGGGTCGTGGTGAACCGCGTGGTAACCGATGGGACCGTGACAGTGACGGACGACGGACTTCACGCAGAGGTCGCGGAGCGCGGCGCAGAGAGCGCAGGGAAGAATGTCGGGGCCTTCGGCTGGCTGGCCATCCGGTCGATAGCCGACAATCCAGCCCCGGTTTCCGCAAAATTTGTAACTGCCCAGGTACCCCTCTGGCGTGCCCAGGTAGTCTCCGGAAATCAGGTCTGTGGTCGAGTTTGCGCGGCTTCGAGGATTTTTTGCGGTACAAGCTGGCCCACAGGCTGGATTCAGGCGACCTACCCGGGCAGTTACCAAAATTTTGACTTTTGGCCGAAGGTTCTAAAAATCTTCCCTGCGCTCTCTGCGCCGCGCTCTGCAACCTCTGCGTGAAGTCGGACGAGCGGTTGGTCGCTGCAAGGCGAATATCGCGCCATAATCGGCATCACCGACCGTCGCGACGGGGGGATCTGTTCCGGAGGAAATTTCGCCCCAAAAAGCACCCCTGACGGGGTTTTCCGGCAAACTTCCCGGTCTGGGCATCCACAACTTGGAGTGCCGAGCCGTACAAAGTCCCGGACAATCGGCACGAAACAAACCATAAAACAGGAACAAAGTCCGCATAGGAGACCCTGGCTCGTTTCCCGCTGCACTCGATCTCACGCTGGCACCGACCAATATCAAAGCGTAACCTAATACCAACGGCCTTATATCCTAACCTGTCACCATCATGGCGGCGAAGTCCCGCCATCCATGAAATGCGATGCTGGTTCAGACAAAGGCATGGATGGCAGGCCTTCGCCTGCCATGACGAGAAGGGGCCGAACGGTCAAAACATTGGGCCTTTGGTATAAGACCCTGTCTAATTATTGATTCGGAATGAAGTAGCCGTTGCGCCACAGGATAGGGGTGGCAGTTATCCTACCATATCGGGTTTGGACAACACCTTCGTTATCTCGGTCCTTCGGAACAAGCGCGCTGGCATCGCCGGGGAAGATTGTGGCGGCTCAACGCGGGATCAATCTACAGCGGGATGAACTGGCGAAACTGGATGCCGTCATTCTCATGTTCTTTCCCGATTGCCACCCCGACATGATCCG
>JANXLQ010000399.1 GCA_025355085.1 Rhodopila sp.
CGCGATGAACCCCCGTTCGCGGAATGTAACGGGCTCACCATCGCGAGAAAACAGGTCGAGACACCAAGCCGCCTCTTGGCCCTGCCGGTGACCGGGTTCGGATATCTCCGAAAAGAGATGAAAATCCTGCCACGGATCAGCAAGCTGACCCTGGTCCTTCCAGTAAGGAAACGGCAATTTACCTTTTTTCTGCCAATCCACAGCTTTAGGTAGATCGACGGTCTCCACCGCCTTCTTCCCCGCGGCAATCGAAACAACTTGTGGCAGCCCCCAGCACCCCGCTTTTCTCGCGGCCGCCTGTCCGATCTCGATGATGGTTCGATCCGATGGAATTTCGAAATTTTGGACGCCCGCGCCAGATTCTACCTCGATTTGCGACCGCCCCATCATAAGTTGCACGTCCGGAATGGCCCACGGACCGAAGTCGCCCAATTGAATCTGCGTCTGGCTGGCTGGCGAACTCAATCCCGTCAAACGTACCATTTCTTCTGTAGAGCGTTTTGTGCCGATCAGTGTGGCTTTGAGGGCTTTCATCCGCACCCCTGCGGAAATCCGTTCGACTAAATCGTCGAAGGTTTTCCGGTGACGCGCCGCCTTGTCGTTCCGCACGCGAAGTGCCAGCTCTGCTTGGTTTGCGCCAAACTGGGCCTGGATCTCTTCGACCGTCGCGATACCGAACTTTTTGTTGCGCGCAGCATCATACAGCTGCGGCGGCACCGGAGGCGCCGGCGGGGGGGCGCCAGCGGCGCGTAGGTTTTCTTTTGAACCGGGGTCCATTGTTGTTCCATTTTCGGGAAATTGGTGGAGGGAATTCTTCCGACTAAGGAGGTATAAGTTGCGGTCTTACATGTATAGTCAAGTGCAAAACGTAGTCGTGCGCGGATGCCCCATAGAACAGGACAGTCAGAAGATCGGCCAGATGTGGGATTTTTTAAGGTGCTTAAAAAATCTAGCCTGCGGCGTCGCGGTCAGGCGACCGCTCGGCAGAATGCCGCAATTTCAGTACGTTAAAGCAGTTACCCGGCCGGCTGCGTCCGACCTACCGCCTCGGGAAGGGTCATCTACGAGACCGGCCCGGCGGTGTCAAACAGTATTTTGTAATAAAAGATCAATACAAAGTTCGTGGAACGTGGGGCTTTACTAAGTTCGGGGCGGTGCCATAGTTCGGGGCGGTGCCAGACGTCCGCATATCGCGGCTGGACAAGGCGGGTGGCTACTGATCCTATTATGTGTCGCACGGAACCTCGTCGCCCCACACGGTCCAGCCTGCCACCTGTCGGCGACCGAACAATTCCAGGTAAGGCCCGGGCGAAGCCTGTTCGATCAGGCTGCGGACGGCCTCGGGTTTGAAGCTCCGGCCGGTGCGTTCAACCTCCAGCCACGACCGTAAGCCATGATCGCGAAACCGCGGGGGGTTGCCCCGAATCGCGGTGAGCAGGACTTCATGTCCGATCCGCCAATAATTGCCCAGACCCAGCTTTCGCTTCACCAGAACGAAGGACGAGCCTGAATAGCGGAAATCCCAGGCGGCGAAAATCCGCTCCGGCGCCCCGACCAGAAAAGCGCTGGTAACCCACAAATGCAGATAGGCGTCGCGTGCAGCCAGATTTCGCACCGGCAGCTGACACAGCTCCTCCACGGTCATCGTGCTATAGTGGTTGGCCGTCGCCAATTCCAAGGTTTCATTGTGGTACCGCCAGGGAGGATCCGCATAGATCGTGGCAAACCGTTGGCCAGATGCTTCCAGCATTCGGAGATCGCGAACCGCGCTGGCTTGATCGGAAGAAGTTATACGGGCCCGGACACGGCGCGCCATGACGCGCAGCTGGCGCGTCGAAAGCCCTTCGGCTTCCGCCCTATCCAGCAGATGATCGGCCTCCTGCTCGTGCAAGGCTGCGACCTCGCGGTGGTGCTGAAAGGTCAAATTTTCGCGGCGCCGCGAAGGGTTGTAGGTTCCGGCGACCCAGGCACAATCCTGGCACAGCCGATAAGACGGACCGCGCCAGGCCGGATCATCGCGCACAAGCCGCACGCGCTGGCGATTCCATCGCTCGCCCGCGGACCACCAATCGCCAATCAGCCAGTAAATAGACCGTTCGGCGCGGCCGAGGAACGAGCCGATTTGCTGCCATTCCGCGAACGTCATGGCGCTTGGCGCGGTCCAGCCTTTGGTCCCCAGCCTGCTCGGGAGCGCGACCGGTATCAAACTTCGGGTAAAAAACGTTTGGGTCATGCGGGCCTGCCTGCCGGCGTAGCTTGCTACCACATCCGGCTGATAAAGCGATGCTCGGCGTCAATCGCAGGCCGGGAAGGTCGGACAAGGGCGCCAAGCGAGCGGCCGCATCGGATATTGGATCACTAGGGAGGCAAGCCGTGGCAACCCGCCCGCCTCCGGCACACCCAAGCTTGGCCGACACGGAGGCATTTTTGGGTGCTGACCAGGCTGGATGAATGCCATCTGTCGGCGGGGCCAGTTTACCGCTTCTGCTTGTTGTCTTTGAAAGAACAAGAACGATGGCTCGTTTACTAGTTAAGAGTACTTACTAGCAAGTGAGCCATCGTTCCGACGTCCTGTCGGCTATGCTGCCCCCGCCGATTGCCGGCATGCCGCGGAGAACCCTGACGCGTAATCTTTCCAAGTAGAGGAAAGTCCACCCAGATCACTGGTCAGCAATAAAATGCCATTTCGAGATAACGGCCAGACCGTCGGGATATCGAATTGTCCGCCAGCTGTTTGTCATGGCCCGAGATATTATACTTGGTATAGGACAACATTATCGCTATATGACTTGAAGCTGACGTGGCGCCACCGATGCTATTCTTTAATAAGAATGTCTATCCCGCGAGACTCATGCTCTCGCATTGCTATCCATCGCCGAGGCTCCTGACCTCGCAATCTCCCGTTTTTTCTTGGGCTCATTTGCTCGAACCGAGAAGGGTACCCTCTCTCATGAATAAAGAAGACCTCGATGCCATCATCCGCTGGAGACGTCGTCTGGCGGCAAACGAGGTCGCCCACGACCTGCAGATTGCCGAGGCCGGCTGTCGATCGGTGATCGCGCGGCGCAAGCGCTCGCAGTTGATTTGCGGAGGTGCGGGCATCGGCAAGACGAATTTGGTCAAAGCCCTCTGTCGTGCCGCGACGATCGACTGCGTGGTCATCGAGCCGCGCTCCTACGCAAGCCTTTATCACGCGCTGTGGATGCATCGCGACGCCGCGCTGTTGGCGCTCGATGATAACGACCGTTTGGCCAAGGATCCGGAGATGGTCAACCTGGTCAAGCAGTGGACCAACCCCACCGGCATCGTCCGCTATCAAAGCGTGCCGATTCTGAAGAACGCCGCGAAAGATGAGCCCGATCCGAACATCCCTTTGCCTGAATTTGCGGTCAAACCGGGTTGCATCTGGCTGGCGAACCCCGATTACACCGACGAAGCCAACATCCCGCCGGCGATGGCGCCGCATTGGGAGGCGCTCATCTCGCGAAACCTCAATCCGCGCCTGATCCGCACCGCCAACCAGCAGCATGTTTTCGATTACACGCTGGACCTGATGGTGCGCCGATCCATGTTACGCGGCCTCGGGTTGACCCTTGAAGACAGCAACGTCGTGCTGGCGTTCTTCCTCGCCAACGCGGAGCACCTGTACGAGGTCACCCCGCGGCAAGCGTTCAATCTGGCCAACGCCAGGATGCGGCTTCGCCAGGATCACGTCCTGACGGACGAGCTGTGGCTGGCGGAAGCCGCGACCTACCTGAAGCCGAAACCGGTGCGCAGGCTCGACAGGCCGCTAGGCTTCCGCATCATCCCGCCCCATGAGCGTCCCACCGTGGCGCTGCCGCCAGGCTGGCGGGGACCGCGTCTGCCGATCGCCAAGCAAAACCTCCCGGGCGGATGAATTTCGCCGGGGGCTGCCCGCGCGTCTGGCGTCGCGGGCAGGCGAGCCGGGGGAATGCCGCCTCTCCCGGCTGCGCGGCGTCCATGGCTTCTGCCATCATCTCTCCATTTGGCTGGAATCGGCGGGGAAATGCTGCCGCCGAGCAAGTATAAAATAGTATTACCTTGCTTTACATTGAAGTCGTAATTCGGCGCCGTCCAGACTCCACGAAGGACAGGACGATCGGAACCTCAGGCGGCAAATTTTTTAAGCCGCTTAAAAAATCCAGCTCTCAGGCGTCGCGTTCATCTGAATCCGGGTCGCGCGATAAATAAAGGAAACAGAATCGGATTAAACCGCCATGAAATACGAAGAAATCACCTGCCCTTACGCCGGCACATCAACGCACCCGCACATCGCCACCCTCGCGATGGAGCCGACCACCTTCGCCCACTTCCAACGATTGGCCGAGGCTCACGCCGACGTCGAGCTCCTCGGCGTCGACCGCAGTACCGCCGATCTTTGGACCGTCGTTGCAGCCTGCGCCAGTCAGACAGGTCGCGACTTGTTGGAGAGCAACTGGTGAGAGCGGCGACCGAGATCAAAACAGCCGCCGCGGTGTCCTGCCCGACGGTCGCCACGCCTCACCGATGGCGCGCGCCTGGCGCTCCCTTGGAGCGGTCTTTCATCGATCTACCGCCAACCGGGTAGGCTGATCGAGCGGGAGCTCCGTTTGCACAGTAACGTCGGCCGCTCCCATCGCCGTTCCCGCGGAAACGCAGGCCACGTAGCGCGTGGTCAGATTTTCGATCCCGGTATTTTCTCGACGATGCCGCGAACGAGATCGCACGCCCGGCTCCAGTCTTGGTCGTTGGGATCGAGAGGCGTGGCGAATGTGATGATGCTGTCGCCCGGGTGTTGAAAGGCCGGCAGAACATCACGGAAAGCCTAGCTACACGCGATAATTCCGCTTATCGCGCCTAGCCCATTTATTCGCCTTGCTATCCGCTTGCCGGGCCGCGATTCTGCCGTCCATGGATGAAAACGCACCGAACCAGACGGTTGTCCGACAGGGCGATGCGACGGCGATGGACAAATATCTGCCGACCGCGGACGGCCAGGCGGCGCTGCGTACGGCGGACAGTTTTGCCCGCAAAGCCGCCGCCCCGGCCACCCTGCGCGCCTACAAAGCCGACTGGATGCATTTTTCCCAATGGTGCGCCGCGCACGGGTTCGTGCCGGTGCCGGCCGCACCGGCGACGGTCGGCGCCTATCTCGCCAGCCTGGCCGACAGCCACGCCCCTACCACCATCCGCCGGCGACTCTCCGCCTTGGGCAAAATGCACCGCTTCAACGATCTGGCGTGGAACCCGGCGCATCGCGCGATTCAGGGTCCGCTGCAGGGCGTGCTGCGCACCCGCGGCCGCCCGGTGCAAAAGGCCGCCGCCCTCACCCTGCCGATGCTGCGCCAGCTCCTGGCCACCTGCGAGGCCAGCGCGCGTGGCCGGCGCGACCGCGCCCTGCTGCTGTTCGGCTTCGCCGGCGCGCTCCGCCGCTCCGAGCTGGTGGCTCTCAATGTGGAGGACGTCGCGCTCGTCGCCGGCGGCCTGCGGCTGCGCATCAACCGGGGAAAGACCGATCAGGCCGGGCACGGAGAAGAAATCGGCCTGCCGCGCGGCCGCCATGCCGAGACATGCCCAGTGCTTGCGTTCGAGGCCTGGCAGGCGGTGGCGCGTCGCAAGGCCGGGCCGTTGTTCCGAAAAATCAGCACCGCGGGCGGCATCGGCGATAGCGCGCTGCATCCCGATGCCGTTGGCAAGATTCTGGGGCGGCGGGTGGCGATGGCCGGGCTGGTGGTGGACGGGTTCGACCGGCTGAGCGCGCATGCGCTGCGCGTCGGCTTCATCACCGAGGCTTACGACAAAGGCGTGCGCGACGAGGATATCATGCGCCACACCCGCCATCGCGACGTGCGCAGCATGCGCGGCTACGTCCAGCGCGCCGGCATGGTTTCGGAGAGTCCGGCCGGGATGCTGGATCTGTGACGGTTTCTCTCCAATACCCGTGGGACACCGACAAGGTGCCGCCGGCGACCCCGCCGGCCGGGGCGACACCGCTCGCCACGCCGAAACCGCGCGGCCGGCGGCCCGCTGGCGTCACCCGCGCCATGGCGGCGTCGATCCGCACGGCCCCGGACTGGCTGTTCCATCATCTGACGGTCAGCGGCCCGGCGGACGGGGTGACAAAATTCGCCGCGTCCGCCAGAGGGGCGGGGGTGATCCCCTGGCAGCTGGATGTGTCCGACATCGCGGAAACCGTCTTCAACCTGGCGGTTTCTCAACCGGCGGCGCAGCGCAACCTGACGATCGCGGGCTGCCGGATCCTGGCCCGGCAATTGGCCGAAAAGGCCGCCGCCCGTCAGGCACGGGCGGCGGCGCGGGTCGGACACAGTGTTCTCTGCTCGTTCGATCTGCACACCCTGCTGCCGGTGCCGGAAACCATCCTGCTGCTCGGTCCGACCCATCCGACGGCGCTGGCCTGGCTCAAGGCGCACTGGGGCACGACCGACGGCCTGCGCCAGGTGGTGCTGCGGGACAGGGCGACGACCGGGCGGCGGCTGAAGCAAGGTTACGCGGTGATCGGCTATGGGTTTTTCACGGATGGTGAAACGCCGCACGCGGCGATCGGCGAGCTCGAGAAGCGCTGGCCGGCGCTGCGCTTTGTCCTGCAGCCCCGCCCGGCCGATTGAGCCGCGCCGGCATGCCGTCCGACACGGACGCGGGCGACGACGCGCCGGACGGGGCACGGGACGGGGCACGGGACGCTACCCCGCGTCTGGCGCTCGATGGATTTAACGGACCGCTGGATCACCTGCTGGCCCTCGCGCGCGCCCAAAAAATCGATCTTTCGGCAATTTCGCTGGCCGCCCTCACGGATCAACTTGCCGCGGCGCTGCATGACGCGTCGGGGATACCGATCGGCTGGAAGGGCGACTGGGTGGTGATGGCCGCCTGGCTGGTGCAGCTGCGCTCGCTGTTGCTGCTGCCGGCAGAGGCGCCCGCACAACAGGAGGCGGCGGCCGAGGCGGACTCGCTCCGCGGGCGACTCATCGCCCTGGAGGATACAAGGGCGCTGGCCGATTGGCTGGAGCGGCGGCCTCGGCTCGGGCACGATGTGTTTGCGCGCGGCCGGCCCGAGCCACGCGGCGTCGCGATCGACGCCGCACCCGCGCTGGATGTGGTCGGATTTCTCTGGGCGAGCCTGGCGCTGTTCGACGACGACGCGGCGGACGCCGACACGGTCCCGCTCTACCGCCCGGTGTCGTTCGATCTGTATCCCGTGGCGGCGGCGCGCGCGCGGATCCTGAGGGTCCTGGAGGACATGCCGGACGGCGCATCGTTCGAAAAACTGCTGCCGGACATGGAGACGATAACGGCGCCGGCGGCGCGGGCCACGCTGCGCCGACGCTCGGCCTGGTCCAGCACGTTCGTGGCCAGTCTGGAGCTGGCCCGGCAGGGGGACGTGCTGTTGGCGCAGGAGGAAGCGGTGCAGCGCGGCAAGGACCCGCCGATCCAGGTCAGACGAGCCTCCCCCGGCCGGGACGCCGCCGCACAATGACGGCCGCGCTCAAGCCGCGTGCGGGTGGGCAGTCCAGGGATCATCCGATGGCCGGGCAGCCGGGTTTCCGGTTCGAACAGGGCGATCGACGGCTCGATCTGCGCCGCACGCGCCCGCTCGCGTCGAGCCGGCGCACGATGACGGCGGCGGAGCGAACTGCGAAAAGGTCGGGGCGACCCGGGGCTCACTGTAGCGGCGCAGAATGAGGAACGGCCCGGCTCCCCTGCCCTCTTTGCCACGCCCTGACCGACGCCGTGTCGTAATAACCCCATAGAAATACCGCTACCAGCGATAACCGGGTTTATCGCGGGTAGCCCGTTGCCGGACCAGTTATTCAGTCA
>JANXLQ010000419.1 GCA_025355085.1 Rhodopila sp.
CCAGAAAAGGCGCAGATGGTAGGCATTCTCCTGCCGTGACGGGATTGGGTCGTCGCGACGACAGGGGCATGCCAGAGAAAAATATTCTCCAACGCAAATTTGGGCGGGAGTTTTCGCACAGCCTGGAAGGCCCGCCATCCATGTCTTTCTGGACCCGGGCACCGCAAGGCGGGCCTTCGCCCACCATGACGATGACAGGCCGGCGCACCGCTCGTAGCGATGCAGTTATTGTTGGGCATCGCCTTAGCGAATACTGTCCGATCAGAAGATTAGTACAACCTGGTCTGGTATCCAGACTAACGATTGCACCGAATCAGAATAATAGCAAGATATACCCAATAAAAAACACGAAATATCAAGCAGAACTCAAATGGCGTCGGCTGTCTGCGTCGTGCGCAGGCAACACACGCAACCAAAGCCCCCCAACAATCGCACGCAGCAACCCTACGCTCGAAGCGCCATGCTTTTCGACTCTGCGATCTCCTGTTTTTCTAAGTGTCCTCTGTGTTAAAACCTTGCTTGTTTACTTAAAAAACCCCAATCCCAGCACAGCGATTGCACCATGTTAGACCCGAAGTCAGCACCAAACGTCGAATTCCTAACAGAAACGGCAGCCGCCAGGGAACTGGAATATCTGTCGCGTGAAATCGCCCATCACGACGCCGCCTATCACACGCAGGACGCCCCTGAAATCCCAGACGCCGGTTACGACGCACTACGCCGTCGCAATTCCGCCATCGAAGCACGCTTTCCCGGATTGATCCGCGCTGATTCTCCATCCAACCGGATCGGCGGCGCACCAGAAAATGGATTCTCCAAGCGCCGCCACCGCGTCCCAATGCTGTCATTAGACAACGCGTTCGACGCCACGGAGTTCGATGAATTCTGCGCCCGGGCAAAACGATTTCTTGGCCGCACCGAACCTCTGGGGTTAGTCGCAGAACCCAAAATAGACGGGTTATCGATTAACCTGACCTACGAGCACGGTCGTTTCACGTACGGCGCAACCCGCGGCGACGGCACAGAAGGTGAGGACGTCACCGCCAACCTGCGCACGATGAAATCCGTGCCCGGAAAACTGCATGGCGAGGCCCCCGCGCTGATTGAAATTCGTGGCGAGGTCTTCATGACCAAGGCGGATTTCCTCGCATTGAACCAATCTCAGGCTGATGCCGGAGCGAAGATTTTCGCCAACCCCCGCAACGCAGCCGCCGGCAGCCTGCGGCAGTTGGATGTCCGGATTACCGCCGGCCGCCCCTTATCGCTGTTTGCATACGCCCAAGGCGAAAGCAGCGAACCGGTCGCCGAGACCCATTGGGAATACCTGCAACGGCTAAGAAACTGGGGTTTCGACGTCAATCCGTTGTCTCGACAGCTAAGGAGCGAGACCGGCGCTGAAGCCTTCCAAAACGAAATCGGTCTGGCGCGATCCGGCCTTGGTTACGATATCGATGGCGTCGTTTACAAAATCGATGACCTCGCCTTACAGCGCCGATTGGGTTTCGCCGGACGCACGCCGCGCTGGGCAACGGCCTGGAAGTTCCCCGCCGAACAGGCAACGACGGTGCTGCGGGAAATCCGCATCCAGGTCGGACGCACCGGGGCGCTCACGCCGGTTGCCGAACTGGAACCCATCAACGTCGGCGGCGTCCTGGTGGCCCGCGCGACCCTGCACAATGAAGACGAGATCGCGCGCAAGGACATCCGCGGCGGCGACACGGTCGTTTTGCAACGCGCCGGCGACGTGATCCCCCAGATCGTTTCTGTAGTGTTGGAACAGCGGCCCGAAAATTCCACCCCCTACACCTTCCCAGACACCTGCCCCGCCTGCGGCAGTCACGCGGTACGACCACCCGGGGAGGTGGTGAAGCGTTGCACAGGCGGTTTGATTTGTTCAGCGCAGGTAGTTGAGCGGTTGATCCATTTCGTCTCTCGCACCGCCTTCGATATCGACGGTCTCGGTGAGAAAACCATTCAGGAATTCTACGACGAGGGCTGGCTGCATAGCCCGGCCGACTTGTTCAAGCTGCCCGGACGCGAGGCCGAAATCGCGACGCGCAAGGGCTGGAAAGAAGTATCGGCGCGCAATCTGTCTCGCGCCATCAACGCCCGCCGGACCATCTCGTTAGAGCGATTCATCTACGCGCTCGGTATCCGCCGCATAGGCGAATCGAATGCCAAACTGTTAGCGCGGCACTACGGAAGTTTCGCCAACTGGCGGACGCAGATGCGGGCGGCGCAACAGATCGGATCGGAGGAGCGGTCGGAACTCGGCAGCATCAGCGGCATTGGCTCCACCATCGCGGAGGAACTAACGGATTTCTTCGACGAACCCAGGAACGTTACAACTTTGGATGAGACCGCTGCCCAACTGACGATCCAGGACGCCGCGCGGGCGGAGTCGGCAAATAGCCCGGTTGCCGGTAAGACAGTCGTGTTCACAGGCACATTGGAAACCCTGACCCGGCCCGAAGCGAAGGCGCGGGCCGAGTCGTTGGGGGCGAAAGTGACGGACTCGGTGTCAAAAAAGACCGACATCGTGGTAGTTGGCACCGACGCGGGATCGAAGGCCCGGAAGGCGGCAGAGCTTGGCGTACGGACGATGACGGAGGCGGAGTGGCGCGAGTTGGTGGGGTAGCAGGTTGCAATGGCTCCTCAAACTCGCACCGTTCCAGAAATGGTCTCCAGGCCGTCACGGGCGCCGCGCCGCTGATCGAACGGCACCCCCGAGGACAGCACGCACATTCCATGCAACGCCCGCTGGTATTAAGCCGCACGCCCTGATCTGCTAACGGATCTCTGCATCAACCTCGCCGCCACCGCACGGCGCACCGGAGCGAGCAGTTCGCCGGCAAAAATCACCGCATCGCGGGCCACGCGAGCCGGGAATCGATCATCCGTGTACAGCGATGCGGTGGCATTCGTCCCCAGGTATAACGGAAGCGTCGCTCGGCGATGCCGTGCCTCATATCGGACAAGAACCGATGTACCGCCGATATCGCCGCCTGATTTGGCGACCTGGGCAACCAGGCCCGCCAACGTCTCGGCACCAAGCATGCCGAAATTGAACCCGTGCGCGGTGACCGGATGCATGCCAACGGCCGCGTCGCCCGCCAGCGCGAAGCGGCGCCCAACGAACCGGTCGGCATAGACGCAAACCAACGGATAAGGATGCCGCGTGCCGATCAGGCGCATCTCACCCAATCGGTGCTGATAGCGTTCGGTGATCTCCGCGCTGAATGCGTCGGTATCCAGGGCCATCAGACGCTCGATCTGATGGCCGGGCAAGGTCAGGACGAGCGACGAGACGTTCGGGTTCGCTTCGGTCCCGTTCAACGGCAGGATAGCGACGGTCTGGCCGTAACCAAACCACTCGGTCGCGATCGCATTGTGCGGCGTGTCGTGCGACATACGGCAGACCATCATGGTCTTACCGAAATCGCGCATGCGGGCGGAAATCCCCATCCGGCGGCGCATTTCGGACATACGGGTGTCTGCGGCGACGATCAACTTGCCGGTCAGCCTGGAGCCATCGGTTAACGTCAAGGTGGCCGAGTCCTGGTTCGTCTCAATCGCGGCCCCGGTCTTCTCGGTCAACAGCTGCACGGTTCCGCACGGAGCGACCGACTCGAACAGCGAACGGCGGATAAGGTGGTTCGGCACCAGCACGCCCAGCGGCGCGTCATCGCGGCCCATGGGATGGAAACGCAAGGCGTGGAGCGACGTTGGCCCGTTCAGGACACGGGCCTCGGCCATCGGCGACACGGCCTGGCCAGGGATGCGGTCCCAGGCGCCGTAGCGCTTTAGCAACGCGACCGAATGGTGCGACAGGGCGATCTCCCGTCCGTCGAAGGGAGGTGTTTCCAACACCGCGCGCGATTGACGCTCCACCACCGCGATCGACAGGGCGGTATCGGCGAGCGCCCGCGCGAGGCTAAGGCCCGCTGGGCCTGCCCCGATGATCACAACGTCGAAGTCCGTAGCTGAGGTGGTCATGGCCATGTGTCCTGTCGTTTCCAGTCGGCGGCCGAACCTCTAGACCCTTTCAATCGCCGCCTCCAGGCCCGCGATCTGGCTCGGATCGAACCGTAGCCTCAATGTGGTTCGCCGCCACGGAATGTCACCCTCTGCTGCGGACTATGACGGAGGCAGAGCGGCGGGAGTTGGTAGTGTAGAGGACCCCTATGGTTCCTCCACGGCCTGATCCTCCATGATCAAGCCAATGTCTCGCTTGCTGTGCAGGATGCGCACGACGATCAAGGCGTTGGATCGCGCCAAATAGTAAACCCAAAAATCGTCGAACCCTTTGACCGGCCACATGCGCAAGCCGGCGAGTTGCCGATTTGCGGTCGGTCTCGGTGGCCCTGCCTCGGGCATCGCCACCAGCCCATCAATGGCGACCGTAAAGCGCGACGCTATATGTGGAAGGCCTTTCTGAGCATACCATTCTAGTAACTGCTCAAACCACCCCTGTTTTCAGGGCCACAGACGAATTTGTATTTGAAAATATTGATCTGACACCAACGGCCCTATGTTCTGACCCGTCACCGTCATGGCGGGCGACGTCCCCCAACATCCCAACGATATACAGTTCCAACGCCTCGGCCGCCATCGTGCGAGCCTTTTCCAGCGTCTTTCCCGCCGTCGCACAACCGGGGAAGTCCGGAAAATCGACACCGAAATCGCTGCTCGGTTTCTTGCGCAACAGTGCGATGTAAGCGGTCATGGCATCACCTGAATTTCACGCCGGATTGCTTTTCTATGCTTTGAGCGGTCCCGATTGAAACGTCTCGTTTCGGATGTAGCATCATCACGCGGTTCGGCAACGTTGGGTGCCTGAACTGCCAATCCAAGCGATCGGTTGGCGCACGCCAAGCGTGTCCGATCGCCGAGATGATCGCCCTTGGTGGCCACATGAACCCATCCGGCCTGTCTGATCGCCCGGCTGTTCGCAGCTAAGGAATACGCACTTTCGTAAATGTGTAAAGCGTGTGTGCTGCCAACCAAGATATCCCGCAACCGCATCTGGCGCCCGCCCCCAACCCCGGCTATGGCCCACCCGGGACCACTCCAAAGGAAACGCCATGGCCACGAACAAACGCAAAGTGATGCTGCCCCACGCGATGGACAAGGCGGGCATCGCGATCATGCGCGCCCGTGAGGACATCGAGACCGTCATCTACCCCGCCGGCATCAGCCAGGCCGATCTACTGCCGCAACTCGCGGACTGCTCCGGCATCGCGCTGTCCGGCACCCCCTTCAAGCAACCCGAGATGGATGCCGCCCTTGCCATGCAGGTCGTCGCTCGGATTGGCGTCGGCTATGATGCAGTGGACGTTCCCGCACTCAGCGCGCGGCGCGTGCCGTTAATGGTGGCGGGCACTGCCAACTCCACCAGCGTCGCCGAACAGGCGTTTCATCTGATGATCTCGCTGGCGAAGAAGGCTTTTGAGATGGATCGTCTGGTAAAAGACGACAAGTGGACCGATCGCCACGGCCATTTGCCGATGGAGATGTCGGGCAAAACCGTCCTCATCATCGGCTTCGGCCGCATCGGCACCCGTTCCGCCCGGCGTTGCATCGGCTTCGACATGAACGTGCTGATTTTCGATCCGTATGTGGATCAGGCATCGATTGCCGCCGCCGGATGCGAGGCCGTCAGCGACCTGGATGTTGCCCTGCCGCGCGCCGATTTCGTTTCGATCCATTGTCCGAAGAGTCCGCCCACAATCGGCTTGATCAACGCGGCAAGGTTGGCGCTGATGAAGAAAGGCGCATTCCTGGTCAACACTGCCCGTGGCGGCATTATCGATGAACCGGCGTTGTATGAAGCCCTGAAGTCCGGCCATATCGGCGGCGCCGGTCTCGACGTGTACGACGTAGAGCCAACGCCGGTCAGCAACAACCTGCTGACGCTGGATACCGTGATCTCTTCCCCGCACATGGCCGGCGTCACCGTCGAATCCATCGCCGCGATGGCCATCGCGACAGCCCAAAACATCCTCGGCGTGCTGGACGGCAACCCCAATAAAGGCAACGCGGTCAACCCGGACGTGTTCGGCTAACTCGGCACAGGATCGCCCCGCGTCAGTCTGACGCGGGGCGATGTTGAAACCTGCCCGGCAAGGCTTTGAATGACGGCCCTCCGCCCGGCAGGACGGGTTAGAACGTGATCGTTTGAGGCTGCTTCCACCTCAAACGATCAAGCATAGCGTTAGACCATGATCGGCACGGGAGAGGGTTAAACCTCAAACGATCATGGTCTAAGAACGATTGCCGCTGCGCTCGGCCAAACGCAGGTCGATGATGTCCTGGTAAAGTTCCATCGTCGCCGGCACGTAGCCAACGCCGGCGCCCTTCTCGACGTCCGCGAACACCTTCGGGTGCGACTTCGGCAGATCGAGCATGAATTCGGCGAACGACGTCTTCACATCCGCCGAAACAGCCGTTCGTATCGCCCAGGGACCGTTCGGGATCTTACCCGACTGCCAGATAATCCGAATGTCCGACATTTTCAGCATCTTCTTATCGACCATCGACCTCAGGTTGCCGCGGGTGTAGCCCTCCGCTATGTCGCCCTGACCCGATGTCCAGGTCACCGCGCCATCGTATTGCTTGTTCAGCACCGCGACCACGCCCTGCTCATGCCCACCCGCGAAACCCGTGCGCGAGAAATACGCCCCGTCAGCGAGGTTGATCCCCTTTGTCTTTAGCGTGGCGCTAGGGATCAAATACCCGGACGTTGAATTCGGATCGGCCCAGGCCAGCGAGTGACCCTTCATGTCCTCAACCGTTTTGATCGGCGAGTCGGCGCGTACGACCATCACTGAGTAATAGTAAGTGGACCCGTCCGCCTCTTGCGGCACCACCACCGGCTCCACGCATTTGCAATCCAGCCATGCTCCGGCGAAACCCGAGGCTCCAAAGCCCGCGACTTCAAGTTGTCCGGCGGCGATACCTTGCATCACGCCGGCATAGTCGGCGGCGGGGAAAAGTTTGACCGGCATACGCAGGTGTTCGCTGAGCAGCCTCTGAAATTCGTCGTAGCGGGTCAGGCGGTCTTGGGTATTCTCGCCGCCCAGGATGCCAACCCGGAATTCGGTTAGCGATTCGGCACGGGCGCGAGACAAACCCAGTCCCAAAGTGGCGGTGCCCATCATCATGGCGTGTCTGCGAAGCATACTGCGATCTCCCCTGATCAGTTACTTCGGCACTACCCCGCGATCGATGACAGCCAGATGTCAGATCGATGAACTCCCGATGTCATACCAGCCGACCGCCATAACGCTTGCTCCCCGGCCCACCCTGCGCTAAAGGCCCCCCGCGCGTCGGCACCCCTGGAGGCCGGCGTTTGTCATTCAGGAGCATACTATGGCCAACGTTACGTCAATTGAGGCCGAGGTACGCGCGCGAAGCGGTAAGGGGGCGGCGCGGGCTACTCGGCGAGCAGGCAAGGT
>JANXLQ010000420.1 GCA_025355085.1 Rhodopila sp.
CAACGGGCTGGTCGCGGTTTGGCCGTTCCAGGTGTCGGTTGGGCTGGTCTTACCCCACCAAAGATTGGCGGTGTTCTCCTGCCAGACCGTTCCGCCGACCTTGGCGATCTCGACCACGTTGGCTGTTGTGGCATCGGCCACACCATTGACCGCGACCTGTCCGCCGTTGGTAATCGTCCACTTATTACCGCTGGCATCGACGATCGCGCCGGTCGAACCCGCTTTGACCACGGTGTTGTTGGCCGATGGAGTTACCGTGGGAACAGGCGACGGGGGCCTGGGAGCGGGATTAGTGTTAAACGACCCAGCCACTTCCCGTCCGTAGGAGGTGAGGTTTCCGGAACCGTCGGTGAGGTTGTCGTTCACGCCGGAATTCCACCCCCAGGCGACGTCACCGGATGTTACGGTGGACTGATGCACGGCCTGCAACACCTGACTGGCATTCCCGTCGGTCGAGACGCCGTTCGTGGATGGACCGTATTCGCCGATGATGACTGGTACGATGCCGTCGGCGCTGCGCAAGGTTTGCGCCCCCTGGACGAGGTTGGTCAGCGACGCATTGACCGCCTGCTGGTCCGTGCTGTAGCCCGAGCCCCAACCATAGTAATGCGGGTCCAAAATGATGTTGGTCATGGAAGTAAAGATGTTCGGATTCATGCCGTAATCTGTGACTGTAGAGCCGGGATAGCCGCCGCCGGGCAACTCTATCATGACCGGACTGTGATTCCCGGTACTGCGGACTGCATTATAAGTCTGCTGTTCCCATACGTCTAATCCGCCGGCCGGTGGCTCGTTGTTCGTGCCGAACCAGACATAGGGATTAGAGGCGAAGGCACTCGCCACCGACGAAAACCAATTCAATTCGTTTGTTAACTGCGACCCGGTGAAGGCGCTGCCGACACCGCCGCCGGCATTGGAGCCGCTGCTGTTGGCATGGTCCTCAAGTTCAACCACTACACCGGCGGCCGTCATCTTTTGGATGAATGCCGAGTAGGCGTCCGGCGACTGGTAGCTGTAAACATTCAGCCGAACGAAGTTGAGCCCGGGGAAAGCCGCCAGGACCTGATCTGCGCTGCCCATTTGCGATTCGTAAAGATTGATTCCTTGCGCCCTGAATACATTGCCGTTTGGATCAATAATTCGGCCATTTTGAATTTGAAATTGGCCGGATCCGTTTGACGCGCCGTTGGATGTCGTGCCGCTCATGAATACTCCCGAAAAAGTGATTACAATGGGAGGCTTCTCACGAAGGAGTGATGACAATCAACACGAAATTGTGAATGGCGTGACCCGCGTCTGACCGCGTTACTGAAGATTTCATAACACCATTACGTCTTATTTTTGTATGAAAAACGGTTATTTTTCCAGTTTTTATACAATAATAATTCGATAACGAATTATAATATGTAAAAAATTAGCTATATAAACATATTTATTTTTTATATATCGATAAAGAAATTGTGATGAATTTGGCCAGTATCGTATATATTTCCGCACCGTCGCCTTGCGTCATCGACAGTCGTAATTACGTTTTGGTTATGATATAGATCAAAAAATACCGCGCGCAGAACGCGGCAACTGAAGCCAGGCCGCGCGAAACGGCCAGTCCGCACAGCTCGCAAGCCGCTATCTTCGGCCCGGCCAATGCACTCATCGATGACGCGAACACCGCCAAACCGCCCGGCCGCAGCGACGAACGGCCCCAATGGTTCGGCCGCGACCGAACAATCCGCCCATCGGTTTTTCGTCAACCAGACTTATACTCACCCGCATGAGCGACATCGCACGCATGGCCACCATCGCCGCACTGCTCGGTGATCCGGCCCGAGCCAACATTCTGACGGCGCTGATGGATGGGCGGGCGCTGACGGCCAAGGAACTGGCGTTCGCGGCACATGTCTCGCCACAGACCGCCAGCGGCCACTTCGCACGTCTGACAGATGCAAATTTGCTGACAGTCGAGAAACAGGGGCGCCACCGTTATTTCCGTCTGGCCTCACCGCTGGTCGGGCAAATGCTGGAAAGCGTCATGGCGGTCGCCGGCCCCGAACCCAAATCGACATGGCGCGGCGGCGAAGCCCTCCGCACCGCCCGCACCTGCTACGACCATCTGGCCGGCCGGCTCGGTGTTGCCCTGGCAGACTCGCTGACCGCATCCGGCCATATCGCGTTATCGCAGGATGGCGGCGAGGTCACCGAACGCGGCCACGCCTTTCTGTGCGACTTCGGCGCCGAACCGGTAGCCGGAAAACGCGTCTTCTGCCGCCCGTGCCTGGATTGGAGCGAACGCCGCCCGCATATCGCCGGCCGCCTGGGCGCCGCTTTAGCCTCGCGCTGCCTGGACCTCGGGTGGATCGCACGCCAACGCGACTCGCGCGCGGTCACCATCACGCCGGACGGCACACACGGTTTCGCCAAGCGATTCGGCATACATTTGAATGAAAAGTCGGGGGTGAATGAAAAGTCGGGGGTGAATGAAAAATCAGGGAGCGGATTCAAGGTCCGGGGCGAATAAATAATTGGGGGGGCTTCTGTTGCCCGGTGCCCCCCCGAACCGCGCCTATCGCTTATGCAGCGACGGCGAGCGCCTGATTGTCATTGGCACTTGTGATTTGACCCGATAACGGCGGTATCATGCCGGGCAAAAGAAGAGTCT